>JAZNTA010000087.1:0-1809 GCA_045591525.1 Acutalibacteraceae bacterium | reverse complement strand
ATGTGTTTGTTTCCTTGTCTAAAACTAAATTAGTCAATCCATTTAATGATTACAGAGTTCGTTTTACATTTACTGCTGACCAAGAATCTATCGTTGTATTCAAGTACCCATAATGTTTTTGAATTATTCAATTAATTGTGTCAAAAATAATATTGTCAAAAACTCATGATTTTTGAATAGTCTTGTGTTATACTATCAAGGCTAGCTCTGTGCACTCGGGTGATTGAGCAAACTCGTAGAGTGTTTCACCTACTTTCATCTGGGGCATTTGAGTTGAATTTATTCTATTAAAATGAGGTGAATTGACAATGACACAGGCAGAAAAGCAGGCTATTATGGCTGAATACGCTGCTCACGAAGGCGACACAGGTTCTCCTGAGGTTCAGATTGCTGTTCTCACAAAGAGAATTAACGATTTAACTGAGCACCTTAAGGTTAACAAGAAGGACCATCACTCTCGTCGTGGTCTTCTTAAGATGGTTGGTCGTAGAAGAAATCTTCTCGCATACCTTCAGAAGAAGGATATCGAAAGATACCGTTCAATCGTTGCAAGACTTGGTCTTCGTAAGTAATCAAAACAAATTAAGGCAGATAGGTGAAAGCTTATCTGCCTTAAAATGCATTTAAAGGCATTAACTTCTGAGGCGAAAATTTAAGGTTTTAGCGGTAAATAGAGCTTTTAAATTTATTTGAAGGTTGTATTTATTGCTAAACAGGTTTTTGCCTCAGTGGTAACCACTGACTAAATCAAAGTCACAATTCTCAGCGGCTAATTTTCCGTCATAACTCGTCCAAAATACTCGTTAATACACAAAGTATTGCCTGCGTTTTTTGACGGTTCTGACAAAAAACTATCTCGCTGATAATCGCAACATGATTTAATCAGCGGTTACAAAAAACAAAAAGAAAAGGAAGGTAAAAATTATGTTTTTCAAGAATTTTAAAGTTTGGGAAACTGAACTCGCAGGCAGAAAATTGACTCTTGAAACAGGCAAGATGGCCGGTCTTGCTAACGCAGCTGTTATGGCTCGTTACGGTGAAACAGAAGTTCTTTGTACAGTTACAGCTTCTGCAAAACCAAGAGAAGGTGTGGATTTCTTCCCACTTTCAGTTGATTATGAAGAAAAAATGTACTCAGTAGGTCGTATTCCTGGTTCTTTCCAGAGAAGAGAAGGCAGAGCGAGTGAAAAGGCTATCCTTACATCTCGTTGTATCGACAGACCTATCCGTCCTCTTTTCCCAAAAGACCTTAGAAATGACTGTTCAGTAGTTGCTACTGTAATGTCAGTTGACCTTGACTGCTCACCTGAAATCACAGCTATGATTGGTGTTTCAGCAGCAATCGCTATTTCAGATATTCCTTGGGACGGTCCTGTTTCAGGCGTAAACGTTGGTCTTGTTGACGGTAAAATCGTTATCAACCCAAATCTTGAAGAAAGAGCAAAGTCAGACCTTGTTTTGACAGTTGCTTCTACTGCTGACCTTGTTGCTATGATTGAAGCAGGTGCAAACGAAATCGACGACGATACAATGTTTGACGCTATTATGGCAGGTCATAAAGAAAATCAGAAAATTGTTAAATTCATTCAGGGTATCGTAGATGAAGTTGGTAAGCCAAAGTTCGCTTATGAATCATCAGACCCAGACCCTGAAATTATGGCAGAAATTGAAGAATTCTGCATTGAAGATGTAAAGAAAGCTCTTGATACAGACGACAAACTCGTTCGTGACGAAGCACTTCTTCCAATTTATGAAGCAGTTCACGAAAAGTTTGACGAAAGATTTGAAGGCAACGAAGGTAAACTTGAC
>JAZNTA010000086.1:0-7361 GCA_045591525.1 Acutalibacteraceae bacterium | reverse complement strand
ATCTGCAAGAGCAGCTGCATCGCTGAAAGAAAAATGCTCGGAAGAATTTATTTCTGTATCAAATCTCTCACAAGCACGTTTTCCGATGGGAATAAATTCTGCATCGGGGAAAGTGTTGCAAAGTCTGAAAACATTTGCATTGTAGCCACCGGCAAGACCTCTGTCACCTGCGATAACAATTATTTTTGTTCTTGGGTTTTCGGTCCGGCGCATATAAGGGCTTTTTAAACATTCTTTTTCACTTGTGAGAAGAGAAATTGATTTTTCTAAGGAAGCTGTATATTCTCTCGCTTTCTGCATTCCTTCGTTTGCACGGCGTATTTTCGAAGATGCCACAAGCTCCATTGCCTTTGTAAGCTGCAGGGTGGAGTTAACGCTTTTTATTCTTATTCGAAGCGCTTTTGTGTTTCCTGCCATAGCTTACACCTGCATTTCTGAAAGAACTGTTTTAAGCTCTTCCTCGTCAGCTTCGTCATAGTGACCTGCTTCAATTCTCTTAAGCCATTCGCCCTTTTCATTTTCAAGCTTTAAGAAAAGATTTTTTTCATATTCGTGAACCTTTGAAACGGGAACACTGTCAAGATAGCCTTTGATTGCCGCATAAACAATTGCAACCTGGCAACCAACACGAACAGGGTTATTTCTGCCCTGCTTAAGAACCTCAACAATACGCTCACCAAGAGCAAGTCTTGCTTTGGTATCTGCATCAAGGTCACTACCAAACTGAGCGAAGGACTGCAATTCACGATACTGTGAATAGAGAAGCTTAAGCTCACCTGCAACTTTTTTCATACCCTTTAACTGAGCTGAACCACCAACACGGCTAACAGAAATACCGGGGTTAATAGCAGGCATAATGCCTGAATGGAAAAGCTCTGTTTCAAGGAAAATCTGTCCATCGGTAATTGAAATAACATTAGTGGGAATATATGCAGAAACGTCACCTGACTGGGTTTCAATAATGGGAAGAGCGGTAATTGAACCGCCACCATATTCTTCTGCAACGCAAGCCGCACGTTCAAGAAGACGAGAGTGGAGATAGAAAACATCACCGGGATATGCCTCTCGTCCGGGAGGACGGCGTATAAGAAGAGAAAGTGCACGGTATGCAACTGCGTGCTTACTTAAATCGTCATATATTATCAAAACATCCTTGCCTTGCTCGCGGAAATACTCTGCCATAGCGCAACCGCTATATGGCGCTATATATTGGAGAGGTGCACTTTCCGAAGCGGAAGCGGAAACGATAATTGTATAGCCTAATGCACCGTTTTTGTTAAGCTCACTTGCTAATTGTGCAACAGATGTGCTTTTTTGTCCGATAGCTACGTAAATACAAATAACATCAGAATTTTTTTGGTTGATAATTGTATCAATGGCTATTTCTGTTTTACCTGTCTGGCGGTCACCGATAATAAGCTCACGCTGACCTCTGCCGATAGGAATCATGCTGTCAATAGCCTTGATACCTGTCTGCAATGGTACACTAACGCTTTTTCTTTCGATGATACCGGGCGCTTCTGTTTCAATAGGACGGGTTGTGCTATATTGAACTGGACCTTTGCCGTCAATGGGTTCGCCGAGAGCATTAACAACTCTACCTAAAAGCTTTTCGCCAACAGGTACGGAAAGAACCTTACCGGTTCTTTTTACGGATGAACCCTCGCGGATATTGTTTTTGTTTGAAAGAACCGCAACGGAAACTGTTTCTTCTTCAAGGTTCTGCGCCATACCGAAAGAGCCGTCCTCAAATTCAAGAAGCTCGTTAGCCATACAATTAGAAAGACCGTAAACTCTGGCAATGCCGTCACCAACAAGAATAACCTTACCCGTTTCAGTCATTTCAACTCGGGATTTATAATTTTCTATCTGGCTTTTAATAATACTGCTGATTTCGCCGGGATTATTCATTCGCTTATCACTCCCTTTGCTCTGTTAAGACGGTTTTTAACACTACCGTCAAAAATTTTGTCATCAATCTGAACCTTAATACCACCGATAAGACTTTCGTCTTTAATAAATTCGGGTTCAATAAACTTACCGCTTATTTTTTGAAGCTTTTCTGTAAGGGCGGCTTTTTGCTCTTCGGTAAGGGGTTCAACATAGTAAACCGTAGCAACAGTACGGTTTTTATAAATTCTCACAAGGTCGCAAAACGCCTCAATACAACTGCATATTTCCGTGATATGTCCGTTTTCGCAAAGCACTTTTATAAAAGAAACAAGATATTCCGTATAGGTGCTTTCAAAGGCTTTGTCAATAAAGGCGATTCTTTCGGACAAGGGAATTGCAGGGGATTCGAGGACCTTGATATAATCGGGATTTTCTTTGAAAATATTTCCGATTTCAAGTAGACTTTTTTCGTATTCGTCAACGGCATTGTTCTCTGTTGCAAGAGAAAAAAGAGCAGCTGCATACTCTTTATTAGTTTGTGTCATAGCCGTCACCTATTTCTTCGATGAAAGAGTCGATAATCTGTTTATGGTCATCAGAATTGATTTCTCGTTCGAGGATTTTGCTTGTAAGAGCTGTGCTGACATCAACGATTTCACGCTTGATGCTTTCTTCTGCCTTAGTCATTTCAAGCTCTGCATCCTCTTTTGCCTGACGAACAATAACATCTGCATCGTTTTTGGCTTTTTCGAGAATTTCATTTTCTCTCATTTTTGCAAGATTTACGGCAGACTGAATGATACCGTCAGCCTCTGCTTTTGCACCTGACAGTTTTTCTTCATAAGCTTGTTTTTCCGATAAAGCCTCACTTTTTGCATTTTCAGCTTCGCTATATTGCACATCAATAGCATCCTGACGGGCTTTAAGCATTTTCTTGACGGGCTTATAAAGAAATTTCTTAACAAGCCAGAAAAGAATTGCAAGGTTAGCAAGGGAAACAAGCATTTGCCATATATTTATTGATATAACGTCTAATGTTTGCATAATGCTTTACTCCAATTTACTCTTCAGTTTAAGAATTAAAGAGATGTAATTGTTTCAACAAGAATGTTAACAAGAAGTCGGGGTGCAACAAAAATAAGAAGAATTGCAATAACAAGAGCATAAAGACCTGTTGTTTCTGCAACGGCACAACCCATAAGCATTGTTGTTGTAACAGCACCCTTGCTTTCGGGCTGACGACCGATAGCTTCACAAGCCTTTGCAACTGCGTTACCTTCACCGATACCGGGGCCGATACCTGCAATCATTGCCAAACCTGCGCCGAGAGCGCAACATCCTAAAATAATACCGAGTGCGAGTTCCATAATATTTCCTCCAAATTTATTTTTAAAAATTATTTATTTTTTGAAAGCTTTTTCTGCCTTCTTTTTTCATATAGCTCGAAATCAAATGCGCCCGAAACATTGAGCATTGTCAGCATAGCGAAGATGAAAGCCTGTAAGCATCCGCTGAAAACATCAAAGTAAACGGAAAGCACCGCAGGAATACCAACCTGGAAAATGGGTATATCTGCTAAAAATCCGGGTAATGAACCTAAAAGTTTGTTTGAAAGACTACCCAGGGCAAATGCCAGAAGGGTTGAAATAACTGTTCCCGAAAGAACGTTTCCGTAGTGACGGAAGGACATTGAAATAGGAGTTGCAAATTCGCTGATAAAGTTAATGGGTGCTAAAAATGCAACAGGCTGAGTAAATCCTTTGAGATAATTCAATGGTCCGCATTTCATTTTGTAATAGGTAATAAGAATGAAAACGAGAATTGCCCATCCGCCGACTATGTTAATATCTGATGTTGGTGGGAAAAGACCAAATAAAGATAAAAGACTTGAGCAAGCAGAAAGAAGAAGTATGGCGAGAATGAAAGGTGAATAACCTTTAAAATATTCGCCCATATTTTCAAGAACCATACCGTCGATTTTTTCAACTGCAAGCTCTGCAATATGTTGCCTTTTAAGGTCTGCTTTCTCGCTTATACCGTGAGTAATAAAACGGCAGAAGAAGAAAAGAGTTATAAGCACTAATGCGGAGTTAATCTGAGATTCCGTAACAGGAAAATCCTGCAAGGGCATTGGTATTGTGAAGAATATTCTTGCACCTGTTATAGTGATTTCCGTTGAGGGTGGTTCTGTCAGGATCTGAAGAACTATACCGCATACAATGGGCAGAATCATCATAACAATGTATAAAATATCTACCACCTTGAATTTCAATTTTGAAGTTTGCAAACGCATCACCTCTGTATATAGTGAACGAAATTATTTCTTTTTCATAAAAATCGGTCTTAAAGCTACCGCAATTCTTGGGAAAAGCAGAGGTATAAGCACCGCAATAATGTTAAAAACGGGGACAAGATAACCGATAAGTGCAATTACAAAAACAAGAAGAAGCCTCAATGATTGTGAAACCTTCATTAAATTTTTTGCATCTTTTTCCTCTTTACCCAAGGAAGATTGAACAGTAAGCCCCATAAGAAAGAAATTTCCTACGGCGGCAACAAAGCCTAAAAGGTTGCCTGTAAGAACGGTGTAATCCCATTTGCCGATTATTAAAAATACCGACTGCAAAAGAAGACTGAAAATAAAAACCATAGTTGCAATATAGCCTGTTTCTTTTAAAACCGTTGGGTCGATTTTTTTCACCGGACACACCTCTTTTTGAAAAATATCTTTACATTTTAGTATACCACTATTAAGCGTATAAGACAATATTTTTGTGTTAAATTTTCAACAAAATTTCTCTAAAACAAAAGAAAAGCACCATTATGATGCTTTTCGTAATTATTTTAATATGGGCACATTATTTTCATCAAATTTAACTTCTTTTATTCTTGCGTGACGGCAGGGGTCATAAAGAACCTCGTCGCAGAATGTTCCGCATTTTTTCTCTGCGTGAGAGGTTGGGCGGGCGTGGTAAATCACAAGAAGCTTTCCGTTTTCGTCAACAACAAAGCTGTTGTGTCCGGGGCCTGCTTCATCAACTAAATCTTTAGTTTCAAGAACGGGACAGGAAAGCTTTTTCCACGAAGAAGAGTTCATTAAATTCGCTTTTTTATCTGCAAAAAGCATGCCCATACAGTATTCTTCACCTGTGCCCGAAGCAGAAAAGAAAATGAAGATTTTTTCTTTGGTTTTTAAGACAGCAGCCCCCTCATTTACAGCATGGCGAACCTTTTCCCAAGAGTATTCGGGCTTGGTTAACAGTATGGGAAGAGAAATTAATTTCCAAGGCTCGTCAGGATTGATTTCTGCCATAAAAAGAGAGGAATCGGGAGCTTTCTGAGCCCAGATTACATAGTGCTTTCCATTGTTTTCAAAGTAAGTCATATCAAGAGAGAAATCAGTAAAAGAAAAATCATCATTCTCGGTAGCCTGCATTTTACCCTTTTCTTCCCAAGGGTCGCTTATAGGGTCAGAGCCTTTGCACTTCAAAATATAAGGGCGTATGTTCCATTTATTATCAGAATCACCTGCAGTAAAAAGGATATACCATTTTCCGCCTATGAAATGAATTTCAGGTGCCCATATATGCTTTGCCATATTGCCGCTTTTATGAGCAAACCATATTGTTTTTTCTTCTGCATCTTTTAACCCAACAACTGTTTCGCTTTTGCGGAGAATTATTCTGTCATAACCGGTATCAGCATTAAGATACGCAGGGTAAGAAGCAGTAAAATAATAGAAATTGTCGGGACCTTTAACTATATACGGGTCAGCACGTTCGGGTATAAAGGGGTTAGGGTACATATAGCCACCTCGAAAACTAAGGATATAGATATTTTATCATTATTGAAGAAGAGTTTCAATATTAAATGTAAAGAGCAAAGTGCAAATTGTCTGCAAATGCAAAGTAGGGTACGGTCTTGACCGTACCGCTAATTAAAACAATCCACCATTGTATTTGTATTGGTGCTTAAAAAGTAAAGCTACACAGATTATGTAGCCTATAATCAAAACAGATGTCCCCAATATCTGAACAAAATGAATTGTGGGGAATAAAGATGTTAAACTGCAAATAAAAGTAGGCACGCTCATTAACATAATTCCTTTGCCCATTGCTTTGCAGTAACCATCGCGGTCAATAACATTTTTGTAATGATAAGAGTGCAACAAAGAAATATGTCCTTTTTTTATAGCAAAACCGGAGGCAAGCATAAGGATAGCTACAGTTGTTAAACCGATAAATTCGGTGCCGTTTTCAAAAGATATATTAGCAAAAATCATATCAAAAAGATAAATGAAGATAGGTATTGCCGCAGGTAAAAGTAAAATCAAGAAAATGGCGGAGAATATAATCATTTGAAGCTTTTTCTTTTTTACTGTTTTTTCTTTTGTTTCAATAGCTTGTATAATGTTCTTTTCGGCAATTTCTGTAAGCATTTCTTCTTCAATTCGTTTTCCTGCTAAAAGTTCGTTTACACTAACTCCGAAAAACTCGCTCAATGCTAAAAGGGAGTTAATATCAGGAAACCCTTTTCCTGTTTCCCATCGGGAAATCGCTTTATCAGATACATTAAGCTTTTCTGCTAATTCCTTTTGAGTAAGGTTGTTTTCTTTTCTTAGTTCAAATATGAATTTACCGCAGTCTGTCGAGGTCATAGTATCACCGCCTTGCAAAATTAATGCTAACAAAACGAATTAAAATAGTCAACCTATGAATCGTAGAGTTGAATATAAACGAGAAAACTGGAATCAGAATGAATTGTAAGTTCAAACCGTAAGGCACTGGCTTGCCTGTGCCACACAACGATGAAAAAAATTTGATTTTTTTTAAATAACGGTTATAATTAAAGCATTAAAATACTACAGGTGAAAATATGAAAACAGAAAACAAATTTGAAAGAATAACTCAATATGCAAAAGTATATTCCGACCCGCCCGAAAGAGAGAGAGAGGGTTGCAGAGCAATAATAGTTAAAGATAATAAAGTACTTTTATCCTGGGAAGAAAGAAAAGATGTTTATATGAGCCCCGGTGGAGGAGTTGAAGATGGGGAAACTCTCGAAGAATGTGTTATCAGAGAGCTTCAGGAAGAAGCAGGCTATAGGGTTAAAATCATAAAGCCCTTTGTTAAGGTTAATGAATATTGTTATGAAACTCTTTGGGTAAACAATTATTTTATCTGTGAAATTGAGGGCGAGTGCGAAAGGCAATTAACTGAAAGCGAAATTTATAACAGGGTCAAACCTGTTTGGATAGAAATCGAAAAAGCAATAGGAATTTTCGGAGAATATGACAGCAAAACAGTTGACCACGCAAGTCTTTATTTACGAGAACATACAGTATTAAATAAACTGAAATCAGAAATTTAAAAGTTAAAAGACAGTTTTATTGACACATAAAAATATATGTGTTAAAATACAAGTCCTACTTGCAGGGGTGGCGGAATTGGCAGACGCGTTAGATTCAG
>JAZNTA010000085.1:0-8555 GCA_045591525.1 Acutalibacteraceae bacterium | reverse complement strand
ATGACAAGGTTCGGATAATTTGACTTTGGTGGGAGCGGGTGGATTCGAACCACCGAAGGCGGTGCCAACAGATTTACAGTCTGCCCCCTTTGGCCACTCGGGAACACTCCCATGTTCACTATTCAAAAAAATGGAGCTGGTGGACGGACTCGAACCCCCGACCTGCTGATTACAAATCAGCTGCTCTACCAACTGAGCTACACCAGCAACTTAATGCTTGACTACTATATCACAAAAGGTTTTCGATGTCAAGAGAATTTTTTATTTTTTTGAAAAAGTTTTTTAAAAAGAAAAAATCCGCCGAGAAACAAACCCGACGGATTAAAAATTCGAAGCTTATTCTTCAGTTTTTTCTTCTGCAGCTTCTACATTTTCAAAAGGAACTTCCTGGGCGGGAGCAACAGGTGCCTCAGGAGCAAAAGGAGCTCCTACGGGAGCTGATGCAAAAACATAACCTGCATCTGCAATTTTGTTAAGGTCGCTCTGCATTAAGCAGTAGTCAACGATACCAAGGCCAAGAAGGCCAAGAACAAGATACAATACCGAATTATCCTTATGTTCGATACCGGCAGCCTGACAACCCTCGTTAAGCTTTCTCTCTGCAAGGAAGAAGCCAACGAAAGGCAAGAATAAAACAAGAAGAATTTCTACAAGACCATCATCATTAACATCTTTAACCTTAACTGCATCTCTTGCGATTTTAACTCCCCAAACGATACCGTAAATGCCACAGGTTACAAGAGTCAAAAGTATACATTTAACTATATTTCTGTTTTCAAGTTGCATAATTACAACTCCTTTCTTTTGATTTGAGTTGATTATAGCATAACATTTTTTCTAATTCAACAAAATTCTACAATTTTCGGTGGAAAATGTTCATAATTTTGTGCAAAAACGGCAAATAAGTAATAAAATGGTGATTTTATCACCTTGCATTTATTGAACTTATATTATATTATCATTGTATTATGCGACAAAGGATGGTGTGACTATGGACAAAATAACAAAAAAACGTGTTATTCGTCTTGTTACATTCTCTTTTCTTGCTTTGCTTGGTGCTTTTTTAATATATTTAATTTATCGTTTCACGGGAATCGGCTTTAAATGTCCCTTTTATGAAATAACAGGCTTCAGATGTGCAGGTTGCGGCAATACTCACGCACTCCAAAGCCTTTTACAGCTTGATATTTTTGAATCTTTTTCATATAATTACATCTACCCTTTTGAAATGTTCTATATTTTTTGGGTATATTTAAATTCTGCAAAATGCTATATAAAAAACGGAAAATTCAATTACAGGCCACCTTATCAAGTTCTTGATATTATAATTCTTATTATTGTTGTTTTTTGGATTCCGTTGAGAAATATTTTAGGTGTTTAAAAATGAAGATTAATTATCAAAAAATCCTCGATGAAATACTTGAGGAGATAAAAAAAGAAAATACAAAGCCTACACTTTTACTACACGCTTGCTGCGCTCCCTGTTCAAGTGCGGTGCTTGAATATTTACATGAGCATTTCAATATTACATTATTTTTTTATAATCCCAATATTTCCCCCGAAAGCGAATTCAACTACCGCCTTGAAGAGTTAAAAAGGCTTATTGTTGAAATGAATTACAGCGATATTGAAATAGTTGTTCCCGATTATGACAATAATGAATTTGAAGAGCTTGCAAAAGGGCTTGAAGCTTTGCCCGAAGGCGACAAAAGATGTAAAAAATGCTACCGCTTGCGTCTTATGAAAACCGCAGAATATGCCAAAGAAAAATGCTTTGACTATTTCACTACCACCCTTTCCGTTAGTCCTTATAAAAACGCACAGCTACTTAATGAAATCGGCAGTGAGCTTGAAAAAGAATATAAAGTGAATTACCTTTATTCCGATTTTAAAAAGAAAGAAGGCTACAAGCGTTCCTGTGAGCTTTCACGAGAATATAACCTTTACAGACAAAATTATTGCGGTTGCATATATTCAAAACAAATTGCAGAAAAAACTGAGGAGAAAAACAATGACTAATTTAAATCCTGAAAGAGTATTCTATTATTTTAAGCAGATAAGTGATGTGCCCCGCGGTTCAGGTAACTGTAGCGGTATGGCTCGTTATTGCAAAAACTTTGCGGTAAACCATAGTTTAAAATATATAAAAGATGATGCAGATAATGTTGTTATTTTCAAAGACGGTACAGCCGGCTATGAAAACAGCGAACCTGTTATTCTTCAAGGTCACACAGATATGGTTTGCCAAAAAACTGAAGTAGCAACTACTGATTTTATAAATCGTGGCATTGAACTTTTTGTTGATGGGGATTTCTTAAGAGCAAAAGAAACAACCTTGGGAGCAGACAACGGCATTGCTGTTGCAATGATTCTTGCAATTCTTGAAAGTGACAGCATCCCCCACCCTCCCATTGAAGCAGTTTTCACTTCTGATGAAGAAATCGGTCTTATCGGTGCAGGAAAGCTTGATATGAGTTGCCTTTCTGCTAAAAAAATGATTAACCTTGACTCCGAAGAGGACGATACTGTTACGGTTTCCTGTGCAGGTGGTTGCCATTTTCTCGCAAAAACATCTGTTGATTACCAAGAAAAAAAAGGCACAAAAATTACAATTACTCTCAAAGGTCTTAAGGGCGGTCATTCGGGTGTTGAAATTAACAACAACCGAGTTAATGCAGATACTCTTGCAGGAAGATTTTTAAATCATATCAAACAGACTGTTGATTTTGACATAATCAATATCAATGGCGGCGATAAGGACAACGCTATTCCCAACAAATGCACAATAGAACTTTGCGTTGCTGATATTGATTTGTTTATCAAAAATGCAGAAGAATATCTCAACATTATCAAAGCAGAAATTTCCGACAGAGAAAGCGGATTTAATTTCACCCTTGATATAGGTGAAAAAGCATCATATAAGGTTTTGTGCGATGAGATAAAAGAAAAACTGATTTTTGCTCTTACCTGCGTTCCCAATGGTGTTCTTGAAATGAGTGCCGATATCCATGGTCTTGTTCAGACATCCTTGAATCTCGGTGTTTTGAAAATTGAAAATGATGCTTTATCCATTCATTTCGGCTTGAGAAGCAACAAAAAATCAGGACTTTCTTTCCTTATAGAAAAGCTTCAGGCATTTTTTAGCTCTGTCAATTGGGAAACCGCAACTAACGGTCACTATCCACCTTGGGAATATAACGAAAACTCCCAACTCCGTGAGATTTACAAGGATGCTTATAAAGACTACTTCGCAAAAGAGCCAAAGGTTGAAGCTATCCACGCAGGTCTCGAATGTGGCGTTTTTGCAGATGCAATTGATGGAATCGACTGCATTTCAATAGGTCCTGCTCTTTACGATGTTCACACGGTAAATGAAAAATTAAGCATCTCTTCAACTGAAAATGTATTTAATATTCTCTTGAAAATATTGGAGAAATTGAAATAATTATTATATTGTTTTTATTAAACAAATATGATAGAATAAGACGATTATTTTAATGTGATGGATTTTTCTTTAAAAACCATTACAGAATGGAGAAAATATGGACAACAAAAACAATTTCAAGCCGTACGTTCCGGCTGAAAAGGTAACTCCTGAAATTACAGTTACCTCCATTGTTATGGGTATTATTCTGGCGGTTGTTTTCGGTGCGGCAAACGCTTATCTCGGTCTTCGTGTTGGTATGACTGTTTCTGCATCAATCCCTGCAGCAGTTATTGCTATGGGTGTTATCCGCATTATTATGCGTAGAAACTCAATCCTTGAAAGCAACGTAGTTCAAACTATCGGCTCCGCTGGTGAATCTCTTGCAGCAGGTGCTATTTTCACGCTTCCTGCTCTTTTCCTTTGGGCAGCTGAAGGCAAAATGGACAAGCCCGACCTTGTTGAAATCACTCTTATAGCTCTTATCGGCGGTCTTTTGGGTGTTTTCTTTATGATTCCCCTTCGTAATGCTCTCATTGTTAAAGAGCATGGCACTCTTCCCTACCCCGAGGGAACTGCTTGTGCAGAGGTTCTTCTTGCAGGCGAAAAGGGCGGTGCAAATGCTTCAACTGTTTTTGCAGGTATGGGCTTTGCAGCACTTTTCAAATTCATCATTGACGGTCTTAAACTTGTTTCCGGTGAAATTTCTTTCCGTGTAAAAGGCTTTGCAGGTGAAATCGGCACTCAGATCTACCCCGCTGTTATGAGCGTAGGTTATATCTGCGGTGCAAGAATTTCTTCATATATGTTCGCAGGTGGTATCGTAAGCTGGCTCGTACTTATTCCTATGATTGTACTTTTCGGTTCAGAAATGATACTTTACCCCGGAACAGCTCCCATCGGTGAGCTTTTTGCTGAGGGTGGCGCGAGTGCTATCTGGAGCACATATATCCGCTATATCGGTGCAGGTGCACTTGCAGCAGGCGGTATCATCAGCCTTGTTAAATCTCTCCCTCTTATTGTTAAAACCTTTACAGGTGCTTTAAAGAGTATGAAGGGTGCGGGCGCTTCCTCAACAGAACGTACTGCAAGAGATATTAACCTTAAAATAGTAATTATCGCTATTCTTGTTCTTACTGTTCTTATCTGGCTTATTCCTGCAATTCCCGTATCACTTCTTGGTGCATTTATTATTGTTATTTTCGGCTTTTTCTTTGCAACCGTTTCTTCAAGAATGGTTGGCCTTGTTGGTAGCAGTAACAACCCTGTTTCAGGTATGGCTATTGCAACACTTCTCATTGCAACTCTTATTCTTAAGGTTACAGGCGCAGACGGTGTTGACGGAATGTGCAGTGCAATTGCAATCGGTTCAATTATCTGTATTGTTTCTGCAATTGCAGGTGACACATCTCAGGACCTTAAAACAGGTTATATTTTAGGTGCAACTCCCAGAAAACAGCAGACTGGTGAGATTATCGGTGTTGTTGCTTCCGCTCTTGCTATCGGTGGTACGCTTTACCTTCTTGACTCTGCTTGGGGCTTTGGTTCAGACGAGCTTGGTGCTCCTCAGGCAACTCTTATGAAGCTTATTGTTGAGGGCGTTATGGGCGGCGATTTACCCTGGGTTCTCGTATTTATCGGTGTATTTATTGCAGTTGCAGTCGAGCTTATCGGTATTCCCGTTCTCCCCTTCGCAATCGGTGTTTACCTTCCCGTTCAGCTTAATGCTTGCATTATGGTGGGTGGTCTTATCAGGCTTGCTCTTGACAAGATTAAAGGCAAAAAAGCAGAGCACAAAGAAGAAATCGTTAACGATGGTATTCTCTTCTGCTCAGGTATGATTGCAGGTGAAGGTCTTGTTGGAATTGTTCTTGCTCTTCTTGCAGTATTCGGAGTTGACAAGGCTCTCAACCTTTCAGCAAAGCTTGGCATTCCCTCAGCAGTTTCCGACCTTGGCGGTTTACTTCTCTTCGCTTTGATTATTCTCACAGTTCTTAAATTCACAGTTTGGAAAAAGCGTGATAAAAAAGCATGAAAAAGAAAAATGTAAATCCAGAAAATTATCTTGAAAAAAAGCCCATCTGCAAAGATGGGCTTAACTGGTCTAAAGACGAAAACGGCAATGTTACTCTCGAAATGGAAAACAAGGGCGTTGCAAACAAAATAATGCAAAAGCTTATTAAAAAGCCGAAAATCAGTTACATTCATCTTGACGAAATGGGTAGCTTTATATGGCCTCTTATGGACGGTGAAAAGGATATTCTTGAAATCGGCAAATTCGTTGAAGAGCATTTCGGTGAAAAAGCAAATCCCCTTTATGAAAGGCTTTCACAATATTTCAAGACTTTGGAAAAATATAATTTTATAGAATACAAATAAAAAAATGTCAGTTAGAAGAAACATTCTTTTAACTGACATTTATTTTTCTTGCATTGATGTTATGTTTTTTATATACTTAATTTATAAACGAGGTGACAAATATGAATAATGTTGAATTTTTTAAAAATGCAGGTTACGGAATGATGATGCACTTCGGTCTTTATTCTCTTCTCGGTGGAGAATATAAGGGCAAATTCGGTGATAATTATGCTGAATGGATTGGCTCTCACTTTGCAATTCCTATTAAAGAATATGAAAAGTTGGCAACTGCATTTAACCCAATTTATTTTAATGCGGATGAGATAATCAAGCTTGCAAAGGACTGCGGAATGAAATACTTTGTTGTTACAACAAAGCACCACGATGGCTTTGCTCTTTTTCATTCCATGGTTGATAAATACAATGTTGTTGATGCAACACCTTACGGCAGAGATATAATAGAAGACCTGGCAAACGCTTGTGCAAAGCACGATGTTAAGCTTGGTTTCTACTACTCACAAGACCTTGACTGGCACGAAAAACATGGTGGCGGTTACCTTTCAAACCATATGGGTTGCTCGGGTGTTACATGGGACAACAGCTGGGATTTCCCCAATCCTGAAGAAAAGAATTTTGATATTTGCTTTGAAAATAAAATTCTTCCTCAAATTAAAGAAATCATGTCAAATTACGGCGACATCTTCCTTGCCTGGTTTGATGTGCCTATGACTTTAAGCAACAAGCAAAGTAAAATTATTTATGATACCGTTAAATCATTACAGCCTGACTGCCTTATTAACTCTCGTTTAGGAAATGGTATGTATGATTATGTTTCCTTAGGCGACAATGAAATCCCAAAAACCAAGGAAGAATGGGAAAAGCTTTCAAAGGTTGACCCTGATAAAGTGAATTATCAGAGCATTGACGGATTCAAGCCAAGTCCATACGGCTTATATGAATCTGCTTGCACACTCAATAATTCATGGGGCTTTTCATACAGAGACCATAACTGGAAATCTCCCGAAGAGCTTTATAAAAACAAAAAGCATCTTAACGAATTGGGTATCAACTATCTTGTAAATGTGGGACCCGACCATTTGGGAAGAATCCCCGGTCCGTCTATTGAAATTTTAAGAAAAGCGGCAGAACTTGAAAAAATACTGTGAGTGAAAATCACTCACAGTATTTTACTTTGTCCTCAACCCTTTAGGGTAATGATTTTTTGCTCTGCCGTTTGACACCTTTGCACCACCTAAAGCGCAACCATCAACCATAACAACTGCCCAACCATTCGGGCAATCAACAGAAATCTCCTCTCCGTGAAGATATTTTTTAACCTCGTCGCTTTCTGCGGTCAGGTCAATTTTTCGTTTAAAACATTCACCCATAGCCATAAAAAACTGATGATGGGGCTGAATATAATTCTTTTTTATTTCACCAATTGTTACACCAACAGAAAATGCGGTAACATTTTTCACATCAAAATCAGGAGTAAAATAAATTGGTGTACCCTTGTGCATCAAAACATTTTCTTTTCCATAATCCTCTAATGTATCATCAAGGAAATCGAAAACTGTTTTGTCAATTTTATCGGTTTTCTGTTTCGGTTTTTCATAACTGCCGTAATAATCATTTTTATTATGAAGAACCGCCATGAACTGACCTTCGCCCCTGTTTTTATGAGGGTAAAATCTTCGAGCAAATGAAATATTTTTACATTTACAGCCGTCAAAGAAAATACCGTCCTCGGTATTTTCTTCAACAACCTTTCTCACCCTCACAATTTCAAATTCGGGGTGGTCTGAAAGGAAAGAATCAACCATCATTTCATTTTCTTCAAGAGAAAATGTGCAGGTGGCATAAACAATATAGCCTCCGTTTTTAAGACAGATTGCAGCATTTTCTAATATTTCTCTTTGCCTCTCGGCACATTTTATGACATTTTCGGGACTCCATTCCTCAATTGCAATATCTTCCTTTCGGAACATACCTTCTCCCGAGCAAGGCGCATCCACCATAATCAAATCAAAGGTATCGGGGAAAATTTTTGCAAGCTTTCCTGTATCGGTGCAGGTAGTAACGGTGTTTTTAAGACCTAATCTTTCAATATTTCCCGTAAGAATTTTGCATCTTGAGGGAATAATTTCATTGGAAACAAGAACACCTTTTTCACCTAACTTGTTTCTTAACTGACTGCTTTTTCCACCCGGTGCGGAACACATATCAAGAACAGTCCATTCAGGATCAATTTCAACACATTCTGCAGGTGCCATAGCACCCGGCTCCTGAACATAAATCATTCCTGCATGGTGGTAAGGGTGATTTCCGATTTTATCATAATCAAAATAAAAACCATTTTCTACATAGGGAATTTTTTCTTCTGAAAATGTATTAATTTTCTCAAAATCTTCAATACTTATTTTATCGGTATTAATTCTGAATGCTCTGACAGGGACATCGTTTACCGCTTTTTCATAGCTTGGGAATTCTTCTCCAAGAAGATTTTTCATTCTTTGGGAAAATTCAACGGGCAAATTCTTCATTATTCTTCACCCAATTCCGTTTCCGCATAAAGCATACACATCGAAACAGCAGTTATTGCGGCAGTTTCTGTACGGAGTATTCTTTTACCGAGAGAAATTGTTTTGCCGCCTATTTCAACGGCAGCTTCAATTTCTTTTTCGTCAAAGCCACCCTCGGGACCTATAAATATACCAACACTCATACCGCTTTTTATTCCTGAAAGAGCGTCCTTTGTAGCTTTCATTCCGTC
>JAZNTA010000084.1:0-2587 GCA_045591525.1 Acutalibacteraceae bacterium | reverse complement strand
GGGATCAATATTAAAAGTCATCTTTACTTTTTTGTTCTTCTTCATTGTATTTTCACCTCCTTATTACATGCCGTGATGGATTCCCATCGCAGAATCTTTTCTGTATTCTTTTGTTCTTTCTTTTGAATCTACAATTGATTTTGTAAATCCTTCCTTGATGTCATGGTCAATGGACTGTTCAAACATTTTACAGATAGCAAAAACAATTCCGCCGTAGGGCATACTGCCTTGTTCTTTATCTGTATAAAAATCATTCTTTTTATTGTCATAGATGGCCGCTCTTAGAACAACATTTTCTAATCGTCTTTGGAGATTAAGATTGTTCTCCAAGCTATCAAAACATTCTTTAGGATTCTCTCGATAATATTTCAAGAGAGCTAACTGAACCTGACACCATTGTTGATACAAATCCTGCAGGTTTTCATCCTTGCAAACGATTTTTACAACCGCATCAACTTTTTCTTTTTGCTGACGAGAAATGAATTGATAATTGTTTCTGCCAGTGTATCCATCAAGAGAGAATTTTAAGGCAACAAACGGTTCGGCAAAGTCATCGGGAGCTTCACCAATATCTGCACAAAACTCATTCATTTTTTCTTTCACAGACTCAACAATTTTATCTCGAAGAGACTGTCTCTCATCATAGATTTGTTTCATTTCATCTTTGAAAATAGTTTTTGTTAATGAGTCTTTGTATCTGTTGTAATCTCTTGCACAAAGAAATTCGCCGCCGGGTTCTTTATTGAAGAGAATAAAATGCACATGATAGTGTCCTTCCTCTTTATGAAACGCTGCGTACCATTTCATATTTTCAGCAGGAATTCTGTGGTAGGACGCTATTTCAAATTGCTTTGACCTGAGAAGATTTCTCCATGCATCCGGCGTATCATATCCAAGTCTTTCTGCATCAGTTTGTCTGAGAGATATAACTTGTTGCCAGACGATTCCTTTATGATTATATATTTCTTCTGAGGCTTTACGCAGATTAACATAGTCCTCCTGACCAAATAAACCGTGTTCGCCCATCGTAATAACTCCCGGTCTCTCCGCAGCATATTTAGGAAAGACCTCCGACCTTCTTGCGTTAATTGTTTTGTCAACTCTGTCTCTTCTTGCGATATAATTTGTGAACCCTCCGCCGACTGATTTGCCACCCACAGAATAATGTGTTCTTATAACAACTTTACTCATAATTTCACACTCCAATCTTAAAAAATTTTGTAATTTTGAAGACACCTGTTATTACACCTTCTGCACCCTTATACAATGCGGTCAGATGGCATAACAGACACCAACACAGCACCAGCAGATGCATTTTAGAAACTCTCCGCCGGGCTTCGCACGGCGATGTAAGGGGGCTTGGAGCGGATAACGCACCAAGCTTTATCCTGCTTCAATTTATTCCGTTCATTTTTCATTCGGGAAGGGGCGCCCCAAAACCTGTTTTTTCATGCTGCGTTCATCTGTAATTTTGCTTATATAATTAACCTTGCTTCAGGCTCATCGTTTTACTTGTTTCTTTAGGACATATATTTTCCGAGAGATTAAACTACCTTACCGAGATAAGTTTTACCTTCAAATCTACCGGGACATCGTTGCCATCAGCTATTAGAATCGATTCTGTGCTTTACAAGCGTTGCAAAACCCCTTGCACAAGAGGTTTTATGCCTTGGGTAGTGTAAACCCCTTACCGCAGACTTTCTTTCTTCAAACACGCTGCAAAACCCCTTAAATTTTCTATGCAATCGGCATCTGTTTTTTCGCAGAGGTCAAACTATATTACCTACGATATTTAACCTCAGATTTTTCTTGAAATCTTAGGGGTATTCGCATGCAAAATCGCATTCTATGGTTTTATCGTGCCGTCACGTTTGAAGCATTTGTGTTTTATTTTTTTAGGGTGGGTAAACCCATTACATTGAAAAATAAATGGCTACTGTCTCTGTCACGGCTGTGGTCTGTTCTTCAAAATCGATTTTAAGGGCTTACCATAGGGCTTTTCTTTTCGGTCCGAGAGATTAACTTTTCAGGGTGGTGTACCTACCTTACCCTGAATAGTTATATGTCGAACACCCCTGCTTAAGCCCTTGTCAAACGCCTATATTGTTTTATTGCCGATAGATATGCCGTGTTTGAGAGGTGTATCTTTTCGAGGAGGGTAAACCCTTTGCCGAATATGTTTTATTTTCAAACACGGATATATCTATTGGATAGTTTCACTCAAAATCGATTTTAAGGTGTTACACTCCCTGTGGCGTTGGCGTAATTAGATGTTAAACTTTCAGGGAGGTGTAACTACCTTACCGCAAAATTATCGTTTTCAACCCTGCTGTCGCGTTGGCGTTGAAACCGACAAATAATTTATGCGGTTTGCTTAGCGTGTAACTCATGCTGCAGGAACCGGCTTGAGTCCACTTTCTTTAAGCATCTCTGCAACCTTTTCTCTCTGCATTGCAAGAGCATTCTCCTGCATTTGCTCATGATAGAAATGTTCAAGCGCATCCTGTATGGGACGGATTGTATATTTCAGGTTGCCGTTTCTTTTCTTACCGTCTTTCAGAATAACTTCTGTCGGCTCGGTATAGAT
>JAZNTA010000083.1:0-72138 GCA_045591525.1 Acutalibacteraceae bacterium | reverse complement strand
TAACAAGCTTACCCTGTTTTACGGGTGCAGTTTCCTTTACATAAGTAACATCCTCTGCATTTTCTACATAAAGAGTTTCTTGTTTTTCAGGTTTTCTCTCACAACCAGTTGCATACTCCATAAAGAGAGTTTTAATATTTTCTGTTTCAATACTACCATTAGCACTTACCGACACAAGAATTTTTGCGGTTTTTAAAACTCTTTTATATGCTTCTGTAAGACCTTCTGTTGTTACAGAATTTATCCCCTCAACAGTACCTAATCTGTTGATACCATAAAGCTCTTCTTCGCACATTATTTCTTCAAGACGATTTTTAGCATAAGCTCTCTTATCGCTCATTTCTGCACCCAACTGCTCTGCCAAAAGTCGCTTTTCGCTTTCAACCTCATCAGCATCAAAAGTGCCATTTACAAATTTAGGCTTGAAAATCAATTCAAAAAGAACACGACAGCATTCTGTTACAATACTTTCGTTATCAAGTGCAAATCTGTCATCAATAGAAGCTATAGCAAGCTTTAAAACCTGATTTTCACCAATTTTTGAAACATCTGCTAAAATTTCTGCTCCGTAAAGAGTTGCAAGTTTCTTTTCAAGCAATGTAACAGTAGGATATTTTTCTGAAGAACGAGTGAGGATATTAGGTATTAAAGCAAAGACAGATGCTTCATCTGAAAGCGGAATCATAAAGCTTACAGATGCACATGCAGTTTTAAAGCCCTCTGCCTTAACAGTACAGAATTCAGTTGCCTCACCTATATTTTTAAAGTCAAATGTGTATTTCAAAGAACCACTCCTAAAATTATTAGGAAGTATTTTACCACATTTCACTAAATATTTCCATACTTTTTGAGTTTTTTTCATATAAATAACCCCATTGTGTTAATTTTGCTCTTATTATTGGCAAAATTTACATAACTATACATAGGTTTCAATTGACAAACACAAATCTATATGATAATATATTGCAGTTAAATATCGTATTATAATTCTTTATTAAAGGAGTTTTATAAATGTCAGGACATTCAAAATGGAGTACAATTAAAAGAAAGAAAGAAAAAACTGACGGCGCAAGAGCAAAGGTCTTTACAAAAATTGGTAGAGAAATTGCAGTTGCAGTTCGCGAGGGCGGACCAGACCCTGCAGGTAACTCTAAATTAAAGGATGTTATTGCAAAGGCTAAAGCAAACAATGTTCCTAACGAAAACATTGAAAGAATCATAAAAAAAGCTGCTGGTGATAACTCAACTGAAAACTACGAAAATATCGTTTACGAGGGCTATGGTCCTGCAGGTATTGCGGTAGTTGTTGAAGCACTTACAGACAACCGTAACCGTACCGCTGGTGATGTTCGTCACTACTTCGACAAGTTCGGTGGTAATATGGGTACATCCGGTTGCGTTATGTTTATGTTTGATTACTACGGTGTAATCATCATAGAAAAAGAAGATGTTGATGAAGACAAGCTTATGGAAGACGCTATTGAATGCGGTGCTGTTGACTTCATCACAGATGAAGAAGAAATCTTCGAAATCCGTACTGACCCCAATGACCTTGGTGCGGTTACAAGCGACCTTGAAGCAAAGGGTTATAAATTTATGAGCAGTGAAACTGCTTATATCCCCCAGACATATACTCGCCTTGAAGATGAAGAGAGTATGAAAAAAATGAGCAAAATGCTTGAAATGTTTGATGACAATGATGACATTCAGGGTGTTTGGCACAACTGGGAGAATGAGGACGAATACGAGGGTTAATTCTTCGGGTTTCTTCCCCTTTTCTATTGATTTTTATTTATTATTAATATATAATATGTAGTAACAACTTACGCTCAATTCGGTCATGCGACGGGTGGGTCCTGTGCGACGGGGCACCGTGAACCATGTCAGGCGGGGAACCGAGCAGCATTAAGCGGACCGTCCTGTGCGCCACAGTCCGCCTGCTCGTCGTATGACCGAGTGGAGCGTAAGTTTTTATTTGCTTTGCAAATAAAAAATGCAGAATTAGGAATGCGGAATGCAGAATGTCGGGCACTGCGTGCGGCATTATAAAGCTTCGCGATAATTTTACAAATTCTGCTATGGCGCATTTTTGCGCCCCGACACTGGCATCTGGCATCTGGCAACTGGCATCTTTACAATGCGTCGCAGACCCGAAACTTGCCACTTTCCACTTGCAACTTGCCACTTTATTCAAGGAGTGAACACTTTGTACAGAGCTTTATACAGAAAATGGAGACCGCAGGTTTTCTCGGATGTTTCAGGTCAGAACCATATTACAGAAACTCTTATGAACGAGATTTCTACCGGCAGACTCTCCCACGCTTATCTTTTTACCGGTTCAAGAGGTACCGGTAAGACTACCTGTGCAAAAATTCTTGCAAAGGCAGTTAACTGCCTTAACCCCCAGAACGGCAGTCCTTGTAATGAATGCCGAATCTGTAAAGGTATTGATGACGGCTCAATTCTTGATGTTACGGAAATCGACGCTGCTAGTAACAACAGTGTTGATAACATCCGTGATTTAAGAGATGAGGTCAACTTCACTCCTGCCGCCGCAAAATACAGAGTTTATATCATCGACGAGGTTCATATGCTTTCAACAGGTGCATTCAATGCCCTTCTGAAAACTCTTGAAGAACCTCCCGAACACGTTTTATTTATTCTTGCAACCACAGAGGTTCAAAAGCTTCCTGCAACCATTCTTTCAAGATGTCAGCGTTTTGATTTCAGAAGAATTCCTCCTGAAGATATTGCTGCAAGACTTATGACAGTTGCAGAAAATGAAAATCTGCAGTTATCAGATGATGCGGCACTTCTTATTGCGAGAATTTCTGATGGTGCATTGAGAGATGCTCTTTCAATTCTCGACCAATGTGCAGGCTATAATGAACCTATTACTGTCAATACGGTAGGTAATGCCGCAGGTCTTCTTGGCAAGGATTATTTATTTGAAATTTCCGATGCACTTTTAAATCAGGACAGTCCTGCAGTTCTCAATATAATTGACAGGCTTCATTCCTCTTCCTGCGATATGGAAAGACTTATGAGTGAGCTTGTTAACCATTTCAGGAATATTATGATGGCTAAAACCACAAGAAATCCTGAAAAGTTTATTGTCAGCACCCCTGACGAGCTTCAGCGTTATAAAGAAAATGCCGATAAAATGACTTACGGTACAATTCTTCATATAATGGAAACACTTTGCCGTGAGGCTTCGCAGTTAAAATACAGTTCACATCAGAGAGCACAGACAGAAACAACTCTTATAAGACTTTGCTCCCCCGCTCTTTCAACAGATAATGCGGCAGTTATCCGCAGACTTGACGAGCTTGAAGCACAACTGATGCTTCTTAAAGCACAAGGTGTTTCGGTAACAGTTGCAGATGCACCAAAGCCTGCACCTGTTATAGAAGAGCCTGTTCCGGTAAAGGTAGCTGAAGAGGTTAAAGAGGTTGCACCCGTTCAGGTTGAAGAACCTGAGATAATTCCCGTTGAAGAACTCCCCTTTGACGAGCCACCCGTTTTTGAGGATTTCGCTCCCGAAACTCCTCAGGAAAAAGCTCCTGAAAAGGTAGTTGAAGAAAAATTAATTTCCCAACCTGCACCTCAACTGCAAAAGGTTGATACAGGTATTGTTACAGATACAGATAACGCAGTACCCTTTGCCGCTTGGGAAAACACATTAAATCAGCTTTCCAAAATAAACAGACCCTTATACCCCATGCTCATCGGTTCATCCGCTTATCGAGCAGGTAACACAGTCTTTATAAAAGCGAAGAACACTGCCTTCAGCCAGATGTTCAAGCAGAAAATGCACGCTGATGCAATTGCAGAAGCACTTATGAGAGCAACAGGCGAAAAGCTTAAACCAATGATTTATAATGACGGCTCTTCCCCTGCTGCAGACGAAACTGCAGAGCCCATTGACGCTTTTCTTTCAAAATTAAATAAACACAATATAGATTTTATTATTGAAGAATAAATTACGAAAAAGGATGGTAGAATAAAATGAAAGCAAGAATTCCTAATCAGGGCGGAAACTCCCAGGCAGCAATGATGAAAAAAATCCAGGATATGCAGAACGAAATGGCTCGTATTCAGGAAGAGGTTGAAAATTCCGAATTTTCTGCAAGTGCAGGCGGCGGAGCTGTTGAAGTTACAGTTAACGGAAAACACGAGGTTCTTGACGTTAAAATTCAGCCTGATGTTGTTGACCCTGAGGATGTTGAAATTCTTTCCGATATGATTATTGCTGCAACTAACGAAGCAATCCGCAAGGCAGCAGATACTATGGAGCAGAGAATGGGTAGTGCAACAAGCGGTATGGGTCTTCCCGCAGGCTTAGGTTTCTGATATGGCATACGATGTTGTTGCCCTTGAAAAGTTAATCGAGCAGTTTCAGAAAATGCCGTCAATAGGCAGAAAAACTGCTCAGAGAATGGCTTTTCATGTGCTTGATTTAACAGACGAAGAAGCAAAAGAGTTTTCAGAAGCAATAATCAATGCTCACACAAAAATTCATCGTTGTTCTCTTTGTCACAACTTAACAGAAAACGAGCTTTGCCCTATATGCGAAAGCGTTAACAGAGATAAAGCTACTGTTTGCGTTGTGGAAGAACCTAAGGATGTTCTTGCAATGGAACGAACAAGGGATTTCAGTGGTGTTTATCATGTTCTCCACGGAGTTATTTCCCCAATGAACGGTATCGGCCCCGAACAGCTTACAATAAAAAGTCTCGTTGAAAGAGCCGCAAGCGGTGAGATTACAGAGCTTATTATGGCAACAAACCCCACCATTGAGGGCGACACAACTGCTATGTATATCAGCAAGCTCGTTAAGCCCTTCGGCGTTAAGGTAACAAGGCTTGCCTACGGCATTCCTGTTGGAGCAGATATTGAATATGCCGATGACGTTACACTTATGAGAGCGTTGGCAGGCAGAAGCGAATTATAATTCGTAATGCTTAATACGTAATACGTAATTGAATTGAAAATTTAAAATGGAAAGTGGAAAATTAAGGGGAAGCTTCGCTTCCGAATATTATAATTATAATTTCCGACCGCAGGTCCCGAAACTTGCCACTTGCCACTTTCAACTTGCCACTTTTAGAAAGGAGTAGTTATGGCAAAACAAGAGAATAAAACCGTTGCACAGAACAAAAAAGCTTACCATGACTACTTTGTTCTTGAAACCTATGAAGCAGGCATTGAGCTTTTCGGAACGGAGATAAAATCAATCCGTGCGGGCAAGCTTAACCTTAAGGATTCCTGGTGCAACGTTGTAAACGGTGAAATGCTTGCAAATGGTGTGCATATTTCACCTTACGAAATGGGCAATCGTTTCAATCGTGACCCTTTAAGACCAAAGCGTCTTTTAATGCACAAAAAAGAAATAATGAAGCTTATGGGTGAGGTAAAGCAACAGGGCTGTGCCCTCATTCCCCTTTCAGTTTATTTTAACGAACGAGGAAAAGCAAAAATGCTTGTTGGTCTTTGCAAAGGTAAAAAGAATTATGACAAGCGAGAAACAGAAGCAAAACGCGATGCAGAAAGAAACATTCAGCGCGCTATGTCATTAAAAAATCAATAAAAATACTGTATTCAACCATTAGTTTATAGTATTTTCAGAAAAAACAACTAACAGTTTATTGGATTTTACGTGTTTCAACCTTTGTTATCTTCATATTTTGTTCCGCAAAAGTTAAAATGAAGATACAATAAATGGTAAAAATACCAAAAGGAGAATGAACAATGTCTATATTCAGTAAAAAGAAAAACAATTCTAACGAAGAACCTATGCAGGAAATCGTAAACGAACCTATTATTGAAGAATTTGAAAACGCAAATACAATCGGTTCACGAATTGCACAAGGAAGAAAAGCAAAGGGTTACACACAGGAAGAATTTTCTCAGATGCTTGATGTTACCGCGCAGGCAGTTTCAAAATGGGAGAATGACATTTCTTGCCCTGACATCCAGCTTTTACCTAAGATTGCAGAAATTCTCGATATGACAACTGATGAACTGCTTACAGGTAAAAAGACAGAAAAAAAGAAAGAAACTCAAAAAGTTAATATTGACACAAGCAATCTTAAAATAAATATCAATGTTTTAAAACCGGGACAAAATCCGGTAAATGTTTCCCTGCCCTTGTCAATGGTTAAAAAATTTGCTAAAATAGGCAATGGTATTTCGGGGATAATGGGAAACGGTGCAATAGACGGCGTTAAGCTTGACGAAATACTCACACTTGTGGAAAACGGCGCAACAGGAGAAATACTCAATGTTGTTGCAGACGATAATACAAATGTCAAAATAAGTATTGAATAAAAACACGTACATATACTCAATCTTAATGGTTGAGTATATGTAAAACTACTTCTTTACTATTCACTTTTCACTCTTCATTTGAGCGAAGCGAAATATGGGGATGAAAGGATTTCGACGGGGATTTTGAACCGTTATAAGCGAGCAGAGGCGTGGTACCGCTTTAAAAACCACACTTTTAAAAATAACTGACAATAATAAAACAGTTTTAGCAGCTGCTTAAGTCAGCTGCCGTTCCTACTGAGAGTACCGCGACTCAGATAGGAGCGTCATTTAGCGGTGCACGTGAACAAAGGAGAGCCTTGTACTTTGTCACGGATTAAAGGGCTACCGAGGGTTAAAGCCTGTTTATCGGCGTTTTCCCAAGGGAATTTCAAAAGATAAGCTACGCTCGTAGAAAGTTTCGGGAATAGATTTTCGGACATGGGTTCGACTCCCATCATCTCCACCAAAAATGATAGTTCAACCTTTAGGTTGGGCTATTATTTTTATATAGAACTGTAATATGGGAGTCGAACCCCCTCGGCGAAGCCGAACATAATCGGTTGTTCGCGAAGCGAATGCAAGGCAAAGCCTTGCAAATCTCGCCATCTCCACCAAGAAAAAGACGATTACGAAAGTAATCGTCTTTTTCAGTTATATTCGCCTTGCGGCGAGTGATATTGCTTCGCAGTGATATTCGGCTAACACCGAGTGATATTACCCTTCGGGCAGTTTTAAGGTGAATATAAGAACCTGCTTCGCAGAACCTTGTTACTCGCTATGCTCGTAATAATATCACTGAAACCTTAGGTTTCAATATCACTTTTGCAACGCAAAAATATCACTCCGCCAACAGCGGAATATCACTAAAATTTCGTTCAAAATGGCGTCTAACCTCTATAAAGTAGCTTCGCCAATGAAGTTGCCTTCGGCAAATTGTAAACACTTGCACCCCCCACACCAATATGCTATACTACTCCATATCAAACAAAAGGAGCAATAATTATGTCCATCGAAAAAGTCAGAGAGTATTTTAAAGAATACGGTATTGAAGATAAAATTTTAGAGTTCCCGGTATCGAGTGCAACAGTTGAGCTTGCGGCAAAGGCTTTGAATACCGAGGGTTGCAGAATTGCGAAGACCCTTTCCTTTTCTGTTAACGACTCCACAATTCTTATTGTTACTGCAGGTGACGCTAAAATAGATAATAAGAAATACAAAGCCTTTTTCGGTGCAAAAGCAAAAATGCTTTCCTTTGAAGAAGTTGAAGAGAAAATCGGTCACGCAGTTGGTGGTGTTTGTCCCTTTGCAATTAACGATGGCGTTAAGGTTTATCTTGACGAAAGCATAAAGCGTTTTGATACTGTTTTCCCTGCATGCGGAAGCAGTAACAGTGCTATTGAACTGACTCCCGAGGAACTGGAGAAATATTCAGCACATTTTATTGAATGGATTGATGTTTGCAAATTGCCTGAATAAAAATATTTCAGGGAACATTACAAGTTCAAAAAAACTTGTAATGTTCCCTATTTTTATTATTTAAAAATTTTATTGTATTTTTCCGCCCATTGCAAAACCTTAGTTTTATTATACTCTTTAGGAAGACAGGTGCAAAGTGCCATAATCTTTACTATATCTGCACCAACTTTTAACATTTTCTTTAAAAGGTCTACTTCTTTGACAATTGCAACTGCACGTTTTGGCATATCAAGAGCCGGATGAACGAAATCCGCTATACTTGTGCTGTCTGCGGTAATTGTCATTTCTCGCCAGGTAAGAATATTCTTCTCAAATATATAATCGAGCTGTTGGGGTGTAATTCTTGTTAAAAGAAGTTTGACCGCTGCAAGTGGTGCTAAACCCGAACCCAGATTTTTATAGAACTTATACTGATACTGCCACAAGGTTTCTGCAGTATAGATTTCGGTTCTGTCGTCCATAATAGCTTTTGCCAATATGGGTGCCGCTCTCAATGAATTTGCGATACCCGAGCCGATAATGGGAACAGTCATAAAAGCACTGTCACCTATTGCAACATAGCCATTAGCAACCATAATTGAAATAGGTTGACGAACAGGAATTTCAACAAACTGACCACCACGGACAACTTTTTCCCCAAGGCTTTCGTTTCGGCTTCTGAAATATTCTGCGGTTCTCTCAACCTCTGCCATATCAAAAGGCTCAAATCTGCCGATAAGTAAATCTGTATATTCCTCTTCTGTTGCAACCCAACCAATACCTAATTTGCCCTCAGGAAGAAGACATACCTTATATTTATCTTCAACGTGATTCTCAGTTCCTTTATTATAAAAAGCTCTGTAAACATAGAATTTTTCATTTTTATCGGGATGCTTTTGTATACCGAATTCCTTGGGCAAGCTACTTCTGACGGGTGATTCGCAACCGCAGGCATCTATAATCAAATCGCCATATACTTCGCCCATAGAAGTACTAATACCCACTACACGATTATCTTTTATAACGGCACTTTCAATATTGCAGTTATAAACGAATTTAACACCGTTATTTTCTGCAGTATCAATAATAAGATTGTAAATATCTCTTCGCTCCATTTTGATTTCAAGTTCCGCTTCGGGAACTTGCTGTTTTATGGGAGTTTTTTCATTTGGAGAATAAAAGGTCATATTCTCTTTATATTCAAAAAGAGTTTTATCAGGCATTGGGATATCCGCTTTAGCGAGAGCTTTAGGGTCAAAGATATCTGTCCAGTCATAACCCATATTCTCTTTTGAGCTTTTTTCATATACAGTTACATCAAAACCGTTTCGTGAAAGAATTGAAGCTGTGGCAATCCCGCCGTGACCGCCACCTGCCACGATTATTTTTTTACTCATAAACACCCCTCCGTTAATCTCAATATACCACATTATATTAGTAAAAAGCAATAAAAAATCGGCATCACAGTAACCTGTGATGCCGAAATATTTTTATTTGAGGAATCAGCCACCAATGCCGAGTAATTTAAGAAGTTCTGCAAAAAGACCGAAGATGATATTAAGAATTGTATTGGGTCTTACAATTTCCTGCTCTTCTTCTGCAGTTGTGCCAACAGAGTATTCAAACGTTTTTGTATCTGTCACATCTGTTGCAACCCATTCGCCTGTTGCAGCATCAAATTCTTCTTCGACATAGTTGATGATAAGAGTATATTTACCGAAAATTGTGTGAGTAAATGTTACATCGTAACCATTTTCAAACTTATTGTCTGTAAACTCACCATTGAATTCATCATCTACATACCATGAAACAGGACGGAAGCGTTTGGTTAAATTATCTGATTCAACAGCATCCATACCGCTACCATAAGCTGTGAAACGAACTGTTCTGTGGTGAATATAAGAGGATGCAAGACCTACTGCATCATTATTGTCTGCAGAGTAAACCTTCATACTGCCGGGATCTGCGATTGTATCTTTAGTTCCGCAACCTTTAACACACTCTGCAGTCTTTGTACCATCAGCAACATAAGATGCATCGTTATTTGATTCATAATCACCAAAAACATGGTCACTTACAGAAAACTCCAAATCAACAGTCTTTACAATTGTATCTTTTTCTGCAACTGTAATTGTAATTTTTTCTGCATAATCTCCATTATCAAAGTCGGAACCGGGCTGAACCTGATAGGTTTTAGATGCACCGACAGATAACACGAAAGTACCACTTGATGAAATCACATAATTAGAAGGAGTTGTAACAGAAATTGTTAAAGCAATATTACCTGTGTTAGTTATTGTAAATTGCTGAGCGTCAGGAGTGGTATATCCTTTACAAAAATCACCGAAATAAAGTTCATTCTTATCTATTTCAAGACCATAAACATTTTCAACCCAATAAGGATACAATACTGTATCTTCGTTTACGGTAACAAAACCTTCTAACAAATCGTAAACTTTTGAGCCACCGTCTTCTAAAGACCAACCTTCCTGTCTATAGCCTTCGCGAGTGAAAATAGCATATTTTACTGAAAATGCCACACCACTTTCAACGAAATCATCAACTGCATCGCCTTCACCGAAAGCACCCGGACTATAAGTTACCTTACAAATCTTTGCCCAATAGGGATATAATGTGATGTCGCCGGTAACAGGATCGCTCATCTTACCAACATCGTAAGCCTTGGGACCGCCATCGGTAAGAGACCAACCGGTCTGAACATAACCATCACGAGTAAAAATTGCACCCTTCAAGGCTTTGCTTGCACCATACTCGATAGTATCGGTAACAACAGAGCCTGATGTAGCATACTGACCGGGGTCATATGTAAGTGTGTACTGGTCACCTTTCCAAACAGGGTAAAGCACGAGGTTTTTCTTAGTTCTGTAGGTAGAGTTAAAAGAGTTGGTATTCTTACCACCTTCAGTTGTTGACCAACCTGTCTGAGTAAAATGTTCCCTAGTATATGTAGCTCTACGAATTCTGATAGAAGAAGTAAATGTATCTACATATACTTCACCGTCAACACCCTCACCGGGCATATATGTAACGGTGTAAGATGGTGCTGCGAATGCTACTACGCTGAAAACAGATGTTAACATCAGAACAGCAAGCAAGACAGCCAATGTTTTTTTGAAGTTTGTCTTCATTGTGATTCCTCCAAATCATATACATATAATTATACGAATGAATTATAACATATTTGTCAAGAAATTCATATTAACATATTCACCAAACATAAGGCAAAAAAACTGTTAAAGTTAATGAGTGTTTACACAAATTTCCTGTTTTTTAAACAATTTTTCAATCTTCAGTTATAGGCATTGAGGCAACTGCATTGAGAGTTAAATCCGCTCTCTTCCCTGCCAGAAATTCATAATAACCCTGAGAGGCTATCATAGCAGCATTATCACCACAATATTTCAACTCAGGCTTGTAAAGTTTTACACCTTTACTAACGCACTTTTCTTCCATAACTCGCCTCAAGCGTGAGTTAGCGGAAACACCACCTGCAAGAACTACTTTTTTCGCACCGAAATCTTCAACTGATTCCATTGTGTGAGAAACAAGAAGGTCTGTAACTGCCTTTATAAATGATGCGCCCAAATCCTCTGCCTTTACCTCTTCACCTTTTTGAGAAGCATTGTGAACAAGATTTACAGCAAAAGTCTTAAGACCTGAGAAACTGAAATCATATTTAGAATCTGCCACTTTCGGAACGGGAAATTTATATTTATTTTCATCACCATCTACAGAAATCTTATCAAGATTCACTCCACCGGGATAAGGAAGTCCGACAGTTCGGGCAGCTTTATCCATAGCCTCCCCTGCCGCATCATCACGGGTTCTGCCGATAATTTCAAAATCCGTATAATCCTTGACATTGATAATATGACTGTGACCGCCTGAAACAACAAGTGAAACAAATGGCGGTTTCAGATTTTCATCTGATATGTAGTTTGCGGCAATATGCCCTCTTAAATGATGAACGGGAACAAGAGGTATTCCCGTTGAATAGGAAAGACCCTTTGCATAGTTTACACCCACAAGTAATGCACCGATAAGACCCGGAGCATAAGTAACTGCGATTGCATCAATGTCACTGAGGGTGCAACCCGCATCACTCAAGGCTTTTTCCACTACCGAGCATATTGCCTCGGTATGCCTTCTTGAAGCAATTTCAGGCACAACTCCGCCATATATTTTATGCTCCTCAACCTGAGAAGCGATAACATTTGAAAGCACCTTTCTGCCGTCCTCAACAACCGCTGCAGCAGTTTCGTCACAAGAGCTTTCAATTCCGAGAATTTTCATAAATTATCTCCAAATTATTCAATATAATATGTCATTAAAATTGCGTCTTCTATAGGTTTTTCGTAGAAGTTTTTTCTTTCGCCAACCTTTTCAAAACCGCATTTTTCATAAAGAGAAATTGCATTATGATTGGTTTTTCTTACTTCAAGGGTAACAAACTCTGCGTTTTCGTTTTTCATTTCTTCAACAAGAAAAACCACAAGAGCCTTACCCACACCATTTCTGCGAAATTCGGAAAACACTGCAACATTCGTAATATAAACCTCACCTAAAATATTATGTGAGCCTATATAACCCGCGATTTTATCGCCTGAAAAAGCAACGTAGAAGCGCGCAAAATCATTATTCAATTCACTTTTCAGACCATCCTCACTCCAGGGCGAAGAAAAGCAATCTTTTTCAAGCCTTGCTATTACCTCAATATGAGAAGAGGACATTTTTTCTATTATTAAATCCATCATTTTGTATCGTACCAAGTTTTACCGTACTGAACATCAACAGTGAAAGGCACTGCCATTTCGCAAGCACTTTCCATTGTTTCTTTAAGAAGAGCAGCAACCTTTTCTTTATCCTTTTCAGGTGCTTCAATAATCAATTCGTCATGAACCTGCATAATAAGTTTCGCTTGAGGAAACTCTTTTTTCAAGCGGTCATAAACCTTGATCATTGCAATTTTGATAATATCTGCCGCCGTACCCTGAATAGGCATATTCATAGCAACTCTTTCACCAAAGCTACGACGGATTGCATTTTTCTCCTGAAGCTCGGGTAAATACCTTCTTCTGCCGAAATAAGTTTCTGCATATCCTTTTTCTTTTGCGCTTTTCTTTGCGTTTTCCATAAATTCAGCAACGCCCGAATAGTTTGCAAGGTAGCCTTTAATGTATCTGTCCGCCTCAACAATAGATGTACCGATATCATTTGAAAGAGAAAATGCACCGATACCGTAAACAATACCGAAATTGACTGCTTTAGCTTTTCTTCTGTCATTGGGAGTAACATTTTCGAGAGGTATTCCCATAACCTGAGAAGCGGTAATAGAGTGAATATCCGCACCACTCAAGAAAGCGTTAATCATTGCTTCATCATTTGCAAGAGATGCTAAAACGCGAAGCTCAATCTGGGAATAGTCTGCGTCCACAAGGGCAAAGCCATCTTTGGCCATAAAGAATTTTCTCAACTCTCTGCCCTGCTCGGTTCTTACGGGAATATTCTGAAGATTAGGTTCTGCAGATGAAATTCTGCCGGTTCTGGTTTCGGTCTGGTTAAGAGTAGAATGAATTCTTCCGTCATTATCAATAACCTTTAAAAGACCTTCACAATAGGTGGATTTAAGCTTTGTCAAACCTCTGTACTCAAGAATTTCATTGATAATCGGGTGTTTATCTCTTAAGCTTTCAAGAACCTCTGCATTAGTTGAATAACCGCTTTTGGTCTTTTTTCCGTGAGGTAAATTAAGCTTATCTTCATCAAAAAGAACTTCACTTAACTGCTTGGGAGAATTCACATTGAACTCGCACCCTGCCATATCATAGATATTTTTCAGTTTTTCTTCTAATTTTGAAGAAATAACATCGTTATATTTCTCGATACCCTCTCTGTCAACAAGGAAGCCCTCACGCTCCATTGAAGCAAGCACTCTTGCAAGAGGTATTTCAATTTCATAAAGGAGCTTTTCCTGATTATTCTCTTTAATTTCTGCAGAAAGCTTAACGCTTAAAGCCTCAATATGACCTGCACCATCAACAAAATCCTTTTCAGCAAGGTAAAAATCCGCTAAATCTCCTGCTTCGATTTTCACAGGTGCAAGAGCATAGGAGCCTGCAAGCATTTTAACAGAATAATCCGAGGAATTGGGATTAAGAAGATATGCAGCAAGTGATGTATCAAGCTTTATATTTTTAAGTTCTATACCATTTGCATCGCAGAATCCATAAAGCTGTTTTGAGTCATCGGTGTATTTCTCGATGCTTTCATCAGAGAAAAAGCAACCGGCAAAAGACATAAAAAGGAAATTGCTGTTTTCAATAAGAGCTACGCCATCAACAGTTTTAAATAAAATATATTCTATTCCGCCGTTATTATATTTAACAGTGAAATATGCTTTGCCTGATTTTTTTAATAAGCTTAAAAACCCATCAGTATCATCAATTTCATAAAGCTTTACTTCTTTTGCATCCTCCTGCTCTGCAATTTCATCCTGAGAGAGATTAAGTCTACCTAAAAGCTTACTCATTTCCAGAGACATAAGAAGATTAGTTGCTTTAACGCTGTCGGGAGCTTTGATTTGGTAGTCACTTAAATCTGTGCTTACGGGTGCCTGAAGACAAATTCTTCCCAAATCTTTACTTAAGAAAGCATTTTCCTTTGATGCTTCAAGCTTTGCTCGAATGCCTGCTTTAACATCAATACTTTCAAGGTTTTCATAAATATATTCAATTGAACCGAACCTGCCGATAAGGTCCTGAGCGCCTTTTTCACCGATGCCTGCAACACCGGGTATATTATCAGATGTATCTCCCTGAATTGCTTTGATATCAATTAACTGCTCGGGTGCTACACCATAAACCTCTTTTATTTTATCAGTGTTATATAAAACAGTTTCGGATTTACCCATTCGAGTGGTTGCAAGCACAACATTAACATTATCTCTTACAAGCTGAAGACTGTCTCTGTCACCTGTTGCAATATAGCAAAAATCATCCTTACCGCAGGCGGCAGAAAGTGTTCCTAAAATATCATCCGCCTCGTAACCCGGCATTTCAACAACTGTATAACCAAGAAGTCCCAACAACTCTTTAAGAGTCGGGAACTGCTCTATAAGTTCACTTGGAGCAGGTTTTCTTGTTCCTTTATAAGCATCATACATTTTATGGCGAAAGGTTGGAGCCTTGACATCAAAAGCCACAGCAACACTATCGGGCTTATATTCTTCAAGAAGATGAAGAAAAATATTCATAAATCCGAATATTCCGTTGGTAAATCTTCCGTCCTTGGTGCTGAGAAGACGAACACCGTAAAAAGCACGATTTAATATTGAGTTACCATCAATTACAAGAAGTTTCATTTATACACCTCTTTATGTTTTATACTTTATACATTCAATGTTTCAAGGGTTACAAAATGATAGCCGTTAGAAGAAAGATAATCCGCCTCATTCAATGCGCGAAGGCAGCCTAAAGCTGCAACATTTGTAGCATTACCGGGGATTTTAACCTTTATACCCGTTGCTTCTTCAATATATTTATCAAGTCCGTAAAGCTTTGCCATACCACCGCAAAGAAAAATACCGTCATCAGTAATATCTCTTACAAGCTCGGGGGGCGTTACTTCAAGAACATCTGTTATAGCCTTGCAGATTTCATCAACGCAGTCTCGTATGGCAAAATTAATCTCCTGAGCCGTAACCTCAAAGAATAATGGCATACCATCTGCCATATCCTTTCCCTTTGCAACAGCTGCGATGGTTTCGCCACGCATTTTTGCACCGCCTATAAGGGCTTTCAATTCTTCTGCAGTAAGCTTTCCGACATTTACACCACGGTTATTTTTCAGATATGTTTTTATAACTCTGTCCATATCGTCGCCACCGATTGCGGCACTTTTTGCAACAGCAATACTACCCATTGTTATTACACCAACACCCGTTGTACCTGCCCCCACATTAACAATCATAGTACCATAGGGCTTGTCCGTCATAACACCGATACCCAACGCCGCTGCAAGAGGCTCTTCAATAAGGGTTGCCCTGCCTGCACCTGCCCTTAAAACGCAACCTAAAATATTTCGCTTTTCAAGATTTGTTGTACCTGCAGGCATTGTTGCAACAACGGTGGGCTTGAAAACCTTATTCTTACAAATTCTTTCTATAAAGCATCTTAAAAGCTTTTCACTGCTCTCGAGCTCCGAAATACCACCGCTTAAAAGAGGACGAACAAGCTTAATTGCATCGGGACATCTGCCCGTCATTTCGCAGGCTTTTTTCCCTGCTTCAAGAATATTCCCCGTTTCACGCTCAAGTGCTAAAACAGCAGGCTCCGAAAGGACTACACCCTTATTTTCAACCGCAGCTATAACACTGCCCGTTCCTATATCAAGACCAATTTTAAGACCAACCATAAAAGCACCTCTCTCCCTCTTCTAAGCTATTTTCAAATCATAAAAATACAGAATAATTATACACCTATTATATCTTTTTGTAAATAAGTAATAACCATATTTACAAATCTTTTCAGATGTATTATAATAGGTTGTAGACCTATAAATAGTACAAGAGGTGTTAACATGGCAGGCGTTCAGAAATCCAAATTAAAATTACTTTATCTTGCTGATATTTTGAAGAAAAAAACTGATGAAGAGCATTTTCTTGCAGCAACGGAAATTGTTGACGAGCTTAATAAGTTAGATATTCCTGCAGAAAGAAAATCAATATACAAAGACATTGATATATTAAAGGAATATGGCTTTGATATTATTCATTCAGGTTCAAAAAACCGTGGCGGTTATTTTTTAGGTGCAAGAGATTTTGAACTGGCAGAAATCCGCCTGCTTTCCGATGCTGTTCAGGCGGCAAATTTCATTTCACAGAAGAAAACCAACCAATTAGTTGAGAAAATTGAAGGCTTTGCAAGTGAAAATCAGGCTAAAATTTTGCATTCCCAAGTTTATGTTGATAATCGTCCTAAATGCACTAACGAAGAAATATATTACACTATAAGCCTTCTTGACGAAGCTATCACAGAAGGTGTAAAAGTAAGCTTCACATATACAAGAAGAAAAATCACAGAAGAATTCAAAACCGCAAAGGAAGACAAATCCTTTACAGTCAGTCCTTATGCACTTATCTGGTCCGATGACCATTATTATCTCGTTTGCAACAACGAAAAATATGATAACCTGATGCACCTGAGAATAGATAAAATAAAAAAATTGCAGAAGACCAAATCTCCTGCAAGACATTTTTCAGAGGTTTCTGATTACAGAAATAATTTCGACTCTGCCGACTATGCAACAAAGCTTTTCAATATGTATAGCGGTGAGCCGAAACCAATTGAACTGATTTGCAACAACGAAATTCTTGAGGTTATTATAGACCGATTTGGTGAAAATGTTAAAATACAGAAATATGATAACGAACATTTCCTCTTGAAAACCAATGCCGTTGTCAGCGATGGTCTTACTAAATGGGTCGTTCAGTTCGGCGGCAAAATAAAGGTTAAATCACCTAATGACTTGATTTATGAGGTTAAGAAAAAAGCGGAAGAAATTCTAAATAACTACTAACACTACTCACTCATTAATAGAAAAAGACCGCAACAGCGGTCTTTTTTATATGCCAAAATATTCAAGTATGCCTTTATAAATTCCCTTTGCAACATATTTCTGCCCTGTTGAAGAGTTCAGCAATTTAAAATCACAATTGGCTTGAGATTTAGCACCTGCATCAGGAGTAAAAAATGCATTTGTGTTAGAAATAAATCCGCATTCTACCAAAACAGCAGGGCAATTTTCTATTCTTATAACTCTGAAAGGATAAAAATGGAAGCCTCTGTCAGTCATTTTATAGCCAACATCATTTTTCAGAGTTTTGGGAAGATTTTTTGATATTGCTTTTGCTAATGGTGCAGAATAATTTTTATAATAATAAACCGAAGAACCATGAACGGATTTAGACTCCGAAGAATCAAGGTGAATTGATATGAACATATCAGCATCATTCTGCATAGCATTTATTCTGCGTTCTTCTATTTCAGGAACGGAATCGCTGTTATCTCTTGAAAAAATAACCTTTGCTCCTGCATCTTCAAGATATTTCTTTAATTGCAGTGCAATTTTATATGTAATATCACTTTCAAAAACACCTGTTCCTGACCCTGCTCCCGGTTGATTTCCGCCGTGACCCGGGTCAATTTCAATTGTTCTGCCCTTTAATTTCTCAGTTGGCTCTTTAATTGAAATAACGAGGAGATTATTTTTATTATATGTAGCAGAATAGCCGTAAAACGCCCCTTCTTCTCTGAAATAAATTCTCAGGGTTGCGGTTTTATTTTCACTATCTAAAATCCATTTACAAGATTTAATAGTATCGCTTTCAGGGAAAGTAAGTTCACCTTTGGCAGATTTTGTATATTGAAAAACGAAATCGATATACTTACCTGTGAATTTTCCGTCTTTAACATTGAATTCTCGTCCGTCATAACCGCTTTCATAGCTCTGAGGTTTTATCGTTACATTAAACGGCACTCGCCAATCAAGTGCAAGATAAATTTTCGTGCTATCTTCATCATAAGTTATAGGGTCACGAAGCTGAATAGCGTTATAGGGCATTTTATAGCCTGTAAAAATCTTGACTTCGTCTGCATAAATTCGTCTGCCCGACCCTAAAATATAAAACTTTTTCCCGCTTGTGCCATCTGTTACGGGACCGGATTTTACATAATCATAAGTCCCTTTAGGCAAAGGTGAATACAAGGGATTGGATTTATCATTCACAGGCGATGAGGGAAAGGTTTCTCCGCAATAATCCTTCACCTTGCAGAATTTCATCTGAGTTGATGAATTATGTTTTTCAGATGGAGTAATCTGAGTTATTTTATTAAGGGTCCAGTTTGGATTAATATCAACCGCTTTTGAAAGAGCAGATTTTACATCTTCTATGGTTATTGCACCATCAGAATTCATATCTGCTTTTGAAAGGCTTTCTTCTGTTGGTATTTCTATTCCTGATGCAAGGCGCATTATTTCGTGAACATCCGAAAGCTTAATTTTGCCATCGGAATTCATATCACCTTTAATACTTGCACAGAAACAAGTAGAGAAAGGTGACAATACACAAAGCACCAGCACCATTGAAATTATTGTTTTAATAATTCGCTTCATAGTTTACGCACCATAAGCACTCTTCAGAGCACTTCTTGTTCCTGAACCAACAAGTCCATCAACCTCAAGCTTCTTATCCGTCTGGAATTTCTGAACTGCAGAAAGTGTTGTGGGACCAAAAGAGCCGTCAATATCACTTTCTTTAAGATAACCTAATTTATAAAGATACCACTGAAGCCAACGAACACTATCACCGCTGTCGCCCTGACGAAGAGTAACTGTGGGCTCTTCGTAGGGGCATTTTTCCTTTTCAGGCTCTTCCGGCTCATCAGAAGTTGCAGGCGTATATGTACCTATTTTTATGTAATCCTTATGGCCATAACCTGTCAGGGTTTCTCCATCAAGCTTAAAGCTTACCTTGTACCAATCCCCTGTTAAACTGATTATTGTAAGAGCAAATCCGTTTTTGAGCTGAGCAATAACATCCCCCGATGTGCTTGCGGATTTTCTTATGTTCAGATATCCCTCGGATATATTCACATAGCCCTTCCTTGTTGTAGCTTCGCCACTTGTGGTAACTGAAACTACGGAAGTATAAGATGCAGAGTAGAATGTTCTGCTCTCGGTTTTAGTATACGCTTTGACTTTATATTTATAGTCAGTTCCGCTGTCGACTGTTGAATCGGTATAAGAAGTGGAGGTTGTTGAACCCACCTTTTCGTATCCTCCCGAAAGAGCATCATAACGATAAATCATATAGCCTGTGCAATCAACACCCGACCATTTGATTTTAACTGTATCATCACTTTTTGAAACGAGGGTCAGACCTGTTGGTGTATCAGGAGTGGTGGCTCCATAAAAAACAGAGCTATAGGTTGAATAAACGGTTTCGCCATCATTATTTTTATAATATGCCCTGACCTTGTATCTGGGGAAATCACCCTTTGAAAGAGCCGAATCGGTATAAGTAAGGCTTGATGTAGTTTTAACTTTCTCATACTTTTCAGAGGTTTTATTATATTTATAAACCTGATAACCCTCAGCATTATCAATGCTTGTCCATTCAAGAGTGATTGAGGTTGGAGTATATGAGGGAACTGAAACTGCAGGCTTTGATGCCTTAAAATAGTCTTCTCTTGTCATATCTGCACCGGGCATATTTTTGAAAACCGGAATCGAGAAAACCTTTTTATTATTAATAATCCCTGCAGAAACATAAGCATTATAGGTTTTCTTTGATTCTGCCGCCGCTGCTCTTACATTAGCCATATATTCATGACCGTAAAGAGTATCGGATTCGGGGTTAACATTAAATTTCTGCAAATAACCTGTGTATTGAGTTTCAGAGAAAGAGTCATATATATACTGCGCACCATAGTAAATGGTTTTCTGGGGATTTGTCCAGGGTCTGCCATAAGAGGTATAAGCAGAAATATTGCTTTTCTTAACATAACCTTTATAGGTTGTTCCGCTGATAACAGCACTTACTCTGTAAAAATCACCGCTTGCGGAAATATAATAAACCTCTGAATTAGACGGAATTGTTACAACCTGCGTGCCTGAGGTTGAAGCTGTTTTATACATAACAGTACTGCGGATTGTCTTCATAAATCCGTTTGCCCATTCAAGACCATCACGTACACCCGTATAAGCACCGATATTATAATAATTATAAATACCGTTAAAGGGTGCATTTTTACCGCTTGCTCCGCCTGCATTAGAAGATGAGCTTGAGCCTACCTCCTGAACAATTTTTGATGCAATATAATATGCACTCAATCCGCTGTCCTTTGCAGATTTGAGAATTACATCAGAATATTTGACTGCCACACCATTTTCTTTATAGGTTTTTTCTTCGCCTAATGCATTGAGATATTTAATGGTAGAATCGTGCATCCAAGTGCCCTTGAGAATTGCTTCAACACCTTCTTTGGTATGGGTGCTGTCATAAGCGGTGCTTTCAAATTGGAAAATATACTGCTCATTAAGGAAATTTCTCGGGTCCATATAATATTTAACCGCTTCTTCGGATGCACTCACCCAATTAGATGCTTCCTGAATCACTCCCTTACAAGAACTGCAGGAGCACATATAAGAAGACTGCACATTATTCTCTATAAGCTGTTTCTTATGTGGGTCACGCTCGCCATTAACACTCTTCTGCCAATCAAGTCCCGTAATCATAGGAACAAATTCCCATTCGGGATATTTCTTATGAAGCTCAACCAAATCTTCAACATAAGATTTGGGGAAGCCCTGTCTTAAAAGGCTTTCTTCATAGGTTTCAAGGTCGATAGCATCTGCTAAAATCAATTTAACATCCTGAAGGGTGATTTTTCCGTCTTTATTCATATCTGCCGAAGTGCTCTGACTTGCATCTGCAGTTTCCATACCTGCAGAATAACGCAATGCAAGACGTGCATCTGCAGATGTGATATAGCCATCGCCATTCACATCACCAGAAACGCTTTCCGCCTTAACAACGGGAACTATTAAATTAAGAGAAAGAAATGAAAGCAATATTGCAACAAACTTTAAGCTTCTTTTCATAGTTACCTCTTTTTTTTATCATTCAATCTATATTTTGTCCTTTTAACCCATAATTCAACTTTATTCTACCATATATAGCAGGTTTTTTATTTCTTTTTTAGAAATATCTGTCATATTATCACCAAAGCAATAAGAATATGAAAACAGTGAAAACCCTTGCCACACCTTTCTTCCCGACAATTGTTCATATTGCCGTGATAAAATGTTTACATTTTCATTCCATTCGTTTTTTCCCGAACCTGCGTTTTCATCTTTTTTTCCGCACTTATAAGGAGCAAGGCCGCAAACCAATTCAACGTTCCCTTGTGAAGCAAGATTTTCCCATTCCTTCGCAACCTCTTCAAAAGGCATACTCTCGTTTTCAAAGCCAAAATATATCTGAGGAATGATATAGTCTGCAAAACCACCCTCCCTGCACCATTTTTCCACATCTGCATAAAAGCTGTTTTTACATTTTTCAATATTTGCAGACGGACTTATTGAAAAAACTAAATCTTCATTTTCCGATTTCACAAGTGAATACGCAGAACCTACAAGAACATTAATATTCTCTCTACGCCACTCCTTCAACGTAAGTGCTCCGCCTTGGTTTTTATACTTTTTATATAATACTTCATCGGTTAATTCTTCGCTTTCAGGGTAGAAATAATCATCAAAATGAATACCTGCCACCTTATATTTTTTCAATATTTCTCTGATACCATCAAGAACAAGCTTACGGCTTTCGGGATGAGCAGGATTCAAAAAAATACCTTCACCACATATCATCAAAGCATTTTTATCAGACTTATAAAGCTTTCTTGCAGGTGAATTCTTTGGCAGATTTTCAAATTCATTATCATAAGAAATTCTGTACGGATTAATCCAACAATGAACAGAAATATTATATATCTCTGCCTTTTCCAGAAATATTTGTAAAGGGTCAAACTCAAGCTTTTTGTTATCAACAGCAATATATTTTGAAACCGGAAATATTCCAGATGTGTAAAAGCTATCGCCAAATGCCCTGCATTGATAGAAAACTGTGTTGATTTTGCTTTCTTGCAAATTATCGAAAAGCTTTAGAATATCTTCTCTGTATTCCTCTTCGCTTTTATTTTTAACAAGAGAACCTATTTCTGAATAAGTGAGCCAGACGGCATATATTTTCTTGTTTTCACCATCTTTCTTCTCTTGCTCCGTTACCTCCTGCGTAACTTCATTTATAACAGGTACATCATTTTCTTTTTTGTTTTCTTTAAAAAACAACATACCAACTCCGACTGCAAATACTAAAAATAAAAGAGCAAATATATTTTTCATAATTCACCAACCATATAAAAGTAGGGTACGGCCTTGACCGTACCGCAAAATCCCTTCAGACCTTTTCGGGCGGGTCAAAACCCGCACTACATTGTTCGAATATATAAAAAACCGCCTGTATAATTTATACAGACGGTTTAATTTATTTATTCTTATATTTTTAATTGCTATCAATAAGGAAGTCATCTTCAAGAGTGTCTATTCCGAAGCCCTCTTCCTTATAAACATTCCTTGCACGAGGTAATTCTTTAACATTGTTATCAAGAACATTTTGTTCTTTTTCTCCCATTTTGCCAAAGTAAATGCATACCACGGCAAACATAATAATATCAAACCCGAACTGCAAAAGACAAAGGAGTTTTGAAATATCATTATCGGCAAAAATATGAGTAAATGTATTTGGCGGAACAGGAATTCTGTACTTTATAAAAGCATAATTCCCCAATTTAAAAAGGTTATAAGCTACGCCAAAAGCAAAAGCGATTATTTCAACAGGTAATAGTTTTTTATAAGTCTTATCCCTCAAAATGTACCAAAAAGAAACTCCGCACAATACAAAGCCATAAGAACCGACTGTGGAAATAACACTTAAAATCACAAATGCAACAATCCGACCTGTTCCGCTGAATGTATATGCCGTAGCAACAAGTCCGCCTTTTATGAAATTAAGAACAAAACAAAAAAACAGATTAAATTTGAAAAAGCCTGTTATTCTTTTGCTTTTTCTGTCCCTATAACGCTTATGAGCTACACCCTCGCCATTCAGTGCCACATACCCGAGCACAAGCACTACATAAAGAGAAAGGCTTGATAGACCCACGCCCAATTGGACTAAGGTTTCATTTCGCAAAAAGGAGCCGATAGCACTCAAGGCATTAGCTGCAAAAAGCAAGGATGCCACAATGCTGAAAAGCTTTGCAGAATTGGATAAATAACTTGATTTTGCCATAAAACGCTCCTTTCAATATTTTTATAAAAATCGGCGACACAATGTGTCGCCGAAAATTTTTATTAAAGCTCCTTATTCTGAGAACCAACTGATAACTGCTCTTTAGCAAGCTTTTCAATTGCCTCTTTATCACCGGACATTGCAATTTTTGCATCTTCCTCACGACGAGCGAGAAGCTCTGCATACATACGCTCTCTCTTCTCACCGCTAAGGTCATAGAAGAGAATTGGGATGATACCGAGAAGACCGGTAACTGTAGGAATAATTGTTGCCATTGCGAAAAGACCGAACTTGGTATTATCTGTCTGAGCTTCGCCCCTTGTGTAAGAAGAAATATCGTAACCGATAAGCTTCTTAAGCTGGAGAGAAAGAGCAGAGTTCAAAATACTTGCAAGCTTCTTAGTAAGGTCACGGGCAACGGAGGTCATAGCCTCTGTACGATAGCCGTTCTTCCATTCGCAGTAGTCCATAGATTCGTTATACATTTCACTGGGAATAACTCTACGAACGCCCCAGAATACCATATAAATGGCTTCCTTAATTGCCATAACGAAGAACATTGGCAGAACTTTTTTATAAATACCGTTGTGCTTACCGCCTATCATACCGATTAAGAATACGGGAATATCAAGCAACGGCTGGCTCTTTGTACCGAGGAGGTAGAGAGTCTTTGTTGAGAACTTTCTTCTGAACCAAGGAACAAGAGAGAATGAGAACGGGTTGATGATAGCACCAGGAATACCGGCAACCATTGTCATTGATGCGAAATTAAGAACATCAATGTAGTAGTCGTTAATACTACCGCCAACGCTGAAGTTTGAAAGAGTTTCCGAAAGAGTAAGCAACAAGATGGGCTTGTTGTTAACAACAGATTTCAAGCTCTGCATAACGCTGGGAGTTTCAACTGACTGAAGAACACGCTCACGGGTCATAACGCAGAAAATAAGAGATGCAACACCACTTACAATTGCGGTAAAGTTACCCATAAACATAAAGGTTGAGGTATATGAAAGGTTAATAACCTTGTTACCGATAAGGTCGATTAAAACGGTAAGAATCTGCTGGGGAAGCTTTTCACCCAAAAGACCCGAGAAGAACTCGGCAACCGTAATCAGTCTGGTTCGGTCAACAGGGTGAGGCGTTATGGTAGCCAACATACCTGTTTTAGCAATTGCACGGAATGTACCTGCACCCTCACGGACAATGGCAAGAATGAAATATGTAAGGAATTTTGTCATATCTCTTGCACCTTTTCCCTTGAAGAACATGGGAAGAAGCCAATAGAAGCAAGTACCTAAGGTACCGGGAATACCCAAGCCAACAAGATAGGGCTTGAATTTACCCCAACGAGTACGGGTTTTTTCAACGATTGCCGCCGTAAAGATATCGTTGATAACATCCCAGAAACCGTTGAAAACGCTAACGATTGTCTGGTAGTCAAGGTCAATTTGAAGAATACTTGTGATGAAACGGTCGTTAAAAGAGTCGATATTAAAGCTCTGGCACATATCGTAAACAACATACCAGATTGTTTCCTTCATACCAACATATCTTCTGTTTTCATAGACATACTCACGAGAAGCAGGGTCTATTTCCGGCGTTTCAACAACAGTTGTTTTTTCGTCTGCCAAAAGATACACCTCCGTAGATTTCGTGGCAAAGCATAATAACATACTTTATCACACTACTAATAGAGCAAGTATAACACAACTGCATTTATTTTTCAACCGATTATGCAATTTTCCCCTTTGTAATAAATATCAAAATAAGATATAGTTTGTTGTGCAAATTGCCGAGTAGAAGAAAACTAAAGTTTTCTTAGCTACCAGTCGCCAGATGCCAGATGCCAGAATTGAGGCAACAACTCTATTGTTCTAAATCAAATTGTATTTAAATTATAGAATTTTAAAAAACAGAAAAATAAAGTTTCTGTTATGAAAGCTGGAGACTGGAGGCTGGAGACTGGCGACTAAAAAACACCGCCAAAGCGGTGTTTTTATCAAAGTATTTTCCCCAAGAATGACTTCAGTCTTTCGCATTTGGGGTTATCGAAAATCTCTTCGGGAGTGCCGTCCTCCTGAATGATACCCTCATCCATAAATATCACGCGGGTTGCAACCTCTCTTGCAAAGCCCATTTCGTGAGTAACAACAACCATTGTCATACCCTCTGAGGCAAGCTCCTTCATAACATCAAGAACCTCGCCTACCATTTCGGGGTCAAGAGCTGATGTAGGCTCGTCAAAGAGCATAACATCGGGCTCCATACAAAGAGCACGAACAATGGCAACTCTCTGCTTCTGACCACCTGAAAGCTGACTGGGATAAGCATCTGCCCTGTCCTTAAGACCAACCCTGTCAAGAAGCTCAAGTGCTTTTTTCTCTGCTTCCTCTTTTGACTTTTTGAGGATTGTAACAGGAGCACTCGTCATATTTTTCAGAACAGTCATATTGGGGAAAAGGTTAAAATGCTGGAAAACCATTCCCATTTTCTGACGGTGCTTGTTGATATTTGTTTTTGGAGCAGTAATATCCGTTCCGTTAAAGATAATCTCACCGTTTGTTGGGATTTCAAGAAGATTTAGGGAGCGTAAAAATGTACTTTTACCGCTACCTGAAGGCCCGATTATAACAACAACCTCGCCCTTATTAATCTCGCAGTTAACACCATCGAGAGCCTTGACTTCACCGCCGTTATAATGCTTTTTAAGGTCGGTTACTTTAATAAATGCATTATCGCTCACTCTTCCTCAACCTCCTCTCAAGCTTTCCTACAAGGGAAGAAAGAATCATAACCATTACAAGATATATAATGGCAACTGTGAAAAGCGGAATGAAATATTCAAAGGTTCTGCCTGCAACAATGTTACCTGATTTTGTAAGGTCCATAACGCCAACATAACCTGCAACTGAGGTTTCTTTTAAAAGTGCTATAAACTCATTACAAAGAGTGGGAAGAACTGCTTTAAAAACCTGGGGAATGATTATGTAACGCATTGTCTGAAAATAGTTGAAGCCAAGGCTTCTGCCTGCTTCAAACTGACCATGGTCAATGGACATAATACCTGCTCGGAAGATTTCTGCAACATAAGCACCCGAATTAATACCGAATGCAAAAATCGCAACGGGAACACCGTCTTCAGAAGCTACGAAAATAACAAAATAGCAAATCATTAACTGAACAACAACGGGTGTACCACGGATTACTGTAAGATAAACCTTACAGATTGCATTTAAAATTGAAAGAACAACATAGCCCACGCCACCGTGGAGCTTCATTGACTCTCTGTTTTTGTCAAAGGATGAACGAACAGCGGCAATAAGAACACCAATTACAATACCAACAACCAAAGCACCTGCAGTGATTTTCAAGGTATTAAGAAAGCCATCAACAATAAGCTCCCAACGTGCATCACCGAAAACGAATTTAAATTCTTCAATCAGACTAAATAACCAGTCGAACATACTTCAACACCCCTTTCTACCAAAAAACAAGGGCGGAGAAAATCCGCCCTTATTGGATTATTGTGCAATAATTAATTATTCTGCAGGAATATATTTTTCGATAACTTCTTTAACAGAACCATCTTTAATGAGCTCTTCAAGAGCACCATTTACTTTTTCCTGAAGCTCTGTGTTTTCTTTTGCAAAGCAGATAGCATAGTCTTCAACTGTGTATTCTGTGTCAAGAACCTTAAGACCTTCATTAGCTGCTACATAAGATTTAGCGGGTTCGTTATCAATGATAACGCAGTCAACCTTATCTGCAAGAAGAGCCTGAACTGCAACTGCACCGTTGTCATAACGGGTGATAGCATCCTCGCCGTAGTCGCCTGTTGCATAGATATCACCTGTTGTAGAAGTCTGAACACCGATCTTCTTGTCTGCAAGGTCATCAATAGATTTGATGTCGCTGCCGTCTTTAACGATAACAGCCTGAATACCTGTTGCATAAGAAGTTGAGAAATTAACCTTTTCAAGTCTTTCGTCATTAACAGTAAGACCAGCCATACCCATATCATATTTACCGCTCTGAACACCGGGGATGATTGAGTCGAAAGCAACATCAACAATTTCAAGCTCCATACCGAGCTTTTCTGCAATAAGACCTGCGATTTCAGCATCAATGCCTACGATTTTGCCGTCTTCAACATATTCGTAGGGAGGGAATTCTGCATTTGTAGCCATAACGAGCTTTTCTTTTTCGCCACCGTTACCGCCGCAAGCTGCAAAGCAAGCAATCATAGCAATAACAAGAACTATGGAAGCAACTTTTAAAAACTTTTTCATTTTAAAAACCTCACAAATTAATATTTTCGGAAGATTTTTCATAGCATCTCTTCCGTTTGTGAGTGAATTATACAACTATTAAATAGAAATTGCAACAAATTTTTGAAAATTAATTCACAATATACAGTTTTTAATGTATATTTTTGCGATTATACAGTTTTGTTAAATAAAAATATTAATTTGGGGTATATACAAGAGTCTGGAAATGGTGTATAATTTAACGTAGGGTACGGTCTTGACCGTACCGCCATAAAAAACCGATATTGTAAATTTCGGTCGGGTCAAGACCCGCCCCTACATTGTTATCAGGAGAAAACTATGAAAAAGATTTTATCTTTAACCCTCGCCTTACTTTTAATAATATCCTGCTCCCCTATTGTTATAGCCGCAGATGATGCCAAATACTATTCTTACACAGACAATGGTGACGGAACCTGCAGTATCACCGGCTACAAAGATTTTTATGCAGAAGATGTTGTAATCCCATCAACACTTCCCGGCGAAAATGGTGAGTCCTTAACAGTTGTCTCTATAACAGGCTTCCGTCAGAAAAACTCCTTAAGATACGTCAGTATACCCTCAACTGTTATATCAATTGGTGCTAATGCTTTTACAAATTGCAAAAAGCTATATTCCGTTGCAATCGGTACCGGTGTTAAATATATCGGTAAAAGTGCTTTCAGCGGTTGCGTTGAATTAACAAGTGTTAATATCCGAAACACAGAGCATCTCGGTGATATGGCTTTTTATGGATGCACAAAGCTTGACTGGTTCAACTGCGGAACTGCCCTGAAGCATATCGGCACCCGTGCCTTTTGGAATGCAAAGAAGCTTAATTATTTAAAATTCTCACCTACTCTTGAAACAATCGGTGACTATGCCTTTGCAAATTGCGAGCTTCTCCCCTCACCTGTTTTCCCTGATAGCTTAAAATCTATTGGTCTTAGTGCCTTCAGCAACTGCAAGGCAATTGAAGCCATCACATTCGGTACAGGCGAACTTACAATAGGTGCTTATGCTTTTGAAAACTGCACTCTTTTAACAGAGGTAACAATTCCCGATAACATTGTGTCAATAGGTAAAAATGCTTTCTCATTCCGCGAAACCAACAGCACCCAAAGTAGTCACCCTGTTAAAATCAACTGTCATTTGGGTTCAGCAGGCGTTGATTACAGCATCCGAAGCAATGCACCCGTTTATATAATTGAGCTTGACAGAACTCTCATTTTCGGTGATATTGACAACGATGGCACCGTTACAACCCTTGATGCAAGAAAAGCGTTAAGGCTTGCATCAGCAATAGAAACAGGTGTTACTGAAGATATGCTTCTTCTCGGGGATCTTAATCAGAATGGTTGTTTTGACCTTGAAGATGCCAACACAATTCTTAAAAGAGTTGCAGACATTTAATTTCTTTTTACGATAATTCCGTTAAATCCTGCTTTTTTCAGATTTTCAACATAGTTTTCTGCATTTTTTCTGTTGCGGAAAGCACCGACCTGAACACTATACAGCACCTCATCCTTTGATGAGGTGTTATTTTTATCTTCGAAACGGTCAAGACCGTTCCCTACAGTTACGACATCGACATCAATGCCGTAATAATCACAAATACCCTTTGCAATAGCCTCACCGATTTGTTTCGTGTTCTTTCTTATAAAATCCGAACCCGTTTTTGTATCGTGAAATTCGCATTCGCAATAAACTGTTATACCCTTTGCAGAATTAATTTCATAAAAATCAGGCTTTTCAACAAGCCTTTCTGCACTTTTGCCCGGAGTTAATGGTGCAAGGCGATTTAACACCGCCTGCCCAACCTTTTTGCGTTCTCCCGATAAATTATAAAGAAGAATCTGTGTACCACCAGTTACATTATGCTTTGCGGTCGCATTTGTGTGAATGGCAATATGCAAATCAGCACCAAAGGAATTACTTTCCCGTACTCTTTCATACATATCATCGTTATAAGTGCATTTAACCATGAAGCCTTTACCCTTCAGATAATCCACACAGTATTTTGCAATTTTATGACATTGTTCTTTTTCGTTCGTATTGCCTGTTGCATAGGTGTTTGCGTATTGGTTACTTGGTGAAATATAGATTTTCTTACTCATTACAAGCACCCTCAATTGTTCTTATATCATAGTCTGTGCAGTAGGTCATAGCCCTGTTGCTATCGGAAACACCCTTTGTTGTGGGGTCAACAACCACACCGAAAAGTGCAAGAATATTAACAAATACCGCAACCAACTGAGAAATTTCGTTTTCGCTTATAGGTACCGCAATATTAAATGCACTGAGAAGCTGATAAATAAATGTAATAATCAGTGCCGATGCAGATAATACAAACACTTTATTTTCAAGCCTTGCTTTAATGTTTATTTTCATAAATCAATCTCCTTTAATTCATTTTATTTTCACCGGGCAAAAATGTTAAAAGTTCTTCATATTTATGCTTAACCTCACCATTCCCCCCGTATTTTATATATTTCTCTCCTGCTGCAATACGCTCAGAAAGAGGCATTTCCCGGGACATAATAGTAAGTCTTTTAATGGATAAGTAGTTATCAAGGGCGTGTTCACTCTGCTCTTCAACCCATTTATCCCATTTTCGTATAAATTTATAAATTTTCACCGCCGTTGCAATTATAACTCCAAGAGCAGTAAAAACGGATGCTGTCAAAAGTATATTATCTGTTAAACTCATAAGCTCCGCCACCCTTTAAATCAGCACCCATTCAGAACCATTGTGCAAGTAAGCTTCACACAACTCAGCTTTATCATTTGCATTACCGAGAAACACATTTTCCACACCTATTTCAGCCTGCATTATATCAGAGTTAATAAGGTTAAATTTATTGGTAAGCAATCCGACTTCAAGCTCCATATTGCCTTTGAGCAGGCTATGAGTTGCAGTAAAGCAATAAACGCTGTCATTTTCGCCACTGCCACCGAATATATAAACTTTATTTCCTGATTCCGCACATCCGAAACGCCATAATTTTTCAGGCAAATTTATTTCAGGCTGTGTAAGCTTTTTTGTTTTAGTATTAAAAACATATATAGAATCTGTTATACCCGACTTTGCCCAACCGCCAAACAAATAAATATCCGAGCCCATTCTTGCACATCTTATTCCGAAGTGAATAGTCGGTAAATCGGCTTCGATGCTTTGAATATTTTCTTTTACAACATCAAACTCGTATATTTTATTTGAATCTGCAGTGCCTGCACCACCGCCAAACAGATATATTTTCTCACCAACTCCACAGCAACCTATATTGGATTTTCTGAAGGGCAATACGGTATCAAGCGTATAAATTTGCTCCTCATCAGTATCAAGCATATATATTGCATTTTCATAAGAGCTATCCGTATTTTGTCCGCCAAAGGTATAAATCTTTTTTCCTACAGCAACGCAGGTGAGATTACTTATTGTTTTTGGAATAGTTGCAATATCAGCAATAGTTTCTGTTTCTGTGTCAAAAGCGTATACGGTGTTCTGATAACCGTTGCTATTGTAACCGCCGAATAAATATATATTTTTCCCAACACTCTCACAGCCCATATAAGCAAGAGGAACAGGTATTTTAACAGAAAGAACCGTAATAGTTTGGGTAGCAATATCAAAAACGCTAATAGCATCAGAGTAATCCGAAGAAAAGCCTCCAAACAAATATATTTTATTAGCTACCCTTGCACAACCGGCTTCCTGCCCCACATATGACAAAGCATTCATACTGCTGATGCTGTATTCATTTTTTATATCACTGCAAACCAACAGATTATCAGGTTCATTTGCCTTAATCCATAATTTGCTTGTGTCCTCGGGCTGAGCTTCTCCGTAGGCTATATTCAGGACAATGCTTTCACCCGAAATTTCTTTTATTGCACCGGGCATATCAACCAACGGTATACGCTCTGTTGTGCCGTTTTTTTCACGAATAGCATCACCGATTGCATTCAATTTATCAATAAGAGCCATTTTCAATGCCCCCTATAATATCATTAATTGCCTTTGCCGAATAAAACTGATGTTCGGTTGCATTTTCAATATATTCCCCAAGAGTGTTTTCTCCGAAAAGCTCCCGCCAATAGCCCTGAAGCATACGGCAATAGGTTTCATATTCGAAAACCTCAGGAATTATCTCTTCATTTATCTCCCTGCAGAAAGAACCTTTTCCCACAAAAAACATTGTGGGCTTTGGTGAATACATCAGCTCCGTTTCTTCTCCGTTTTTCTTATAGGCATAAACACCTATAATGCAATTCCCGTTAGGAAGGGCAGGAATGATACATTTTCCGTCAGTAAGAGGTACAGGAATACCATTGAAAACTGCGGTTACCGTAAGACCGTTAAAGGCTTTTGGTAAACTAAAATCACATCTGTTTATACCGAATTCACCTTCGTAAATTTCGGTAATTTCTGTAATCATAACCTGTTTTTCAGTTACTTTAACCTTCATTCCACCCCTCCTTATTTATAAATTTTATACATAGCCTTGAGGTATTTTTTATAAGTACCGTATTTGCTCTTCGCTTTATCGTGAGCATTATATTCAGTTTCAGTCATAATCCCCGGATAACCTGTTGCCGAGCAGAATTCCTTATAGGTTTCAGGGTAACTTATGGTGTCACTTACTTTCTTTTTATTGCTTTCGGAGCTACCTGAACTTTTAGAAGCATAAAGCTTCTGAAGAGCAAGGCTATAATCTCTGTCGGCATTTGCCTGGTCACGCTCAGCCTCTGCCTTTTTAAATGCCATTTCCTTTTCAAATTCTTCTCTGTCAAGAGCATCACTCTTTTCTTTGAAAGCATAGTCCCTGTCATTCTCCCATGCATCAACAGTCTGAAGAAACCTTTCATATTCCGCATCGGACATAGCTGTAAGCCTGTCCAGAAGGTATTCGCCGTCTTTATAATAGCGTTCAAGCTCATTAAGATATTTATCGTAATCGTCACCATCAAGAGAACGAAGAAGCTTGATATCCTCAAAAAGCTTTTCGCCCTCATCTCCATACTGCTCATAAGCTCTGTCCCTCAAATCCAATGCAACATCATTAAGATTATTGAGATATTCGTGATATGCCTGATTACCGGCAGTCACAGCATAGGAATTACCATACCCACCGGTTAAAGCAGAAGCCTCACCTACAGTGTCCATCATAGCCTTTTTACCATTTTGGCTGTAGAGTTCACGATATTGTTCATAAAGCGGGTCTGCATTAAGGTTATAGCTGAATTTTTCACGATTAAGAATATCATTCAAAATGCCGTCAATTTCTGCAGAGTATTTACTTTCATAACTATCGGGAGCATTTTTCTCCCATTTGCTGAGCTTCTTTTCCGCATTTTCAACATCCTTGCTCTTTTTATATGTAGGGCGTTTGGTTGTTTTGGTTTTCGTTGTTTTGGTTTTCTTTATTTCCGCCATCATTTCACTCCAATCTTTTTAAATGTAGGTACGCTCTTGACCGTACCGCAAAATTACAGCTGACCTTTCGGGCGGGTCAACCCCCATACATTGCGTTTCATTCACGATACGCAAAAAAGAACCCGCTTACGTATATATAATCTCCTTTTTCAATATCAAGACCCGAGTTCATTACCAAATCCCCTGTTTCAGCTTTTATATAGCCTGTGCATTTATTTTCAACACCATTATTAATAATTACAGAAATCGGAGTTGCAAGAGTCGGGGTTCTGTTTGTAAAGGTAGCGATAATATGATTTTCACCCGATGTTATAGTCTGAGTTGCTGTAAAACGCAACCTGACAATAACAATTTCCAGGCAAGGAAAATATCTTGCAAGTCCTCTCTTATCAGTAACTGACGACCTTAAAGCAATATCAGCATATTCATAAACCAACGACCCTTTAACATTCAGATTCCAGCCCACAGTCAGTTCATTATCTCTTTCAGCATAGCACCCGAAAGAAGCACCCTTACCGCCTTTTCTGATGTTAAAGGGAATATCTGCGCTTGGCACAAGAGACTCAATAAAATCATTTTCCGTTGTAATTCTGTCAGTAACCTTAAAAGCGATAATATATGAACTGCTATTGAGAAAATCACCGCCTATAACACAAGGACTATCGCTAAGAACAATTTCACCTGACCAGGCATTTCCATCGGCTTTTTTATACTTATATGAAAATGAATATGTGTTTTTTTGATTCAATGCACTGTACTTAATATCATAATCGCAGAGAAGATATGTACCCAAAGTAGTCTTATTACCGTTCTCATCGCATCTGTAAATGCTGTTAACCGAAACCGTCGGAGCTGAATAATCAAGAACATTGATTTTTTCTGACTTTGTAACAGAAAAACCGCGACTATCTTTAACGGTAACGCTTACGGTTATCTCCCCCGATTTATTCAAATCGAAAATAGCAGGAAGGCTTGTTTTTGAATAGGAAGACGCCTTTGCGGTATATGAAGCTGCCTTTGCACCATGCTTCAAGACAAGATTTTCTATATTCAGCTTTATCTGACTTTTACTCTTAACATATTCTCCGAAATCCGCAGGAACAGAATTATCTATCCGTTCTGTTATGAGATTGAATTGGGGCAGAAACTCCTCCGTTGCAGGAATGATTAGTTTTAAGGAATAGGTTTTTGACCCAATCTTTTTTGAACCTTTATATGTAGCAAGAGCAACAGAAATATTTCCGCTTTTAGCATTAGTTATTTCTTCACTCCAACTTAACGGAATGGTAAAAGCGTCCTTTGTCACCCCTGCAGAAAGGCTGTGGGTAACACTTGAATCACCCAACGACCATTTTATTTTATGGCTGAACCCTGAAGATGCTGTAGTTATAGTTGCTCCAACGCTATCAAGAGGGTTAAGGCTTGTCTTAGAAAGAATAAGAGTTGATGCTCTCGGAATATCGGTGCAGTCAAAGCTACCACTTGCAGAACCGCCCGAAAGACTTGTACCACCCATGGTAAAACTACCGCTTATTGCAAGAGAAAGCGAGCCGTCATCAGAGTGGTTCACATCTCCTGTCCAGGTGGCGAGAGTAACCGTTACATTATTTCTCGTATCAATACTTAAATTCTTATTTACCTTTTCCTTACCGCCAACCTTTAAAACAACTGAGTTGGAGCCTTCATTCAGGTTATATGCAGATGAAGAATAGCCGTCATTTCTTTTCAAAAGAAGCTTTACCGTAACATTACTTTTATTGTCTTCAATGCTTTGAGAATTCTGCTTCACATTAAGCCATAAATCATATTTACTGCCCGATGAACCCGAGCAAGATCCATAAATATTAATTGCCACCCGACCACATCACCTCCAAGCCGTTTTCCGAAACATCAAATGTAAAATAACCATCCGTTGAATTGCCGATTTTAAGGTAATCAAGAATTTCTGCTCTCGTTATGTAGAGATTGCTTCCCGAAATATATGCAACCTCGGAAAGACCCTGATAGAACGAAAGTCTGTCATTGGTAAATCTTGCCTTGATGTTGCTGTCGCTTCTGCCGATTTCAATTCCGAAAACGCCCTCTTCAAGCTCACCTCGACGGATATAAACATCAAGAGAAGATACAAGCTCCTTGACCTCTCCGCCAACGGAGCTTAAATCCTCGGAAATGCTTGTAATACTCTCGGAAAAGCTTTCTGTTATGCCCTCGGCAGTTTGGGAAATCTGAGAAGAAACTATTTCCTCCAAATCTTCTAAATCAGTTTTCGCAGAATATATATTTTCAACCTGCGAAAGAATTTCCTCAGCCTGAACCGAAAGATTAGCATTATTGGTTTTTTTATAATTCTCAAGGTCTGTTGATATTTCTTCCATGGTTTTTGCATTGGCGGTTATGCTTTCCGCTGTCTGCAAAAGCTCTGTATCAACCTGATTTTTATATTCGCCGAACTCCGTTTTGGTTGTAAATTCACCCTGAGCTGTCCGGAGAATTTCTCTTTCACTTTCAGAAATAGCAGTGGAATAATCCATTTCAATTTCTTCCGCAGTTCTTATAATCTTTTCTTTCAATTCCTCAAAACGCTTTTTACTGTCATTTTTAAGACGGATTATATTCTGCTTTTCTTGACCTTTTCCGGCTTCAATTTCTTTTTTTAGATTCTGGATTTCAGTCTGTGATTTATCACCCAGAGCAAAAGAAAGTGTTTCGTTAAGCTCATAAAGATAGTTTTTAAGAAGCAGAAATCTGTTATCGTTTGAGTATTTAGGAGAAGTGAGATTTGGTACTGATAAATTAAGGTCGTACATTCAGCTCACTCCCAACCTCTGTTTTTCGGGAAATACCCAATACTTTGACTTTTCCTTTACCGCTTATTCTTATTTTAAGATGGTCGCAACGCTCTATTGAAAAAGGCAAGGTGAAAGAACCGACCTTATCAGGTATCAAGGTTATTTGTTCTTTCCATACACCGTCAGAATTTGTTTGAAATTCAACCTTCACCCTTGCTTTTTTCTCTGCTGAGGCTCGAATAACAATGCCTGAATAATATTTATTTTCGGGAATATCCAGTCCCCAAAGACCTGTTTCACAGCTCCAATAAAAATCCTCTTCCAAAAACCAGCCTGAAAGCTGACCCGAGAAATTTCCGTAAACATTTTCGCCATCTGCAAGGCAGAGTCTTTTAACTCCGTCAACAACACCGATAAAATATAAATTACCGTTGTGATTTGAAAATCCCTTAATATCAATGCTGTCTTCTCTGTGCCAGATATTATGGCTTTCATCATAGTTGAAAAGCACCCTGTTTTCCTGCTTATCACTCATACAAATGTAATATTTATTGCCGAGAACACCTGCAACTGCATCAGTATAATAAGCACCACCCAATGCCTCGGAAATATCAACAGGCACACCGCCCTCAAAGGCACAAATGCCATTTGGGCTTTTATAGTAAAGGGTTTCGTTGACAACGCATAATGACTTATGAGACCCTTTCTGCACACCTCTTATATATGATGTGTTCACAGTATAGGGCGGATTTTGTCCGTAAATTTTATGTATGCAATGCTCCTTGAAGAAAATCACATATCCTCGAAAAGCCACCGCGCCGGTAAACTCACCATCTGTGCCGACAGTAACCGCATAAGAATCGGTTGAAATCCCCATAAAGCTGTCAAAATTCTTTGGGTCGCCTAATTTTGAAGCGTAGATTTCATTTTTCTCCGAGTTACAGCCCCATATTCTGTTACCGCTTTCGATTATATAATCCATTTGAGGAAGCTTTCTTTCCACCTTAATCGATGAGGTCTGATTAACAGTATTTGTTATAATACCCGTAACAGTAATGAAATCATCGCCCTTGTCACGAATAATGTGAGAGCCGTTTAAATCTTCATTCTGAAATCCGCTTAAAGTAACTCCGTCATAAACTTCAAAGCTCTTACCGATACCTGCACAAGAAATTCTCACATAGGTTTCTGCTATGGGCATCCACATACCAAGGCTTTCGGAATATTGCTTTAATTCATTTGGTGTAACCGAGGTATCAAGCCATAAATCTCCGTTTTTCACTTCTTCAGGCTCAGCAGAAGAAATAACATAGCTTTCATATAAATCACCATCACCTTTAGCAAGAGAGCAGGTTACGTTAACACCCTCTTCAGTAATAAATTCAGCTTCAAGTGAACCGAAATCCGTTAAATCTGCAGTGTTAAGATAAATTTTATCGGGGAAAATCAGCACCTTAGCCCCCATTGAAACAAATTGTCTCTCCCCCTCAATATCGGGAAAATGAAGCCCCTCAACTGCCTCACCGCCATAGTAAAGAAGCCCATTGTTTATATACATAAGCTTTGATTTTCCGAAAAGTCCGTGAAGCCTGTCCCCCTGAACATTGAAATATGCTCTCTTGTTTCGTGGAGAAAGCAAGGGGTAATCAACACCGCTCATATTGCATTCATCAGAAAAGCAGTTATCGGGAATAACAGGGTTGCAGTTAAAGCCCCCAAAGGAAGAAATCAGCTCTTGGGTTTTTTCTTGTTCATAAACCGAAGGATTATACATCATAATCCCCTACCTTTAAATCTGTATTAACAGGGAGTTTTTGCTGACGATTGATAAAATCGTGCATTTCCTTATACATTCTGTTAAAAAGCATAGCAGAATTGTTGTAGCGTCCGATTTCACCATTCATATAATCAAGCTTCATATTCATATAAAGCGTGTAAATTTCTGCATATTCCTCGGGAGCTTTAACAACTACATCAAGAGGAATCTCCTTGCCGTAGCCGATATACTCTTTATCTCCACGAGGCTTAAAAATCTCGCCCCATATTTTCAAATCAAGCTGTGATACCCAGCGTTTTTTAGTAAGAATTGAAACATTGTTAGTTCGCTCACTATCAAAGCTTTCAATAACATCTGCAAGTGTCATATAACAACTCCTTTCGTAACTTAAGTTGCAAGTGGCAAGTTTCCGGGCTGCGCCGCTATTATAATGTTTGGAAGCGTAGCTTCCCCTTAACTTGCCACTTTCAACTTTCAACTTGCCACTTATATTGACGCATTAGCGTCAATATACTTCGCCGCCACCGCAGCCATTTTTTCGCTGTTTTTAATAACCTCTGCAAAACGCTTGGGAATTTCAACAGTCTTGCCTGTCTGAACGAGAATTCTTTCACCGTTCACCGCAACAAATCTTTCTGTATCATTTCTTGATTGCTTGGGAATAAAAACACTCACAAGCTCTTCATTTTTCTTATCAATTTTCTTATTAGCCATAAATATATTTCCTTTCTCAATATGTAAAAGTGAAGCGAAGCCTCACTCCGCATTCAGCACTCCGCATTCAGCATTTGCAAAGGGCTTTCGCCCTTTGCATTTAGTTTTCTTCCGCAGTTCCGCTGAATGTACTACCGCTTTCAATTCTCACAAGGTATTCCTCAACAAGCCTTTTAGCAGTTTTAAGACCCTTCCAGCCGATAGAAGAACGCTGGTTAAGAGGGTCGTTGCCGTAGCCCTTCTGCTTAACGATGTGTTCAACACCGCCACCTGTAACGCTTGTTACACCGTAGGCATCTGCACCGATAATAAGGGTTGCAAATACTGCGGGAGAGTCGCCATCCTTCCAGATTTTTGCTTCTGTGCTTTCAACGAAACGAACACCGCCAAGGCAACCGATTTCACCATTGAGCATATTCTCGGGTGTTGCATATTTCTGAACCTCCATCCACTGATTACCGGCCTCCTGCATAATGTCATAAGCAACATAAGGGTGAATGATACCAACATAATAACCGTCAATTTTGGGAGCGTTCATAGCTTTAAGCTCTGCCGCCGCCTTGAAAACATCTTTCACACGAAGAAGAGATGTGTTGTCAATATCGCTTCTTGATGTAACCTCTGTTTCAACACCATTTGCTACCTTGGGGCAGTAAAGCACGTTTGTACCGCCAACAATTTCGTTACGAACAATTGTATCCATTGTAAGACCAGCCTGAGAAGCAAGCTGCTTTGTTGCTTCAACAATGGTATTGTCAACTGCAGTAAGCTCCAGCATATCTGTCTGCTCAATGTAATCGCCGTACTGCTCAACAGTTGCGCTTACTGCAGAAACATTAAGCTTGTTACCTGTGGGAGTAACGCCCTCTGTAAGAGGAGTGAGAGCCTTGGGAAGAGAAGAGAATTTTCTGAATTCAATAATCTTACCGCCGTTTTTGGGAATATCACGCTTCTGACCGAACTGGTCGTGAACAAGATAAGGTGAAGCGAGAGTAATAAGAGTTTTGTCATAAAATGTTTTCATTTCTGCGGAAAGATTCTCTGAGGTTGTTGAGTTCACAACTTCACCTGCCGCAAAAAGCTGAATATTAAGTTTAAGTTCTTTCATATCATTTTCCTTTCTATATTAAAATTTAATACTCGCACCGTTCTCAACCTGCTTGAGTATTTTGTGGATGTCCTTTGCGGTTAAAGCATTGACATCAATGGCAGTCATAACTGCACTTTCCGAGGAAATACCGTTTTCAAGAGGACGTCTCCCCTTGGTTTCGATATTTTTAACCACCTGCTCGCGAACCTTGTCGGCGGTGTAAGCCATAGCCCCGGAAATAATTTCGTCCTTGTGGACAATTTCGTAACTTGCCTTTAAAGGCGCGCCTGAGAGTACAAGCTGAGCAAAAAGCTTTGATGAACGAAGCTCGTTTCTCAAATCGAAATCGGGATAAGCATCTTTAATCTCCCCACTCTCTTTTAACCAACCCGAAATGCGATTTCTTAAACGCTCTTCCCTTTCACGAATGAAGTCTTCCTCTTCTGTATCTTCTGTAACAACCTCATCATCTTCAATACCCGCCTCGTCATTAAGAACATCAGATTCAACCTCTTCATTCGTTTCTCCACTTGAATTTATAATCGGCTCTGCCCCTTCATTCTGCATTTTGCATTCTGCATTCTGCACTTCATCATCACTTTGCACTTTGCACTCTGCATTCTGCATTTCGTTTCCGCCTTCTTCTGCTCCTTCTGCAAACAACTGAATATTTAAAATTAATTTTATATCTGTCATAACTACCCTTTCTGAATATATAAAAGTATTGTAACCCTATCCCTCTTTTTTGCTTGCAAAAAGGAGGGGGGACCGTTCTTCTGCTTGTAAAACATTTGTATATGTAAACTTCGGGTAAGAATGTTTCTTAACAAATATAGTTAGGACGGAACGGTGGGTGGTACCCCTTTATTCTTTCCATAGCTTTCTACCACCCACCACCCCGATACAACATATTGATACAAAAACTATTTCACGCGAAATATAATTATCAATAATCTATATTGCATTCAAGGGCGGTCCCCCCTCCTTTTTCGTTTCACGAAAAAAGAGGGATAGCAATTGTGCTCATTAACTCACTCTTCACTATAAAACTGCCCCTGCAATCTTATTAATAACATTCGCTTTCCCCTCAAACTCCATCATAGAAAGAGCCGAGAGTGCCTGACTTCTCATTTCGGGATTAAAAAATCCTGCATTATATAATTGCAAAGCAAGTTCATTCTGACTGATTTTTGTAAAAGGCGTTGCAGTCTGTGCACTGACTTTTATATCAAATATTGGCTGACGCATACCCATTTCAACACCAAAGGTAGAGCCCTGATTTCTTGCTATAATTCCCGAGTTATCATAGGAAACAAATTCCTGCTGACCGTTGGGAGAAACAATACGGAAAAACCTCGGTTCATCATAGAATTGGCGGATAAGCTCAAGTGCAAGAGAGTTAATTTCACTGAATGCTCTGTAGCCACCCTTGACCATATCACGAGTGAGCTTGCCCCCTGCTTCCTGCAAAGCCGCAATAGCAGAAGCCGCCGTAACACCGCTTGAAACACCTCCCTGAGAGAAATCTCTGTTACCGCTTGTTTCCTTAAGCTCATCAATTTTTGAATTGAGAATACCAAGATATATTTCGGGAATGCCCGATATTTTAATTTCCCTGATACTGTCTTCACCCAAATTAGAACCCGAAACATGAACAAAGCTGTTGGACCAGTCTGCAAACTCCTCTTCATTAACCGCACCGGCAGAGTTAATGAAATATCGGGGAGTTGTTGCCATAGCCGCATTCTTCACAAGAGAATTTGAAAGAATGTCAATCTGCTTCTGAGCGTCCTTCATAATGTCTATGTAGCCAAAACCGCAGGGCGTACCCTCTTCAACAAAAAGAGTATCGAAAACGAAGGGGTATTTGCCGTGGTTGTAAAAGCCCCTTTCGCTGTATTCAGGGTCATTTTCCGAAGCATAAAGAAGCTCGCCGTTACAGAATTTGCAGTAGTGAACAGTTTCAACAGCATTGAGAATTTTCTTATAGTAGCGGTCAATTACTGCACTTTTATCCTTGGTGTCAACATTGTCATCATAAACATATTTCGCAATTTCAACTGTGGAATTGCCTAATTTCCCACTCATTTCAGGGTACATGGCAACAAGGGTTTCATTGTCAATAAGTTCAACATGGAAAATATTTTTGCTTTTCTGAATATCCTTGATACCGGGCTCCCAGAAAAGATTAAGAATATCAACCTGCTTTATTTCAATATCACCAAGACCGTTATTTTTCAATGGATTCCAGAATATACCGTAAACCGCAGTACCTGCCTTAAGCTTGTACCACCAGGCATCGCTGTAAATTTTCTCGAAGCCGTTTCGCTCAAAAATAACGGGCAGAATCTGTGAAAGAATTTCCGCAGAGCTTCTGTCACTTTCCTCTCGCGGTAAGCAAGTCACCTGAGGGAAATTATCCATAGCGTCTGCATGCTTGTTTGCAATAGAATTAAAAAGCCAGGCAGAAGCATTTTCATTTCCCTTGCTACCGTTCAGAGTGTCCCAATGCCTCATTCTGAACCATTGCTCATTTTCAACAATCCTCTGCTCAAGAACGCTCTTCCCCTCTTTATATTTCTTAAGAGTTTCAAGGGCCTTTTCAACCTCATCGGAACCAATCACACCGACCTTGCCAACATTATCAATTTTTGTTTCTTCTTTTTTTATCTTTTCTTTTTTCAATTTTCCACTCCTTCAATATGTAAAAGTATCTCAACCTCTCGCGAAGCTTAATTCCGCATTCCGCATTCCGCACTCCGCATTTCAAGGGGGTCATCTCCCAACACCAAGTTTTCCTTCCTCACCCTTGGCTTTATGGGTCTCGCCATACACATATACCTTACCTCGTCTGCAATATGGTCCTCTCCCGTTGTATCCAAATCCTCAGGATTTGAAACGCTGAAGGTCAGCTCGGGCATAGTGCGAATAAATCCCTTGCAGGTGTTAAAAACATACATCATAGGTATTCCGTTTTCGTCAAAGGATAATCTGTAATGCACCTGCATCCACCCGGGCAGACGCTTGTTATCACCCTTGTTAAAATAAACCCCGTTTCTGTTTGCCGCCTCAATAATTGCCTCTCCTCTGGAAGCGTCCCATATTGATGGGTCAGCTACCCCTAAAATCTGCTTACCCTTAAGCCATCGGTGTTCCCTTTCAATTCTCGCAATCTCCGAAAATATCTTCTCAGGTGGCCATTTCACACCCTCGTTGTGAGTTTTAGAGCATCCGTAAAGCTCAAGAATTCTGTAAAGCCTGCCGTCATAATCCACCGCCCACCAAGCACAAGAAAAAGGCTTTGCATAGCCGAAGTCAAAGGAGCGGTAAATCACCCAATCACGAGGTATTTCAAAGGGTTCAATAACGTGAGTGAATTCTCCATCTTTATAATGAGAGGGCAAATCTCTGAACTCCTCAAAAAATTGTCCGTCAAAAATATCCCAGTTACCAAAGCGGTGAGCCTGACGCAATTTTTCAGGTAGAGAATCAAGAACTTTAACATATTCAGGGTTCGATTTCATAAGAACGGTGTTGTCATCAATAGTTGCAGGAATGAAAATATAGTCATCAGGGTCTTCGTGTTCTTCATATCTGCCTTTAACAAAAAGCCGTTTGAACCAGTTATGCCCAACTCCACCGGGGTTTCCGGTAAAATACATTCGGGGCTTGAAATCCTCTCGGGTTGTACGGTTGCAGGTGGTAAGAAACTGTATCTGAGAAAAAGCAAAATGGGTACATTCTTCAACACCAATTACATCATATTCCTGACCCTGATATTGATAAATATCATTTTCCGTATCGCAGTAGCCAAGGCGTATTCTTGAACCGTTAGGGAAAATAAATGCCCTTTCATCACGCTTGTATCGTGCAATTCCGTTTAATTGAGAAAGCATTGGTAAAAGATGATTTTCCCGAAGCTCAGGAAGAGTCTTACGAAGCAATAAAAGCTTCAAACCACTGTATTCAAGGGATAATAATATAAACTTTGTTCTTAACGCCCAGGACTTTCCGCCACCTCTCGCCCCGCCATAACCGATAAACCTCTTCTGACTTTCAAAAAACAACCTCTGCTTTTCATTGGGCGGAGAAATAATAAGTTCTTTCATCGTCACTCCTTAAAATATGTGAAAGTATCGCAACCTCTCGCGAAGCTCATTCCGCATTCCGCATTCCGCACTCCGCATTACTTACAGTACTTCTCCATTTCCTTCTCAAATCTAATAATAATCCCCTCATCGCACCCGCCGAAGCCGTCATATTCTGCTAAAAGCTCGTAAAGCTCCTTCAACGCTCCAACGCTTTCTTTAAGAAACTTTGCATCAACCTCAGGCTTGCCGTTCTGCTTAAAATTTTTCCGAGCCTTTTTGATAATGTCATCAATCAGTGCACTCATATTCTCCGTTGCAGATGAAACGCATTTTAATGTCTTATCGCCTTTTTTGTCATTTTTAATTTCTGTTTCTATTTTCCTCCCACCTCTTTCCAAATTAGCTACCAACCACCATAGAACCAAGTAAAAGTATCGCTAAGCCGCATTCCGCACTCCGAATTCATCTCAGCCCTCTTTCATACAACTCATTAACCCTTTTATAATGAACACATCGTCTGCCACATTCAGAACCGCAAACATTATTTTCAAACATACCCTTTTCTTTATTGTTTTTAAAATAATGCTTGTCCACAGTTCCGTTAATGACACCCTCGCAGGCGATATAATCCTTACCCTCGCCTTTGTAAAAAGGACATTCAACAATCACATCAATAGCTTTCGGCATATTTTCCTCCATTCACCCGAACATTCGTTCGTTTGTTTTGTGCCCATTATAGCCCCTTTCCCCGTTCTTCGCAACCTATTTCAGAACGTTTGTTCTTATTTCGTATGTTTGCACAAAACCAAAACAACAAAACTGAACTATTTTAACGAAATTAAAAAAATTCAAAACTTTTTCGTGACTTTTTGTGTTTTTTTGTCATATATCATTTTATTCTTTCCTCAACTCTATAAAAAAGCTTTTAAGCAATCGATGGCGACCGTCAGCACTCGTTAACAAACGCTTACAAACGCCACCAATATAAATAAAAAAATGATAATAATATCAATATAAAGATAGTAGTAAAAAAAAGTATAAAAATAGAAATAAGTAAAGATAAGGGAATGAAATAGTTTTTGTGGCACTTTTTCCGCTGTTTTTGAGGGTGGTTTTGAACATTAAACTGACAAAATTCACCATTTAACTGACAATGGGTTGCATTAAAAATCTCATTCTTCTATAATCAAAAACAAACGAATGTTCGATAGGAGGTTTTTAAAATATCAAGAAAAAGCTTTTTAGTATATTTTGATTGGGAAGCACCATTACAGGAATTAACCAATGAAGAATTGGGCGAATTATTCAGAGCTATGTTTATCTATGCTAAATACGGCGAATTAATAGAATTTGAACATCGTTCGCTTAAATTAGTATTCGGCTTTATCAAAAGTGCAATAGAGCGTGATAAGAAATCTTATGAAGACAAGTGCAGAAAAAATTCTGAAAATGCAAAAGGTAATAAAAAGAAAACAGAAAAAGAAAATGAAATAGGTGCAAATATGGATTTCAAAGCACTTCTCGAAACCGTCTCCCCCTCTGAATAAATAAAAAAGGAGATGTAAAAAAACGTTCGTTTTTTACATCTCCTGAATTCAGATTTTAACTATTAACTTTTAAATGAATAAATATACGGAAGTCTTGCCTTACAAAACGCAGAAAATTCCAAAGCCATCTCATACCCCATATCTCTCTTAGGTAAAAAGAAAAGCTGACTTCTCTTTGACATAAGAATAAAATATTCGGGTGTTTCAACAATTTTCTTAAGGAACTCATATCTTATTGAGCTTTCCTGAATGCTCATATTATTTTCAAATTTCTCATAAAAGTATTCATCATAAAGCCCGAAGGTTACGTTATAAGGGCAACCGATACCGTTTACATCAGTAAAGATTTTAGGGTATAACTTTTTCTTAACCCAATCGCAATATAAAGCACCGAAAATTCCAAAAATCACAAAAATAGCTGCAGGGAAATATATATCTTTTGCAAATTCCAGAAAAGCACAGAAGCCAATTCCCAATAAGCATATAATCAAAAGCAATGTTCTTATAGTTTTCAACTGCTTAAGCTGTTTATCTATGCAGTGCTTTGCGTAAAGCTGACCCATTTTCTCATTTTCAATGCTGTCATAAACAGTTCTGAACTCAATTCTCATTATAATCAACCTATCAATCCACATATTTTTCTATATCATAACACATACAAACAGAAATAGCAAATAGTCCCCAACCATCGCAGAACAACAAACCCGTAGGGTACAGGCTCGCTATTTCATTTCCCGTAGGGCACCGGCTTACCTGTGCCGTGGAATAAAGCAAAGTATCGCGAATTTTATATAATGTTTGGAAGCGAAGCTTCCCCAACACTCCTCACTACTCACTCCTAACTCCTAACTAAAAAAATCGCCGTTCCGTCAGGAACAGCGATTTTTGTATCATTGAAAATTAAATTATTTGATTTCAACCTTTGCGCCAGCTTCTTCGAGCTTAGCTTTTGCAGCTTCTGCATCATCTTTAGAAACAGCTTCTTTAAGAGTTGTGGGAGCGCCGTCAACCTTAGCTTTTGCTTCTGCAAGGCCAAGACCTGTAAGCTCACGAACAGCTTTGATAACAGCGATTTTGTTTGCGCCAACTTCTGCAAGAACAACGTCAAACTCTGTTTTCTCTTCAGCTGCAGCTGCTGCTTCTGCGGGAGCTGCTACTGCAACTGCTGCTGCAGCGGATACGCCGAATTCTTCTTCTACAGCATGTACGAGTTCGGAGAGCTCGAGAACTGTAAGTACTTTTAATTCTTCAATAATAGCAGTAATCTTTTCAGATGCCATTTTAATTTCCTCCAATTATTTCGCCTTATAGGCTTTAGATTTTAGTTTAAATTTTTAATTAACTTAAATTAAGTTACAGCAATTATTCAGCTGCTGCTTCTGCTGTGGCTTCGCCACTTTTGTCAACAATAGCCTGAACTGCACGAGCAAACGCTGAAATAGGAGCGTTGAATGCATTGCATACAGTAGCGAGCAAAATTTCTCTTGAGGGAAGCTTTGCGAGACTATCGATTTTTTCAAGAGAGATAACCTCGTTATCAAGGAAACCGCTCTTAACAGTGAAGTCCTTGTGAGTATTAGCGAATTTGCAAAGAATTCTTGCAGCAGCAACGTAATCATCCTTAGATGTTGCGAGAGCTGTTGTACCTGCGAGACAGTCTGAAAGACCTGCAAGCTCAGTATCTTTAATAGCGAGCTCGATCATTGTGTTCTTTGTAACTGTGTACTCAACACCTGCTTCACGGAGTTCCTTACGGAGAGCTGTGTCATCAGCAACGTTGATACCTTTGTAATCAACGATAACACCTGCACATGCACCCTGAAGTCTCTCAGCGATTGCAGCAACTTCTGCTTTTTTTGCTTCTAAGATTTTAGCACTTGGCAAACTAATTCACCTCCGAATAAATTATAAGCCAATTTCAAATGCCCTTCCCGCATAGCACGAGAAGGGCACAAAAACTCAATAAAATATCAAGAATTAATGCATTCCTCGGCAGGCGGACGGACCATTAAACAAAATTTGCACCTGCTGTCTTTAGAACAGCACAAGTAATATAACACACCTTTTAAAGTATGTCAAGTATTTTTTTATTCTTCTACAGTTGCACCTGTAGCAAGCTTAGCAGCGTTAACACGAACACCGGGGCCCATTGTTGTTGCTACAACGCATGAACGGATGTAAGTACCTTTTGTTGCTGCGGGTTTTGCCTTAATAACAGCATCGAGAAGAGCCATTGCATTTTCAGTGAGCTTTTCGCCACCGAAGGAAGCCTTACCGATGGGGCAGTGAATGATGTTTGTTTTGTCAAGACGGTATTCGATTTTACCTGCTTTTGCTTCTTCAACAGCCTTTGCTGCATCAGGAGTAACAGTACCTGCCTTGGGAGAAGGCATAAGACCTCTGGGACCAAGAACCTTACCGAGACGACCAACAACACCCATCATATCGGGAGTTGCGATACAAACGTCAAAATCCATGAAACCGCCCTGAATCTTTTCAAGAAGATCCATATCGCCAACGATATCTGCACCTGCAGCTTCAGCAGCTTTAGCAGCATCGCCTTTTGCGAAAACAGCTACACGAACATTTTTACCTGTACCATTGGGGAGAACAACCGCACCTCTAACCTGCTGGTCAGCGTGACGGGAGTCAACACCAAGACGAATATGCATTTCAACAGTTTCGTCAAATTTAGCACTTGCAGTTTTTGTTGCAAGCTCGAGAGCTTCTGCTACTTCGTAGAGCTTTGCTTTGTCTACGAGCTTTGCGCTCTCAACATATTTTTTACCATGTTTCATAATTACAATTCCTCCGTAATCAATCAACAACAGTAACGCCCATGCTACGTGCTGTACCTGCAATCATAGAGATAGCAGAATCAATATCAGCAGCATTAAGATCGGGCATTTTCTGCTCTGCGATTTTTCTTACTTGCTCTTTGGTAATTGTTGCAACCTTAGTTTTGTTAGGAACGCCTGAACCGCTTTCGATACCGCAAGCTTTCTTAATAAGAACTGCTGCGGGGGGAGTTTTAGTGATAAATGTGAAAGAACGGTCAGCGTAAACAGTGATTACAACAGGAATAATGAGACCCATATCATTTTTTGTTCTCTCATTGAATTCCTTTGTGAATGCCATAATGTTTACACCATGTTGACCTAAAGCAGGACCAACAGGGGGTGCCGGGGTTGCTTTACCGGCGGGAATTTGCAATTTGATGAAACCTACAACCTTTTGAGCCATTTTTTGCACCTCCAAAATTCGTGGTATGGCGGAATAAGAGCTCGCCTTATTCCTCCCACACGCGACATACCATTATGTCGCATATAACAGAGTACATTGCCTCTGATTACCAATGTTAATGATTGACCTTATTATTTAATCAGTCAATCGCTTTTGTTACCTGACTGAGCGGAAGCTCAACAGGTGCTTCTTTACCCATAAATGAAACGATAACGCGAACTGTATTGTTAGCGGTGTCAATGCTTTCAACAACACCTGAGTTACCTTCCATAAGACCTTCAGTGATAGTAACAAGGTCACCCTCGCTGAATGCAATTTCAGTAACAGTACTGATGATGTTGTCTTCGCCTTCTGCGGTCTTTTCAACGCCCAATTTCTCAACCTCTTCTTTAGTGAGAGGAACTGGTCTGCCGTCGGGACCTACGAAGCCTGTAACACCTCTTGTGTAACGGATAGCGTGCCATGTTTCATCGGGCACCTTGAGAACGTTTTCTTCGCCCTCTTTGTCGCTGTATTCAACTGCAAGCTTAACAACAACATAACCGGGGAAAATTTTACGCTCAACTTCAACTGTTTTGTCGTTTTTAACTTCAACAACCTTTTCGAGCGGAATATTCACACCGAGGATTTTATCGTGCATCTTGCGGTTTTCAACGATTTTACCGATATTCTCCGCAACCTTATTCTCATAGCCGGAATAGGTGTGGATTATAAACCATCTTGCTTCGCCTGACATAGTTTACCTCCGAATTATACTGATTTTAAGTAATGAATCGGATTATTCCTTTTCAGTCGTTTTCTCAGTTGTATCCTCGTCTTCGTGGTCGTGTTCGTCTTCTTTTTCTTCGTCATTTTCAGTGGTTGTTTCCTCAACTGTAGTCTGCTCAGCGATGTTGCTGAGACCTTTAACAGCACCTGAAACTGCGAAGTCAAGAATCCAGATACCTGCACCGATTACAAGGATTGCAGCAAGAACAATACCTGTGCTCTTGAGAACCATATGGCGACCGGGCCAAACAATTTTCTTTGTCTCGCCTCTGAGGTCTTTAAAGAATTTAACGATTGCTTTGCCGATTTTTACAAAGAAATTGCCAACCTTCTTTAATGGATTAGTTTTCTTTTCAGCTTTAGAGGTATCTTCTTTTTTGACGGTTTTCTTTTCGTCTGCCATGATGCTACCTCCTTATTTTGTTTCTCTGTGGAGAGTGTGTTTCTTGCAGAATCTGCAGTACTTTTTCATCTCCAACCTGTCGGGGTTGTTTTTCTTTTCCTTCATAGTGTTGTAATTACGCTGTTTACATTCTGTGCAGGAAAGTGTGATTTTAACTCTCATAACGGCACCTCCAATTTTTGATTAGCCTCCCTCTCGCCGATTGAAAAGAGCGAATCCCTTTTCTTACCGAGAGAGCCTTGAACCGCGTCAAGATATGCAATTTTTTAACGCACATCCTAAAATCAGGACGCAAAAAAAGAACCCTCTTTGAGAGGTAAAGGGATTATAGCATATATGTATAAATATGTCAACTGTTTTTTGTAATAAATGCAAAATACAAAGTATAAAAAACGAATTTCCACTTACAACTTTCGTTTTGCACTTTGCATTTATAAAAAAATTCAACCCTCTGCCTCACGACAAAGGATTGAATTTTTTTGGAAAGAGAAAATGAAATGTTTAGCAATTAATGTCTATGGCTATTATATACCACGCCATTATTGCAACATCTTCACAAATTTGTGAACAAATTGTAAACAAAATTATTTTACCATTAAATCACTTATAAGCTTACTCAATTCAGCAGGGTCTTTAACCGAAACTCCGCTAATAAGGCAACCCTGAGCATAAAGAAGCTTTGCATAAGCCTTAAGCTTTTCTTTATCGGTTTCATAAAGCTCTTTGATTTTTTCGGCAATAGGATGATTTGCATTTATCTCCAGAACAACCTCGGCTTTAACCTTGTTATCATTGGGCATTGAGTTAAGCACCTTTTCCATTTCAAGAGATATTCCGCCCTCACTTGTAAGGCAAACAGCATAATTCTTCAGCTTGTTTGTAAAGCGAACGGAAGAAATGCCCTCGCCCACCGATTCTTTAACAAATTCGAGCATTTCCTTTGATGCTTCATTTTTCTCATTAAGCTCTGCTTTTTCCTCATCGGTATCAAGATCAAGCTTTTCATCGCAGATGTTCTGGAAAGTCTTTCCATCATATTCGTTAAGCATCTTGATGCAGAACTCATCAACATATTCAGTAAGATAAAGAACCTCTCTGCCCTTCTCCTTGACCGCATCAAGCTGAGGCAGCATTTCAATTTTCTCAACAGTTTCACCGCAGGCATAATAAATTTTGTCCTGCCCATCTTTAAGTCTCGAAACATATTCTGAAAGAGTTGAATATTTATTTTCAAAAGATGATTTAAAAATAATCAAATCTTTAAGCTCATCCTTATGCATACCATAGCTGTTGTATATACCGAATTTCAACTGCATACCAAAGGCTGTGAAAAACTCCTCATATTTCTCACGCTCGTTATTCAGCATTTTTGTTAATTCGTTCTTGATTTTCTTTTCAATTGTTTTTGCAATAAGCTTCAATTGTCCGTTATGCTGGAGCATTTCACGGGAAATATTCAGTGATAAATCCTCACTGTCTACAACACCTCTGACAAAGCTGTAATAATCAGGCAAAAGGTCACCGCATTTTTCCATTATCAAAACTCCGCGTGAGTAAAGCTGTAAACCTTTTTCAAATTCTTTTGTATAATAGTCATAGGGAGGATGTTTCGGAATAAAAAGCAACGCACTATATGTTGCATTCCCCTCTGTTTTGGAATGAATAATCTTTGCAGGCGACTCAAAATCATAGAATTTTTCCGCATAAAAAGCGTTGTATTCCTCATCGGTTACTTCATTTTTATTCTTTTTCCAAAGGGGAACTCTGCTGTTGAGGGTTCTCTCTTCCACAACCGTTTCATACTCGTCCTCCGTCCCCTCTTTATGACGGCTTGTTTGCATTTCCATTTTAATCGGATGACGGATATAATCGGAATATTTTTTTATAAGTGATTCTATTTTATATTGCTCAAGATAATCACTGTATTTTTCATCGTCTGTATCAGGTTTAAGATAAAGAGTTATTTCTGTACCGAAAGAGTCTTTGTCACATTCTTCAACAGTATAACCATCCGCACCCTCAGAAATCCATCTGAATGCTTTTTCAGCACCGTAAGGTCTGCTTTCAACAACAACCTTTTCGCTTACCATAAAAGCAGAATAAAAGCCCACACCAAACTGACCGATAATATCGACATCTTCTGTTTTTTCATTTTCCGTTTTAAAAGCCAAGGAACCGCTTTTTGCAATTGTGCCGAGATTGTTTTCAAGCTCTTCTTCAGCCATACCGCAACCATTATCTGTAATTTTAAGAGTTCGCTCTTGCGAATCGGCTTCAAGCTTTATAATAAAATCGTCCCTGTTAAGTCCGACAGAAGAATCGGTTAAGGAACGGAAATACAGCTTATCCAAAGCATCGCTGGCGTTGGAAACAAGCTCTCTTAAAAAGATATCCTTGTTAGTGTAGATGGAATTAATCATTAAATCCATCAATTTCTTTGATTCTGCCTTAAACTGTTTTTTTCTCATTAAAAACGCCTCCGTTATTTTATACACAAGCTTTAGCATTGAAGCAACTGCAAAAATAAAACGCCCTTGCTATCTGCATAGGTTTCAAAAAACTCATACACGCATTGCTTCAAATATTTAACACTACAGAGTATACCTCTTATTTTTATATTATATATTAATAAAATATGAACAAAATATTAAAATTAGCACTCGCGTACGCAGAGTGCCAATTATTTATCACGGTACCTTTTAGGTATAATGGTTTAAGTACGTCTGCAAATCCCGATGCTTCTCGCTCTCAATTTATAATCAGCATACACCCCGAAATTTGCCACTTCCCACTTGCAACTTGCCACTTGTATATGCTATTATATATACCATTATATTATATATACACAAGGAAGATTTTATGGACATTTTAAAAACATTACAAGATGAATTTTCCGTCAGCGAACACCACATAAAAAACATTGTGGAATTAATCGACGACGGAAACACTATTCCCTTTATCGCTCGTTACAGAAAAGAAATGACCGGCTCCTGCGATGACCAGAAGCTTCGTGACATCAACGACCGCCTCACCTATCTTCGCAACCTGGAAAAAAGAAAAGAAGAGGTGCTTTCATCTATCGAGGAGCAGGGCAAGTTAACAGAAGAAATCAGCCGGGCTGTTGCAAATGCGGTAACTCTTGCCGAGGTTGAAGATATCTACAGACCTTATAAGCAGAAAAGAAAAACAAGAGCTTCTGTTGCTAAAGAAAAAGGTCTTGAGCCTCTTGCAGAGCTTCTTTTTTCCTTCACTCTTAAGGGCGTTGACCTTCTTGAAGTTGCAAAGGATTATGTTGACTCCGAAAAAGGTGTTGAAACTCCCGAAGACGCTTTGCAAGGTGCATCCGATATTATTGCTGAAATTATTTCAGACGCTCCTGAAGCAAGAAAGGTTCTCAAAGACTTAATAGCAAAACGCGGTGTTATCGAATCCGTTGCAAAAACCGAGGAAGACAGTGTTTACAGTATGTATTACGAATACTCCGAACCTGTTTCTAAAATCCCCTCTCACAGAATTCTTGCTATCAACCGCGGAGAAAAGGAAGGCTTTTTGAAGGTAAGCGTTGGGGTTGAGGAAGAAACCGCTTTAATGCTTCTTGACAAATTATTTATTAAGGAAGGTAGCTCCTCAACTGAATTTTGCAGAGAAGCCGCAAAGGACAGCTACTCCCGCCTTATATTCCCCTCTCTTGAAAGAGAAACCCGTTCAACTCTTACCGAAAAAGCAGATGAACAGGCAATCAAGATGTTCGGCAGTAATTTAAAGCCCCTTCTTATGCAACCGCCTATTAAGAACAAAACTGTTCTTGCGGTTGACCCTGCTTACAGAACCGGCTGTAAATTGGCAGTTGTTGACGGTAACTCAAGAGTGCTTTACACAGGTGTTATTTATCCCACTCCTCCTCAGTCAAAAATTGCAGAATCTGAAGCAAAGGTTTTGGAGCTTATAAAAAAATTCCATATCGACTGCATTTCAATCGGTAATGGAACAGCAAGCAAAGAAAGTGAAATTTTCATTGCAGATACAATCAAAAAATCGCCTCGCCCCGTTTCCTATATGGTGGTTAACGAAGCAGGTGCATCAGTTTATTCCGCATCAAAATTAGGTGCAGAGGAATTCCCTGATTTTGACGTTTCAGTCCGTTCAGCAGTTTCAATTGCAAGGCGTTTACAGGACCCTCTTTCAGAGCTTGTTAAAATTGAACCCAAGAGTATCGGTGTCGGTCAGTACCAGCACGATGTCCCTCCCGCAAGACTTGAGGAATCCCTGACCGGTGTTGTTGAGGACTGCGTAAACTCCGTTGGCGTTGACCTTAATACCGCTTCCGTTTCACTTTTAAAATATATTTCAGGTGTCACAAGTGCAACAGCTAAAAATATTGTTGCATACCGCGAAGAAAACGGTGGCTTCAACGCAAGAACCGACCTTAAGAAAGTTAAGGGTCTCGGACCGAAAGCATTCCAACAATGTGCAGGCTTCCTGCGTATTCCCGGCGGTAAAACTCCCCTTGATAATACAGGTGTTCACCCCGAAAGCTATGATGCGGCTAAAAAGCTTCTCGACCTTTTCGGTTATTCTCAGAAAGATGTTGCCGATAAGGGAGCATCAGGCATCAGCGGTAAGGTTCAGGAATATGGGCTTCAGAAAGCTTCCGAAGAATGTGGCGTCGGCACTCCCACCCTTGTTGATATTATGGGCGAGCTTGAAAAGCCCGGTCGCGACATCCGTGACGAGCTTCCGAAGCCAATGCTAAGAACCGATATTATGGATATGAATGACCTTCGCGAAGGTATGGAGCTTACAGGCACAGTAAGAAATGTTATTGACTTCGGTGTGTTTGTTGATATCGGCGTTCATCAGGACGGTCTTGTTCATATTTCGCAGATTTGTGATAAATATATAAAACACCCCTCCGAAGTCCTCAAGGTCGGCGAGGTTGTTAAAGTTAAGGTTCTCTCAGTTGAACCTCAGAAAAAAAGAATTTCTCTTACAATGAAAGGCATATAAGAAACAGGAACGAGTATTTATTCTTACTCGTTCCTGTTTTTTAGCTACCAGTCACCAGTCTCCAGCCCTCAGTTTCACATCAAATTCTTTATTATTCTATTTTTAATTTTAGATTAAAGTAGAAGTAAATTTACAATAACAAAGTTATTCCCACACTTCTGGAATCTGGTAGCTGGCAACCGGCATCTAAAAAAGGACTGCCTGTGCAGTCCTTTTTTACTTACATTCCAAGCATTGAAGCCATCATGCCTTTTTTCTTTTCTTTTTTTGGTTTATAGAGAGGGGGATTTTCAAGTCTCATTCTTGCACTTTTGCTTTTGCGAAGATATTTAATAATCTCGCAAACAGGCTCGTTCATTGTATCGCTGAAATGCTCTTTTGCTACATCAATGAGCTCGGGATTCTCAGCGAGAGAGCAACCAAGAATGGTAACTGCAACGATGCTCTGAGTATCGTTTGTGCCATCCTCATAAATATCATTGAGAAGCTTAAAGAGCTTCTTCATTTTTGCAGGGTCATTTTCACGGATTGTTTCAACAACAACCTTATTACCATACTTCGTAAAGAAATCCTCTGCTAAAAACTCACCGTATTCTTCAAGATTCTTTTTATATTCATCGCGAAGCTCAGGATAAACAGTTGTGAAACGGCTACCAAGTGTATTCGCATCATAAGCGAGAACACCGCTTTTTGCCTGACTTCTTGAAACAGGAGTAGGAGCCTTTTTACCGCTATGAGCAGGCTTATGAGAAAAAAGCTTTTCAAATGTTTCGTTATATTCCTGGCAGATATATTTAATATCTTTTTCGTTGAAAGTTTCCAAATCAAGAAGACTCAGGGATGAACGTGGCATATCATCATCAGGAGCATCCTCCTGAGTTTCTTTAGCACAGAAAAGACCAAGCTTTCCGTTTTCATATTCAAGACGGATTCTTCCTCTTTCACCGCGATACATAATTACTGATTTTCCGTTTACCTCTTCAACGGGAAGACTGGGCGGAAAAACTCCATCAGGATATTCAGGACGAAAGCCATATTCAGCAGTTTTATCGCTTATACCTTTTATAATAAGTTCAAGGGCGTTGTTAAGTTCAAGCATTTAAAATACCTCACATTTATAATATACCTATATAATATAGCACATTGTTTCGACTTTGTCACTATTTATTTTTAAAAAAGCTACCAGTCCCCAGTCTCCAGCCCCCAGCTTTATAATAGATGCTTTTTGTTTAAGTTTCAGGTTTAAGTAAATTTCGGAAAACAGAGCTGTTGTCACAATTCTGGCAGCTGGCATCTGGCGACCGGCAACTAAAAAACCACCTCAATCGAGGTGGTTTTTTCTATCTATCATTCTTGCGATTAAACTGTTTCTTTTTTCTTTCTTGTGAGAACGAATGCTGCAGAAGCTGCTACACAAACTGTTGCTGCGAGAGCGATACCAGCATCGCCTGTTTCTTCGGAACCCTGTGAAGAACCTTCAGCAGTTGTTTCAAGGTTAGGAGCAGCTGCTGCTGTTGTTGCAGGAGCTTTTGTTTCATCGTCGCCACCGAAGAGACCCATAATAAAGTCGATAATCTTATTAAGGATATCTTCAAGCATACCGAAATCAATTCCGAGACCATCAAGAACATTCTGGAAGAGGTCTGAAATATCAACATTACCGTCAACGAGCTGTTCGATGATATCAGTAATTTCTGCGTTACCAAGCATATTGGCGATTGCATCTGCAAAGTCTGCGAAAGTTACGCCGTTGCCGTTAAGCATATCTCTGATAAGGTCAAGAAGAACGTTGATATCGGATGCTGTTGTATCGCCACCTGTTACATCGTCTGTTGCAGTCTCTGTTGTTTCGGGAACTATGTCCTCGGGGAAGAGGAAGTTAACAACTTTGTTTTCTGCAAGAACAGTTGAAATAACATCGTTATCGTCGTTACCATCATCTGTACGGAACTCTTCAGCATAAACTGTATAAGAGGTTTCTGTTTTTGTTGTGTCGATAACGCTGAATGTTATGTAGAAAATATCTCTTGCACTATTCTTTGTGACACCGCTGTTTGAAATCCAACCGAATGAATATTCGTTATCGGTACCGGTTTTGTAACCGTTAACAGCAATACCGTTAAAGAAAGCGTTGTAGTTATCGTCTGCATCGTAAGAACCTGCAAGGCCCGCATCTTTAACTGCGAGAACAGCAGAGTCAAATGAAACATAAAGGTTAACACCGGTGAGTTTCTTAACAGCAGGAACTGTAACCGCAACAGTGAATGTTGTTCCGGTAACAACATCAGTTCCTGAGTTATTGTTGTTGTATTTGCCCTCCATAACGCGAGTTGCGATACCGGGGTCAACAACTGCCAAACTCATCGGCGCAATACTGATACAGATGAGCAACGCAGAAAGAAAAATCGCAAGAATTTTTTTCATTAATATCTTCCTTTACTTGAAATTGAGGAAAAATCCTCTGCCACACAAGTGCACATAGATATAGCAACACTTATAGCCTGCATTGATTATATTACAAATGCCTCACAAAGTCAATACATATTTTCTATTTATATTAGGAAAAATGCAATCTTTTTTTAATAACGAAACAGCCGAAAACCCTTGTCCTATCAAGGATTTTCAGCAGTTCCGTCATTTTACACAAAATAATAGTTTGTTTTTGTACAACAAAAAAGTTGCAAGTTGGAAGTGGCAAGTGGCAAGTTTCGGGGAAGCTACGCTTCCGAACATTTATGTAATTGCGTCTCAGACCCGACATTTTGCGTTTTGCGTTTTGCACTTTGCGTTATAATTCAATATCGTTTACATCACCAACGAAATAATCCAACGAACCGAAAATTCTCTTCTCTAATTCCGAATTCCGAATTCCGAATTCCGAATTTTCCTTTGCAGGAAGCAGGAACACGCCAATAGAACAGCTCTCCCCTATTTTTTCGGGAATCATTTTAACTGTTCTGCCGTTAATTGTTCTTCTGGTAAACTTACAATTTCTGTCGCAGAAGGTACAGGTGTAAGCCTCGTCAACAAATGGCAAGGGCGGATTTTTAAGAGTAGGAACCCTTGTTGTCAATGCACCGGTGGGACACACATTCACGCAAGCACCGCAGGAAACGCACTTGCTTTCACCCAAGGGTAAATCAAACGCACTCAAGGGAAGAGTTCCGAAGCCTCTGCCGAAGAGACCCAGGTTTTCAGTACCGCTGATTTCCTTACAGGCTCTCACACATTGACCGCAAAGAATGCACTTATTATTATCTCTGACAATAAAAGGATGGCTCTTATCTTTAGCATACTGCCTTGTTTTACCGAAGATGCCCGAAGCAAAAGCATCATAATCTCTCGCGTATGGCAAAAGCTCGCAGGAATAAACCGCAGAGCAACCGCATTCAAGGCATCTTTCCGCTTCTTTCATTGCCTCTTCTCTTGTAAATGTGAAAGCCGCCTCGTTGAAATTCTTGTTTCTGATACTCGCATCAACAAGCTTTATTTCGGCTCTGTTAATTTCGGGCATACCCTTTAAAATTTCGGGATTAAAATTCTTATTTATTGAGTAATCGGGCAATTCAGGTGGTACACTTACACCCTTGAACCAACAGTCAATACTCCTTGCGGCATATTTACCGCCTGCTATCGCTCTTATTGCAATATCAGGACCTTTGTTGATAACATCACCTGCGGCAAAAACACCCTCAAGAGATGTCATAAATGTGGCTTCATCAACGGAAATTGTTGATTTTTTTGTTAATTCAAGAGAGTCAACATCACTACCGACAACCTGCTGTCCGATAGCTGAAATTACAGAATCACATTCTATAATTTCCGTTGCACCATCAATTGCAACAGGGGTTCTTCTACCGCTTGCATCCGGTTCGCCCAGCTCCATTTTTTGAACCTTTAAGCCTGTTACCTTTCCGTTTTCGCTGATAACCTCAATGGGTGCACAAAGAAACTTAAACTGCACACCCTCTGCCCTTGCATCGCGGATTTCATCGGGCTCTGCAGGCATTTCATTTTCAGTACGACGGTATATAAGATTAACTTCTTCCGCCCCAAGTCTTACAGCGGTACGAACCGCGTCAATAGCGGTGTTACCGCCACCGACAACGCATACCCTTTTGCCTAAATCAACCTTTTCGCCCTTTGCAACCTTATAAAGCACATCAATACCGCCGAAAACGCCTTCTGCATCTTCACCGGGACATTTCATAGATGATGCGCTCCATGCACCGATTGCCACAAAAACCGCATCAAAATCGCCTTTAAGTGACTGAACGGTAAAATCTCTGCCAAGCCTTTTGTTATAATGGATTCGGACACCCATTTTCTCAATATTTTCTATCTCTTTATCAAGAATATCTTTAGGTAATCTATAAGCAGGGATACCGTAGCGGAGCATACCTCCACCGTGGCTCTCGCTTTCAAAAATCTCAACAGAATAGCCCTTTATCGCAAGGAAATATGCACAGGAAAGACCTGCAGGACCTGCACCGATAACTGCAACAGTCTTGCCGTTTTTCTCTTCGCAAGGGGGAATATAATCCATAAATGAATCTGCCGCAAAGCGTTTTAACGCACAGATTGAAACCGCACCTTCAAGATGAGCGCGACGGCATTTATCCTCGCAGGGATGAGGACAAACTCTGCCTATTGAAGCAGGCAACGGATTATCCTGTTTTATTATTTCAAGTGCCTTTTTCTCTTCACCGTTGGCAATAAGACCAACATAAGCCTGAATGTCCTGATGTGTCGGACAAGCCATATAGCAAGGGGCTTTACAGTCACCTGCATGGTCGCTCATAATAACAGAAAGAGTCATTTTTCTGCTTTTTTCCAGGTCCTCGGTGCTTGTTGTAACCCTCATACCCTCGGTAACGGCTGTTGAACAGGCACGAAGTGGCTTTCTTATACCCTCAACCTCAACAAGGCAAAGACCGCAACCACCATAGCTTTCAAGCTCTTTGTTATGGCAAAGATGGGGAAGATAGATTCCGTTTTGTAAAATGTTATCAAGGAGAGTTTTTTCTGTATCTGCAAGGTATTCCTTACCGTTGATTATAATATTAACCTGACTCATTCTTCACCCTCCCCTGAAAGAATTTCTATTGCACCGAATCTGCAATTTTCAATGCATTGACCGCAACGAACGCAAAGCTCGTTGTCAATCTTATAAGGCGTTTTGATAACACCGCTGATAGCACCAACGGGGCATTTTTTACTGCAAAGGGAACAACCTTTACACTTCTCTGCGACTATATTATAGCTTATTAATGCCGAGCATTTTTTTGCAGGGCATCTCTTTTCTTTTATATGTGCTTCATATTCCTCACGGAAATATTTAATCGTAGTTAAAACGGGATTTGGTGCAGAGTTACCGAGACCGCAGAGTGCACCTGTTTTAATAGCCTCGCCCAATTCAACAAGCGTTTCAATATCCCTTTCCTGACCCTCGCCCTTTACAATTCTCTGAAGAATTTCAAGCATACGGGTTGTACCGATTCTGCAGGGCACACATTTGCCGCAGCTTTCCTTGCTTGTGAAATCCATAAAGAATTTCGCCATATCAACCATACAGGTTTTCTCGTCCATAACAATCATACCGCCCGAGCCCATAATAGCTCCTGTTTTTGCGATATTTTCATAGTCAATGGGAGTGTCAAGAAGATTTTTCGGAATGCAACCGCCTGAGGGACCGCCCATCTGAACTGCTTTAATTTCCGCATCATCCTTTATACCACCGCAGATACCGAAAACAATATCATTTATAGTAAGTCCCATAGGCACTTCCACAAGACCGCCACGTTTAACGCGACCTGCAAGGGCAAATACCTTTGTACCCTTACTGCCCTCTGTACCCATTTCAGCGAATTTTTCTCCACCATTTTCAATAATCCAGCTGACATTAGCAAAGGTTTCAACGTTATTTATGTTAGTAGGCTTCTTTCTGAAGCCCTTCTGAGCAGGAAATGGTGGTTTAGTAATAGGCATACCTCTGTTACCGCCCAAGGAAGCAAGAAGAGCAGTTTCCTCACCGCAAACAAATGCACCTGCACCCATCATAATTCTAAAATCAAAGCTGAAGCCGCTACCGAAGATATTTTCACCAAGAATACCTTTTTCTCTCATTTCTTCAATAGCTATATTCAGTCTTTTAACTGCAAGTGGGTATTCGGCGCGAACATAGATAATACCCATTTTCGCACCCACAGCAATACCCGAAATCATCATGCCCTCTAAAACTCTGTGAGGGTCACCCTCGAGAACGGCTCTGTCCATAAATGCACCTGGGTCGCCCTCGTCAGCATTGCAGACAATATACTTCTCGTCGCCTGCTGAATTTTTGGCAGACTGCCATTTGATATGAGTGGGGAAGCCTGCGCCACCACGACCACGCAAGCCGGATTTTTTTATTTCTTCAATTATTCCGTCAGAGCCAAGCTCCAAAGCCTTTTTCAGAGCGGAATAGCCACCGTTTTCTATGTAGGACTCAATGCTTTCGGGGTCAATTTTACCGCAACCGGAAAGAACAATTCTCTTCTGTCCGTTAAGGAAATTCAGTTCATCCTCTGTAAGTCGGTTTTCAAGCATAAGACTGCCGTTTTTTGCAGACTCACCGAGAGCAATTGCGCTTGCTTCTGTGAGCCTGCCATAGAGAATACTCTCACCGTTATCGGTTATAACCTCAACTATGGGCTCTGCAAAGCAAAGTCCGTTGCAACCAACCTTTTCAACTGTGAAAGCAGTATTTTCAAATGCACTCTCAAGTCCTTTAAGAACATTTTTAGCACCTGAAGCAATACCGCAAGAGCCGTAACCTAAAAGGAATCTCATTTATTCTCCCCCCCTCTGATAGAATTGATAATATCAGTTACCATATCGGGAGTAAGCTTACCGTAAGCGGTGTCGTTAATCATCATAGCGGGAGAAATACTGCAACAACCAAGGCAGGCAACCTCTTCCCAGGAGAAAAGTCCATCCTCGGTTACATCCCCTGCTTCAATACCTAAAACACGTTTCACCGTGTCACCAACGCGCTCCGCACCATTAACATGGCAGGCAGTACCCATACACACCATAATTCTGTATTTACCAACGGGCTTAAGGCGGAAGCCTGCATAGAATGAGGCAACACCCATAATTCTTGCAGAGGGAATTCCGCTTTTTTCTGTTATATATTCAACGCTTTCTCTTGAAATATAGCCGTCAATAGCCTGAACATCCTGAAGAACTGCAATAAGACTTTCCTCAGGGTTTTCGTACTTCAGAAGTATCTCGTCAATTTGGCTCTTTTCAATAGCCATAAAACCATCTCTTTTCACTGTGTTTGAAATAAAAATAATCACCTTTTATTTTACTATAATATAAAAAATGTTTCAATAGGAAAATTTATAAAATTCAAAGTGCAAAGCGCAAAACGCAAAGTGTCGGGTCTGCGACGCATTTATAAGTAAAGTTTTCGTCAACCTTTTTCAAAAGGTTGTAGGGTCAAGGGGCAACGCCCTTTGTCGCATTCCGCAGAATGCGAAATACCTTACCATCAATAGCGCAGGAAGGTAGGCAAAACAGTCCAGTGTGACTGTTTTGCCGTAGGAAACCCTCGCCGGGGGTTTCCTATTGTCGCAAAGTGGCAATTATAATATCCGGAAGCGAAGCTCATTCCGTATTCCGCACTCCGCATTCCGCACTACCATTTGCCTTTTATTTTTTTATATGATACAATGTTTTCGGTGATAAAAAATGAAAGACTACAACTACTATTTATTCGACTTTGACGGCACTTTATGTGATACAACCGAGGGTATTTTCAATTCAATCATTTATTCTCTTGAATGCTATGGCATAAAGGAAACGGACATTGAAAAGCTTCATTTTTTCGTTGGTCCTCCCCTTTTTGAGAGCTACAAAACAATTTACAATGTTTCCGATGAGGATGCCCAATGGCTTATTGATAAATACAGAGAGCGTTACAGAGTAAAGGCTGCGGAGGAATCAAAAATATATGAGGGTATTCCCGAAATGCTTGAAAGATTAAAAAAGGACGGCAAAAAAATTGCCGTCGCATCCTCAAAGCCCCTTTATTTTGTTGAAGAAATTTCCAAATATCACGATATTTATAAATACTATGATTTTGTTTCCGCAGAGGATTTCAAAAACAACCATTCAAGCAAAAAGGATTTAATCAATTCCTGCCTTGATTTCTTCGGCAACCCCGATAAAAGCGAAATTATTATGGTGGGTGACCGTTGCTATGATATAGACGGCGCAAAATCAGTGGGACTTGACAGCGCAGGTGCAATCTACGGCTTCGGAACTGCGGAAGAATTGACCACTTCAGGTGCGACATATCTCCTCAATTCGCCTGAAGAATTATATTAAAAATTCGGAATTCGAAATTAGCTTCGCAAGAAATAAAACCCGTAAGGTACAGGCTTGCCTGTACCACAGAACACACCAACCAATAGCAAAAGGAACGGGCAAGCCCGTTCCTTACTTTTTTCAAAAACACGTTCCGCAGGTTGTATACCCTTGAGAATACAAATCATCGATTGAACCGCTATAGCTCTTTTTATTAGCTTCGTTCATTTTATTTATATGATGACAAGAGGATTTATGAATTTTCTTTGTGTTAGTATTTAAAACATATTGACTTGTAACAGTATTTGGTTTCTTAGTTGTTTCAACTTGCTTTTTGGTTGTTTCAACAGGAGCAACAACCCTTTTTGTTGTTTCTCTGTCACTTTCTGTTGACCGGCTTTTCCCCGTTGTATAATCAATTTCAACACCGGGTTGCACATTGTAGCAGAAAATATTGAAGCAGACACCCTCGCCATCATCCTCAACGGAATAGGCCTCCATCTGAACACCCCTTGCCACAAGGTCACTGCCGTTATAAATCGGCGTAACCCTGTATGCAACGTGGTTATTTGTTTCACGGATATAGTCGGCAACCATATTTTCAAAGGGCAGCATGCCCTCGGTGTTCATATATCTTGTGCCGGTTATAAGATTTCTCTTGTTTGCATTTTCTGCAGATAACTGCCAGCCCAGCAAATGACAACGGTTATAGAGATATTTCCCTGAAACACAGTCATACTGCGCCTGAACCCAACCGCTCGGCTTAACGGAGCTGATACTGCCCCTTTCCTCGTCGGGCTTCGGCATAATCTCTTTACCGCAGGATGCAACCGCACCACCGCAACGACCGAATTTATCAAGAGAAGCATAGGTTTCATAGCCCTTTGTTGTCAACTCATACTTGTTGAAAGACGGAATATTATCATTAATAGCAACATAAGGTCTGCCCGAATATTCGGGAATTTCTGATAATACTGCCTTGCTGCTATCATCACCGACACTCTCCTGTTTATTTACCTTCTGCGTTTCATTTTCGGTGGTTTTATCTTCCGCCCTTTCGGCTTCTGTAGGGTCGGCTGTCTCTTTTTCGGTATCATTCAGTATGGCTTGATTTTTAAGTGTCGTTTCAATAATTTCAGTTGTGGTTTGTGTTGTTATTTCAGAATCCTGACCTGAAAAAGCGGAAACCAACACCACAAGCAAAGCAACAACCGCTATAATAATTTTGGTTTTCTTGCTCATTTTTTTACTTTTTTTCACTATAATCACCTTGAATAAATTTCTAAAGTAATTTTATCGTGGGAGTTCCCTTGGAATTCCTCTTTTTTTATTTTCTTAAAGCCCTCTGCCTTAAGGTCAACATTAAAGAATAGATCAGCAGGATATTTCCTGTTCCAGTTGAAAACATAAAAAGCTTCAACATTTTCCGCAGAAATTTCCTTGTCTTCAACAAAGCAGAAATCTCCCTGATTTGCATTATTGAGGAAAACCTCATCAACAACAATGCCTTCATTATTTTCAAATTGCTTAGCAGAATATGAGTTCATCAAAAGCCTCCCTGCACTTGAAATTTCAAAAATTTTCTCTCTCAGAACCCTGTCTTGGCTCTGCCTCTTGCCACAAAAACTCATACCGCCGTTTTTATCTATGCAAAGTATAATATTCATAAATGCTCTCCAAACAATAAAAATATCGCGAAGCTTAATTCCGCATTCCGCATTCCGAATAATAACATCGATATACAAGCAAGCTTGTTCGATATATTTTGTTTCACAAAATTCGATATATTTCGCCTTTCTCAATTCGATATGATATAAATCCTTATAATCTTGTGCCGTCAGGCACATATCGAACCGAAAGTATATCGAGTGCAATGCACATATCGAAAATCCGTCAGGATTTATATCGAGGTGGCGTCGCCACCACTTGAACGCTCCGTTCAAGTATTCCATTCATCTTCGCAATTGCCACCCCATAATTCACCATAGGAACACCCTGTTCGTTGGCAAGGTTCATTCTGTGCTTCATTTCCTTTTCGTTAAGAGTACATCCGCCACAATGAACAACAAGAGAATATTCTCTCAAATCCTGCGGAAACTCTCCGCCCGAGGTAAAGCTGAATTCAGGCTCAGAATTAGTAAATTTTCTAATCATATTAGGAATTTTGATAGTTCCTATATCGTTACACTGTCTGTGATGGGTACAACCCTCGCTGATAAGAATCTTGTCACCGTCTTTGATTTGGGAGAGCTTCTCTGCACCATTTATAAGTAAATCCAATTCTCCCTTGTACCTCGCCATAAGAATTGAAAACGAGGTAAGGAGAATATCATCGGGCACAATTTTTGCAACCTTGCCGAAAATCTGTGAATCGGTTATAACCAATTTAGGTTTTTTAGCAAGTGACTGCAAGGTGCTTTCTAATTCTGTGTCCTGACAAGCAATAACCGTGCAATTCCCATCCAGCAAATCGCGGATTGTCATTTGCTGAGGCAGAATAATTCTGCCCTTAGGTGCGGCTTCATCAATGGGGATTACAAGAACAACAATATCACCCTTTTCAACCAAATCGGAAACAACATATTTTTTTCTTTCGGCAGTCTTAGAGAGACTGCCGATTTTTTCTTTCAGCTCAAAAATATTGATATTTTCTCTTGCACTAACATAAATTTCATTATCATTCAAATCAGCTTTTTCTGTAAGCAATTCGCATTTATTAAAAGCGATAATATAGGGAATATTCCTCTTTTTAAAAGCCTCAATCAACTCCTCATCGCCCTTTGAAATACCCTTTAAAGAGTCAACAACAAGAATTGCCACATCAGTTCTTGCGAGAATTTCATTGGTTTTTTCAACTCGCTTTTCACCAAGGTAGCCCTCGTCATCAAAGCCGGGAGTGTCGATTATAACAACGGGACCTAAAGGAAGTAATTCCATAGCCTTTTTAACAGGGTCGGTGGTTGTTCCCAAAACCTCAGAAACAACCGAAAGATTTTGCCCGGTAACTGCATTTACAAGGCTTGATTTACCTGCATTTCTCATACCAAAAAAGCCTATATGCACTCTTTCGGCAGAAACAGTTTCATTCAAACTCATAGATTTTCACCTGCTAAATTAAAATCTGAAATCTCGTCTGTTGGAATTTTTTATGTCACAGATATTGCTTTCTGCAATATTTCTTACTTTCTCTTTAGGAATCTTCTTAAGCTCTTCTTCAATAAGCTTGTAGCCGATTTCCTTTGTTTCGGGTGAAGCATAGTCCTCAAGGTATTCTGTAAGTGTCATAAGGGCATTGGGATGACAGCAATTGAGAATCTGACCCGATTTGCAAAGGCTCATAAAGCGGTCACCTGTTCTACCCTCTCGGTAGCAAGCAGTGCAGAATGAGGGAATATGACCGTTTTCCATAAGCCAGCGAACAACCTCGTCAAGAGTTCTCTGGTCTGAAACATCAAACTGCTCAGAATCGTGGGGACGCTCCTCTTCTGTGTAACCGCCGACAGATGTGCGGGAAGCACCGCTGATTTGAGAAATACCGAGATGAAGTGCCTCACCTCTTACCTTTTCGCTTTCGCGGGTAGAAATAATCATACCTGTATAAGGAACTGCAATTCTGATGCAAGCGATAATTTTCTTGAACATTTCATCGCTTATTCCGTTGTCGAATGTATCAGGGTCAATATCGTCTGCACGTTTAAGTCTGGGAACACTTATTGTATGAGGTCCGACACCGTGAACTGCCTCAAGGTGCTCTGCATGCATAAGAAGACCGATAAATTCATACATATATCTCTCAAGCCCGAAAAGCACACCGAGACCAACGTCGTCAATGCCACCCTCCATAGCTCTGTCCATAGCTTCGGTATGGTAATCATAATCGTGCTTGGGCCCTGTTGGGTGAAGCTCAAGATAGCTTTCTTTATGATATGTTTCCTGGAAAAGAATATATGTACCAATACCTGCATCCTTAAGCTTTCTGTAGTTCTCAACAGTAGTAGCGGCAATATTTACATTAACTCGTCTTATTGCACCGTTTTTGTGGTTAACGCTGTAAATGGTTTTGATACATTCAAGAATATATTCAATAGGATTGTTTTTAGGGTCCTCGCCTGCTTCAATTGCAAGGCGCTTGTGACCCATATCCTGAAGAGCGATAACCTCTGCCTTAACCTCTTCCTGAGTAAGCTTTTTACGGGCAATATGCTTGTTTTTCAAATGATATGGGCAGTAAACGCAACCGTTAACACAGTAGTTTGAAAGGTAAAGGGGTGCAAACATAACAATTCTGTTGCCGTAAAAATCCTGCTTAATCTGATTGGCAAGAGCAAACATCTCTTCAACCTTTTCGGGAATGTCACAAGCGAGAAGCACCGCCGCATCTCTGTGAGAAAGACCTGTGCAATGGAAGCCGTTACCCTCTTTTTTAGGTTTAGCCTTTTCAAGAATACTGTCAATTAATTCAATATTATTCTTATTTTCCTCTGCATATTTAATGGTGTCAAGAATTTCACCATCGTGAATAAATTCTTCTGCTTTTAAAGATTTTGGATTATAAATTGCCATAATATATTTTTCCTTTCAGTAAAATCAAATTAGATACCAGATGCCAGACGTATAGTAGCAAGTTTCGGGCGCGAAAATGCGCCAAATTATAATACGTAAAATCACCGCGAAACTCTATCCCTCTTTTTTTACGCATGTAAAAAAGGAGGGGGGACCGCGTAAGCGGTGGGTGGTACTATTTAATAAACTCTACCACAATATCTTTTTCCAATTCTTCTGCTCGTTCTTTACAAATATCTGTAATTGAAACCGCAATATTTTTTATTGATTTATTTATATCACTGTTATAAAACCTTAAAATTTTATAGCCTTTCTGCTCAAGAAAAGCAGTTCTTGCAATTTCATATCTTTCGTTTTCAGGCATATAGTGTTGCTCGCCATCAACCTCGATAATCAATTTTAATTTCGGACAGCAAAAATCAACAATATAGTTCCCGATTACTCTTTGACGAAGAAATCGCGGACGTATTTTTTTGAGTATAATGTGCCATAGCTTATTTTCTTCTTCGGTAGGTTCTTTGCGCATTTTGTGAGCGCGCTCTACCAACACTTTTTTATCTTGCATATAGTAACTCCCTTTTTGTACCACCCACCACCTTAGGTGGTCCCCCCTCCTTTTTGCTGAAGCAAAAAAGAGGGATAGAGGTTTGCGATACTTTTACTCCTCGCGAAGCTCATTCCGCATTCTCACAACATCGCCTCGTGCTGTGACAACCTCATACCCTATATTTTCCATTCGCTTTTCAAGCTCTTTTCTTTGCTGTGCGCCCTCTGCACCTGTTGAGATTTTGTTGTCATACAGAGCATATTTTTTGCGGACAGACAATGGCGACAAATTCGGCATAACAACATTAGCACCCGAGAGAATGCCTCGTTCTCTTCCGTCATTTTTTACTGTGCCCAGTGCTGTTGTGGCAGGTAGAAGAATATTGGGGTGAATTAATCTTATAATCGAAAGCAGGTAGCAAGTTAAATCTGCAGAACCTGCATTTTCTTTTGCGAAAATTGTGTCCTTGTGGGGTATAAACGGACCAATACCGCACATATCAGGCTTGAATTCTTCAATGAATTTCAAATCCTTTGCAATATGCCTTGCTGTCTGGTAGGGTGCACCAACCATAAAACCGCAACCGATCTGAAATCCGATTACTTTAAGATTTTTAAGGCATTCCATTCGGTTTTCAAAGGACATATCCGCAGGATGAAGCTTTCGGTAAAGCTCTTTATCTGCAGCTTCATGGCGGAGAAGGTATCTGTCCGCCCCTGCATCAAAAAGCCTTTGATAACTATCCTTGCTTCTCTCTCCTAAAGAAAGGGTAACCGCGCAATCAGGGAACTTTTCTTTGATTTTACCAATCAAATCGCAAAGAATTTCATCGGTATAAAATCCGTCCTCGCCCCCCTGCATAACAAAGGTGCGAAAGCCTAAAGAATAGCCCTCAATACAACATTCTAAAATTTCATCAGGCGTTAAACGGTATCTTTCACAATTCCCGTTACAGCCCCTGATACCGCAATAAAAACAGTTGTTTTTACAAATATTGCTGATTTCAATAAGTCCGCGAATAAACACCTTGTTGCCATAATTTTCTTTGCGTTTTTTCACCGCTTCATTTTTTAAATATTCTGCAATTTCAGGGCAATAGCCCAAAATCAAATTTTCATATTCATCTAAAGACAAAGAATGGGTTTTAATTAATTTATCGGCAATAGTGAATAAATTGTTATTCATCGCTCATCACATTTGAAAGCACGGTTTTCGCACTTATTCCTTTAAGATTTCCGATTTTACCGCTTAAGGCGGAAATCACGTCCTGAGGTGCATCAATAGCCACGCTTATAACGCTTATTTCCCTTTGCCGATAGGGAATCCCCATTCTGCCGATAATATATTCACCGTAATTGTGCAAAATTGTATTAAGCTCAGCAACACTATCGCCATTTTCAACAATAATGCTTATAACACCAACCCGAGAAGACATAGTTCACCTCATATATAAATTTCAAATTGAAAATGGAAAATTGAAAATTTCGGGTGCTGCGCACAGCAAATATAATCGGCTTTGCCCCTTAATTTACCATTTACCATTTGCAATTTATTTTTTGGAAGCGTAGCTTCCACTCAACTCTTCACTTTATTTCGTAAAGAAATAAAACAACCGCACCCTGACAGAATTCGGGTACGGTAAAGAATGCGTAATGCTTAATGCGTAATGCAAAATTTCGGGTCTGCGACGCAATTAAAAATTTATTCTTTATTATTTTTTCTTTCTTCTTTATTCTTTTGCAATTTTTAAAGAACAGATAATAAATAATAAAGAAGAACTAATAAATGCTTGCGAAGCTTCATTCCGAATTCCGCATTCCGCATTCCGAATTAATTTCTTCCGTCCCTTATTTTCAGGAGAACAACTCTCCTTCACGTCAGGTACATTTTGTAGCTTTATTATATAATATATTTTTAAAATAATCAATGAATAGAAAGCAAATAAAAGAGAAAAATATAAGCAACAAACAAAAGATTTGCGAAGCCTATCCCTCTTTTTTGCTTCAGCAAAAAGGAGGGGGGACCATTCTTCATTGAGTAAATCATCTGATTATGTAAACCTCGGGTGATTTTATTTCTTTTTAATAACAGTTCGGACGGAATGGTGGGTGGTACCTCCGTACTGCTTTTCATTGCTTTGTACCACCCACCGCTGACGCGGTCCCCCCTCCTTTTTTACCTATGGGTAAAAAAAGAGGGATAATACTCACACTAAATTCACTCAAAAGGAGTTTTATTATGAACAACCAACAATACCAACAGCTCGTCTCTTCCACTACCCCCAAATCCCCTCTTTTAAAGGACTGCATTTTCGCTTTTCTTTTCGGTGGGTCAATCTGTTGCTTCGGTCAGCTTTTAAGAACGATTTATACTAACTTAGGTCTGACCGAGGATGAGGTAAAATTAGCCGTACCAACAACGCTTATTGTAATCACTGCTATTCTTACAGGCTCGGGACTTTTCGCAAAAATCGCAAAATATGCAGGTGCAGGCACAGCCGTTCCCATTACAGGCTTTGCAAACTCCGTTGTTTCCCCTGCAGTTGAATTCAGTGCCGAGGGTAAAATTCTCGGTACGGGTGCAAAAATGTTCAACCTTGCAGGACCCGTTATCGTCTATGGCTGCTCCGCCGCCAGCCTTTACGGGCTCATATATTGGATAACAAAAATGTTGGCGGAAGGTTAATTCCGCCAACATCAGTTTTTATTTTGTCACCGTGCAATCGTCTTCGTTATATTTCAGATAAACCTTATCAAATATTTTGATTGTTATTTCTTCAATTTTCAAACAAAGTGTGTTTACTTTTAAAAGTTTGAATATGCGTTGCCTTAAAATTTCTATAAATGTGCAAATAACATAAATACCGATGGAGCACCCTATTACCATTGTAACCATCATAAAAACATTGTTTTTGGCAAAATCTTCGGAAAAGCCTTTTAAAACAATTGCCCACACAGGTTTACAAACATGAATCAGATAAACCCCTAATGATGCAGGCGCAAGAAGAGAGATTATTTCTTCAACTCGCTTGGGGAAACGAAGCTGTGCAGTTGCAAGGAATAATCCCACACCTGCAAACAAAACTGTTGGCGATGCATAATTAACAAGAAGATTGCCGTAGTATTCATCCTGCCGTGTTAATTCAGTAAATGTTTCAATAACATATTTTGAAACAAATGTTACAAAAGTCATAGAAATATATAAGCCCCATGCTTTACTTTTCTTCACTTTTGAAGCAATATCATATTTCTTAAAATATGCCCCTAACAAATAAAGCAGACATAACCATATAACGCTGTACCCACTCTCTAAAACAAATGGGTTGTATTCAAAATTCGGAATGTATTTTAGAGATAATAAACAGAATCCGAACAACACGCCGATAAAAACAATTTCTAATGTTTTTCTCTTGAGGTTTTCAACTGCCGCGTTCAAGACAGGCACAAGAATATACATTCCGAAATAGGCAGATATATACCAATAATGATTAGTTGTAATGGGGAAAAATGCCTTTACAACATCATTTATCCTGAAGGCACCGGGGAACAATGCAAAAAGCAATGTTGTAAAAAACACTGTGTAGAAAGCCGTCTGAAACCATAGACCTGCAATTCTTGAAGCCCTTGTTCTTGAGTTAAGCATAACAAAACCGCTTATTAATGCAAAACAATTCACCGCACAATATGAGGCTATTTCCAAAAACCAGGCAACCCAATAATTCGTGCTTCCGTCAGTTGCTGTTTCAAGAATTCCGCCCTTACCTAAAACGTGCAGAACAACAACCATAAACATTGAGAGAATCCGCAAAAAGTCAATGCCG
>JAZNTA010000082.1:0-2043 GCA_045591525.1 Acutalibacteraceae bacterium | reverse complement strand
CTGTACAGGCTGCAAAAACAACCGTTGGCGGAGAACAGAAATCAAAATGGGTGGCTGTACTGCTTTGCTTCTTCCTGGGCGGCTTTGGTATTCACGATTTTTATCTTGGATACAACAAGTACGGCATTATCAAAATTGTTTTGACATGTTGTACAGGTGTTGGCGGCAGTATATGGGCACTTGTTGACTTTATCAGATTACTGGTTGATTCCATAAATGCTGATGCAAACGGCGTTCCCCTTAAAAATACATTCTAATATAAGAAAGAACCTCTCATGAGGTTCTTTCAGATTGCTGACAAACCCACCATTTTCAGGTGGGTTTGTGTCGTATATATTAGATTTTTGATAATTCTTGATAGAAATTGCTTATCTCTTTTCCAGAGGATATTTGCAATCTTCTTCATGTTCTGTACTGCTGCAGTGAGCAAGCATTGTTCCGAAACTCTTTCGTTTCCACGCATACGGCAATAGCGTAGTCCGTGCAGTTCTTTTGATTCTGCAAAGCTACGCTCAATTTTTTCTTTTCGTTTTGCATATATTTCCTTACCCTCGTCAGTGTGGGTGAATACATATACTTCATCCCTATAATTTTCCCACACATGACGGCGAAGACTTTTTGTCTTTTGCTTCTCACTTAAACATTCCTCCCGTCTTGGACAATTTGCACATCTGTCATTTTTGCATTTGTATTCTTTGTAACCATTTCTGTCTGTGGTTACATATTCAAGATAATTTCTTTCAGGACAGATATACACATCCCAATCGGGAATATATGTGAATTTGTATTTTCCGTACTTTCCTTTCTGTTGACATCCGCGTCTTTTTCCTATAGCTGCTTGTATCTTAAAATCTTCCAGTAGCATCTTACATATTGCAGATGTGTTGTAGCCTGCATCAAGCCCTACAGTTTCTACTTTAAATCTGAATTTTTCTATTTGATATTTAAGTCTTGTTTTATATGGTTTTACATCATTTACATTTCCCGGAGTTACAAAGGTATCGGTTATGATGTTACACTTTGAATCTACTGTTCTGTGGTCAAGATAGAAAAAACCTTTTGGTTTTCCGTCTCTGTGCATAAATCCGCTGTCGGGATCTGTTGTACTTTTCTTAATTGTCTTGGTAGGTGTATCGTCATCAAAGTAGTTTTCATCATCTTCATCATCAGGTTTTTTAGGGGTTTCATCAAATTTCAAGGGTTTCTTTCCGTGTTTTGCTCTATCTTCGTTAATTGCTTCATTTAATTCTTTGATATACTCCTGAGCTTCTACTTTAACGGTATCCTCCAAAAATTTGTTTTTATTGGCATTTGCTTTTAGATGTGTGCTGTCTGTATAGAGTATTTTACCATCTACAAGATTATGGTCTATTGCTTGTTTCAGTATATTCTCAAATATTTGTCTTGGAATATCTGTTCCATTAAATCTTCTCAATCTATTTTGCCATATTACACTTGCATCGGGTATCTTATCTTCAATACCATAGCCTAGAAACCATCTGTATGCTATGTTTACCTTAATATCTTCTACAAGCCTTGTTTCACTTCTAATGCCAAACAAATATCCTATGAAAAGCATTTTAAACATTATTTCGGGTTCAACTGCCGGTCTGCCGTTATTTTCACAGTAATATGGTCTGCACAAATCATTTATGAATGAAAAATCTATATATTTATCTATTTTTCTTAAAATATGGTCTTCCGGCACTAAGTCCTCTATGTATACAAACTCCATTTTTCTTTGACGGTTTGTTCCTTCCAAAAGCATCTCAACACCCCCATTATTACACGGTTTTCTATGCTTTTATTATACCATATTTTACTTGATTTTTAAAGTTTTTTTGCAAAAAAAGACCACCAACATTGACTTTGTCAGTGGTCTGAAAGACCCGTCAGGTGACGGGTCTTTTTTTGAAAACAAAGCCGTTGATATTATTTAACATTTAAAAAATAACTTTGGATCCGTATGATGGCGAATAAACATCGGCTGCTCTGTCAAAGCCAAATTTATCATAATATTTTTCGTTGATGACCGAGATTATT
>JAZNTA010000081.1:0-11409 GCA_045591525.1 Acutalibacteraceae bacterium | reverse complement strand
GAATATCAGTGAAATGCTCTTCAAGCTCGCTGTTGAGTCGGCAAAGCAGAACCATGTCATAGCGTATGCGTTCAATGTTAATGAAGAAAATTTAGATGGATTGAATAAAGCTTGTTGTGGAATAGTTGCTCGTAACAATGGCGTAGTTTTGTTTGAAGATGCATATGAAATTCAATCACAAGGTAAAGGATAAGCTATGGCAAAGATAATATTTACAAGCAGATACTTTCGGAATCCTAAAGGTTCAAATTTAGGTAAGCTGGTTAAGTATATGGGGACACGTGAAGGTGTTGAAAAACTGCCTGACGGTGAAGACCATTCTCCTGCAACAGTTCGTCAGCAACGATTGATAAATCGAATTATAAAAACCTTTCCCGAAACCAAAAACTATCTTGAATACGAAGACTATGAAACCGAACAATCAAAATATTTTGCGACAGAGTTTATTGATGCAGTCATAGAAAGAAACGCTGACAGAGTTGAGGACAGCAAAAAGTTAGTTCAATATATGGCAGAACGACCGGGCGTTGAAAAGTTAGGTTCACATGGTCTGTTCAGTTTCGATGATGAGAAAATCGATTTAGATTCTGTTGCTGATGAGGTTTCTAATCACGATGGCTTGGTCTGGACTCATGTTGTAAGTCTCAAACGAGAAGATGCAGAAAGACTTGGTTACAACAATGCAAATGCTTGGAAAAGTTTGTTGCAGAGAAATATTTTTGATATAGCACAAGCTCATAAAATCAAGCCAAGCAACTTGAGAATGTATGCAGCCTTTCATGATACTACTCATCATCCTCATATACATTTGCTTGTGTATTCTCAGGATGTGAAGGAAGGTTATCTCACCAACAAGGGCATAGAAAATCTTCGTAGTAGATTCGGTAATGACATATTCCGTAACGAGCAATTCAAACTCTTTCAGGAGGAAACCCATCAGCGTGACGAGGTCAAATCTCTTCTTCGTCAGATGCTTGAAGATAAAGGTTATCATTTTAATTCCACACCGGAGTTGCAAAATATGTTTGTGGAGTTATCTGAAAAGCTTTCTTCAATAGAAGGTAAGAAGCAGTACGGTTACTTGCCGAAAGATATTAAATCCTTGGTTGATAAAATTCTTGTTGAATTGTTCAAGGATGAAAATCTCTCTGAGATGTATGAAAAATGGAATGACATCAACAGAGAAAAGTTATCGCTCTACTATGATGCAAAAGAGAAACCTAATATACCGATTGAAGATAACAAAGAGTTCCGTAGTCTTAAAAATATGATAATTAAGTTTGCTAAGGACTATGGTGAAGCACAACACAACGAGTATATATCAAAAAACTTTGCAAGTGATTATGCTTTTACAAACATTGCAAAAGCATTCTTTAAATTGTTTGAAAGAAGTTATCAAAAGAAAAGTAATAAACTCAACTCCAAAATTGATAGCAAGCTCAGAGAAAAAATTAACGAAAAGAAGCTTGCTCAAGGACTTAAAATTAATGTTTCCTTTGCTGATGATGAGGAAGAAGAGTACTTTGGTTTGAGTATGTAAATTTTTTTACTCTTAGCAACGAACATTTGTTTGTGGTTTGGCGTTGGTTCATATATCTATTCGATACACTTACAACAAATTTTGTGAGTGTATTGTTACATAGGTTAAAACATTTCAAAGTAAGTCTTGCAAATATTTTTTCCAGGCAAGCGTTGTGAAATGTGAAAATTTATAAAAGACGAGGAGGTGAATGTTCAATGAAAGGTTATAAACCGAGAGACAGTTTGTCATCTGATAAATGCAAAATCACGGTTGAATTTATCAACTGTGAAGAACCAATTAAGAATAACATAAGTAAAATTTAAACACGAAAGGATAGTGATATGAAATACGGGCAGTGGCATTATGTCACGCCGGTATACAAAAAAGAATATAAAGCCTTGTCCCTATAATATAAATAAGTTTAGGGGGTGGCACTATGAATAAACCGATTATAACCGAGAAGCTTGTTAAGACTTCTGAATTGAAATTAGGAAATTGTTTAATCATAGTTAACGAGTATGCCCCCAACCTCACCAAAGACCAAAAAGAAATCGCTGAAATAAAAATCAAAAATTCATTGGTAAAGGCGTTCGGAAATGATGAAGAATAGTCTGGACTTTGAAAGCCGATTAGAGTATTGTGTTGTTGGCTTAATGTGTCATAGAAAGGTGATAGTTCTATGATAGCAATTTATGCCCGTCAATCGGTAGAAAAAGAAGACAGCATCTCAATCGAATCACAGATTGAAATGTGTGAGTACGAAGCGCGTGGTGAGGCTTATTTAGTATATTCGGATAAAGGTTTCAGCGGTAAAAATACCAACCGCCCCGAGTTCCAAAGAATGATGAGTGATATAAAATCGGGAAGAAAAGGTATTACAAAAGTAATAGTTTACAGGCTTGACAGAATCAGCAGAAGTATCCTTGACTTTTCAACTATGATGGATACCTTCAGTAAAATGAAAGTTGAGTTTTCTTCAGCAACAGAAAGATTTGATACAAGCACACCTATGGGCAGAGCGATGCTGAATATCTGCATAACCTTTGCTCAGCTTGAACGAGAAACAACTCAGCAACGTGTTCGTGATACTTATGCGGCACGTTCGCAAAAAGGCTTTTATATGGGTGGCAAGATACCTGTAGGTTTCAGAAAAGTTGATTTAACCATAGACGGAATCAAGACCGGAATGTATGAACAGATTCCGGAAGAGGTTGAAGTGGTTAAAATGATTTTCGAAATGTATGCAGATGTCAATAACTCTAATTCGGCTATTGCCGAGGCTGTTCGCAATAAGCACAGTGCAGCAGTGAGAGAAAGAATTGTAACCCGAGCAAGAATACAGGATTTTGTTAAGAATCCGATTTATGTAAAAGCTGATATGAATATCTATAACTTTTTCAAGTCAAAAGGTGCAAAGATTGTTAATCCTCCTGAGGATTTTATCGGTACAAACGGTTGCTACTTATACACAGGTGATAAGGGAACGAGAAAACAGACTGATTTATCAAATACGGTGTTGGTTATAGCACCTCATGAAGGTTTCATTGATTCTGAATTATGGATTGCTTGTCGTGAAAGAGCGTTATCTCAACAACAGATTAAACGCAATCCAAGAGCAAAAAACACATGGCTTGCAGGTCTTATCAAATGTGGTAATTGTGGTTACGCAATCATTAAGAAAACCTATGAAGCAAAGAATGTAAGTTACTTCTTATGCTCAAGGAAAATGAATGACAGATTGTGTACGGGTGCAGGTAGAACGATTCATGCAGATGATTTTGAGAATGCAATTTACGAAAAAATGAAAGAGAAATTGGCAGACTATAAAGTTATTGAGCATGGCGTTGCACCACCAATAGACCCACGAGTTGAAGAACTGAAATCAAGAGTAATTGAAATAGAAACTGAAATTCTTGAAACAGTCAAAGGTGTTAAAGATGCAAGTCCAACGGTTATGAAATATATAAATGAAAATGTTGAAAGATTAGAAGATGAGAAAAGGCAAACGGAAGCTGAAATTCAAAGGTTAAGCGAGAAAAGTTTCGCAATTAAAGAAAAGGTTATATGTGACTTCGAGAGGTTCAATGAACTCTCTTTTGAACAAAAAAGAGCAGTTGCAAATGCCATCATAAAGAAGATTTATGTGTCAAAAGACAAACTCGACATAATCTGGAACATATAACAAAAGTATCGGGCAGAATGCCGTTTCTGCCCGATATATAAGGGATTATTTTTTCCATTTGAACGCTTTGGGTCCCCAAATCTTTGATAATGCACGATTTCGCGTTCGCGAAGGAATTTGATCGGGTCGCGAACATCAGGGTCATCAACAAGGCGAAGAATGTTATCATAAGTGGTGCGAGCCTTTTGCTCGGCAGCTAAATCCTCGTGCAAGTCGGTGATTACATCGCCTTTTGACTGGAATTGGGCAGCAGTATAGGGATAACCGCTTGCTGCAACGGGATAGATACCTGTTGTATGATCAACGAAGTAGGTATCAAAACCACTCTTCTTAATTTCTTCAAGAGTGAGATTTCTGGTCAATTGATAAACTATTGCACCTATCATTTCAAGATGTCCCAATTCCTCTGTACCCACAAGCAACACGGAAGTGTCCTTTTTGATAGGTGAATTAGAGCTTGATAATCTCAAATTCAATAGAAAATATGTACCTGAGGACACAGATCCGGACAAGCCCTTTGAACCTGTTCCTGTACGGGTAAAAGTAATTTATGCAAAGCCGAAAACCCCGATATATAAGGGCTGAAGCCACCTGATAGACTTTATAGAGTGTAAATAAATGCAGAGAAAATCAGTTTAGCTTTAACATGATTTTCTCTGCATTTTTTGTTTGTTTAACAAAAATATTAAATCATAAAACTTGCATTATCTCACACACCGTGATACAATGATGATATAATGAGGTGCGAGATGGATAACGTAAAAAAATATTTAAAAACTGTATTTGGAAAAGCCATTACTTTTATTGAGGAAGAGCAATTGGTCAAGAGTTTAACCATTGATAATATAGGTTGCGAACTTTTGACTTTCAAATTAAGAGATGGTTTAAATCGATATGTATTAGTTCGTTTTGAGAAAAAGTTTGATATAAGAACAAAAACAATCCAAAAGCTTATATCAGACATAAGAAAAGAAGTTGATGCAATCCCTGTTTTAATATTTAATGAATTGCGTATAAACCAGAGGAATGTGTTAGTTGAATCAGGTATTGCCTTTGTTGTTCCACAATATCAGATTTATATTCCGAATACAATAATCAGTTTAATTGAAAAGGATATTACTAAAAAAACGTATAGTGAATATTTTTCTGTTTCTGCGCAGATAGTTTATATCTTTATCTTATTGAACAATATCAGGGAGACGAATGCTCGACAATTGGATAAAAGATTGTTGCTTTCCGTTGCAACGATAAATAGAGCACTAAAAGAATTAGTAGATAGAGGGCTACTTGAAACAGTAGGTAATAATACACGAAAACTCTATAAAATGAATTCAAGAATCGAGTTTTGGAAAAAAGGAAAAGTATTTCTGTTTAATCCTGTTTCGAAAGTTTTATATTCTGAACAAGTATCGTATCACGAGCTGTATTCAAATAAATATGCACTATATAAAATTGTTAATCCCGATAGCCGTATCAATAATACACGTTACTATGGAATTGCGGAAGAAAATCTTTGCAGGATTCTGGAAAGTTTTTTAATAGATGAAAGCAACTTGGATGAAAAGTCTAAATACGTAGTTGTAGAAGTGTTTAAATATAATCCGAGCTGGTTAAGCAAGGGTAAGTATATAGACCCTATATCTTTATATGCACAGCTTAAAGATAGTGAAGATGAAGATACATTAATCGTATTAAGAGAAATGTTGGAAGAAACTTTGGGGTTGTAACTATATGAGATAATACAAACCTTCTTGAAGCTTAATGAATTTTAAGTTGGTAAGGTAGACAAATTTTGCTTTTGGTTTCTAATGTGAGAAGTGAAAAATTTTATGACAACAGTGAAAAAAGTGATAAAAAAGTGAAAAAACAGTGAAAATTCACTTTTTGCGGGTTGATTTTTATGAAAAAAATCATATAATATTTATGTGTAAACCTACAAGGAGGGTAGCTTTATGAAATTTGAAAACGAAAATATAGAGTTTAAATCAATAGTTACAGATGATATATACAAAGAGGTAATTGCCTTTGCAAACACAGATGGCGGAACTATATATATCGGTATTGATGATGCCGGAAATGTGGTTGGAATTGATGATGTGGATGAAACCTACACACGTATAACTAATGGTATTCGTGATGCAATTCAACCTGATGTAACAATGTTTATTAAATATACTTTACAAGATAACAAAGTTGTAAAAATATCGGTTGGAGAAGGTAGTTATAAACCATATTATCTTAAATCCAAAGGATTAAAACCAAGTGGCGTGTACATTCGTCAAGGAACATCGAGTACACAGGCATCACCTGAGCAAATTCGTAGAATGATAAAAAATTCTGATGGCGATGTGTTTGAGGAAATGCGTTCTATGGAGCAGGAACTCACATTTTATAGTGCTGAAAAAACTTTTAATAAACATAATGTTGAGTTTTCAAAGGAAAAGTACCGTGCATTGGGTATTACAGATGAATCAAATTCTTTGTTCACTAATTTGGCAGTAGTGTTATCTGACCAATGCTTGCATACAACAAAGGTTGCTGTTTTTGGTGATGATATGAACACGGAATTTCGTGATAGTCGTGAATTTACCGGTTCGGTTTTTGAACAAATTGAAGATGTGTTTTCCTATTTAATGCTTTGCAATAAAACCGTAGCGACATTTAATGGCTTGGAAAGGATAGAAAGAACAGATTATCCTCAAGAAGCTTTAAGGGAAGCCTTGTTAAATGCGATAGTGCATCGTGATTATAGTTTCAGTGGTAGTATTATAATAAATGTAAACGATAAAGAAATGGAGTTTATTTCCATAGGTGGTTTGTTACCTGGGTTATCTCCGGATGATATTAAAAGCGGTATATCGCAACCCCGAAATAAAAAATTGGCAGAAGTATTTCATCGTTTAAAACTAATCGAATCATACGGTACGGGAATTCGTAGAATTTATAGTTTTTATAAGGATTGTGTAACAAAACCCGTAATTGAAGTAACATCAAACACCTTTAAAATTGTTATGCCTAATATGAATGTTGTTAGTGAAAATAAGACAACAAAATCAACAGTCGTATTATCACCTCAAATGGAAAAAATATTGAAGTTTATAGAATCTAATGGTCAAATAACAGATGAAGAAGTGCAGAATTTGCTCGACATAAAACATACTCGTGCTTATAATTTGATGAAGCAAATGGAAAAAGAAAATCTTATACTCATTAGTGGTAGAGGTTCAAATAAAAAATATCTGTTAAATAACTAATATTGGGGAAAAGGGTTATGACTGAACTTGAAACAATGCAACATGCAAAGAATTATATAGATAAATTAGCCAATGGTATTGATCCGTTAACAGACGAAATTATTAGAGATGATTCTGTAATAAACAATGTTCGAATCAGCAGATGTCTGTTTTATGTTTCTAATGTTCTTCAGGATGTAATTAATAATGGTGGCGTTGTAGGTAGAACTGTAAAAGCACAGAGAATAGCATTTTCAATTACAGATGAACAATGTTCAAAAATTCTTATAACACAGGACCCTGTTGGTGTATCTATTATTTCAAAAAGAATAGGCGAGGTACTGGATGAAAATGTGAAAACCCTGCCTGCTAAATATATTTCCGATTGGCTCGTGGATAATGGTTATCTTTCTGAAATAATCCACAATGGCAAAAGAACTAAAATTGTTACAATGAAGGGCGCACAATTAGGCATTGATACAATTGATATTGTATCCCCTGAGGGGCGTCAATATAAAAAGAATATTTATGATGCAAATGCTCAGAAATTTATAATTACCAACCTTAACAAAATAGCTGCTGATATAGTAGCTAAACAAGTGCAATATGGATACTGAATACCAAAAACTTTTAGAAAAATATCTTCGGTTGAAAGAAGAAAATCAACAGCTACGAAGACAGTTAATGATAGAACCAGCCGAAGAGAATACTGAAAGTCAAAGCTTAGAAGATCAAATACCATCAGTCAATCAATTCAGTTCTGCAGAAGATAAAATCAAGTTGTTTGTATTGTTATTTGCAGGCAGAACTGATGTGTATGCAAAGCGTTGGGTTAGTAAAAGAACAGGGAAAAGCGGCTATTCACCTACTTGTAAAAACGAGTGGGACGATAAACTGTGTCAAAAAGGTAGAATTAAATGTTCGGATTGTCCAAATAGAGTATATAGTGAATTAACTTCTAAAGAGATTTATAACCATCTTTCAAAAAATGCAACTGAAAATGATGTAATTGGTATTTACCCTCTGTTAAAGGACGAAACTACCAATTTTGTTGTGATTGATTTTGATGATGAAAACTGGCAACAGGATATTTCATCTATAAGAATGTCCTGTAACTCCTTGGAAATACCGATATATATTGAGCGTTCTCGTTCCGGTGAAGGTGCACATTGTTGGTTTTTCTTTTCTGAGCCTGTGCAGGCTAAACTTGCTCGTAGATTTGCAAGTAGTGTGATTTCTTATTCGATGAATCAAAATCATAAAATCAAATTTAGTTCTTATGACAGACTTTTACCGAATCAAGACAATATGCCGGACGGTGGTTTCGGTAATCTTATAGCATTACCATTGCAAGGTCTTGCCAGAAAAAACGGGAACAGCTTATTTGTAGATGAAAACTTTGTTCCTTATGATGACCAATGGCAATTTTTATCAAACATTAAAAAGATTTCTTATGATGATATATCTGTGTATATGTTTAAATTAAGAAGTTACGATGGTGTAGGATACTTAGGTTTAGGTGAAGACGAAGAAAAACCTTGGCAACAAAAGTCAACTGAGATAAAGCTGAAAAGTACGGATGTACCGAGTAAAGTTGAATTAATTATCTCTAATATGATTTACATAAACAAATCAGGTTTCTCACATAGTGCATTAAACAAAATAAAACGACTTGCGGTATTTAAAAATCCTGAATATTACAAAAAACAAGCGATGCGTTTTTCTGTTTATGGAACCCCAAGGATTATATCAACTGCCGAAGATTTAGGTGAATATATAGCTTTGCCCCGCGGTTGTTTTGATGCAGTTGTAGATATGCTTATTCAACTTGGAGTGGAATGCACTTTTAAAAATGAGTGCCAAAAGGGAAATCCTATTGATGTTTGTTTTAATGGTAAATTACGCGAAAATCAATCGGATGCTGCCAAATCAATGTTATTCCATTCTAATGGAATACTTTCGGCTACAACTGCTTTTGGTAAAACCGTTGTAGGTTCATATTTAATATCACAAAAGAAAGTTAATACTCTAATTCTTGTTCACAATTCAGCTTTACTTGAGCAATGGAAGAAATCTCTTGAAGCGTTTCTTGTTTTTACTGGTGAGAAGCCTACATACACAACAAAAACCGGACGTGTAAAATCTCGTGATTTTATTGGACAGTTAAGTGGAAACAAAAATACTTTAAACGGAATTGTAGATATAGCTATAATGCAATCAGTTGTGAGTGGTGGTGAGGTTAAAGATTTTGTGAAAAACTACGGTATGGTAATAGTTGACGAATGTCACCATGTACCTGCAGTTAGTTTTGAAAAGATATTGAAAGAAGTGAACGCTGAATTTGTTTATGGTTTAACTGCAACACCAAAAAGAAAAGATGGACATCAACCAATAATTTTTATGCAATGTGGACCGGTTAGATATAAAACTACAGCGGCAGAACAGGCTTTGAAAAGTGGTTTTGACCATGTCATAACTCCGCGTTTTACTAGGTTGAGAATTGCACAAAAAGAAAATGAAAACCTTGGGATTAATGATATATATTCAGCTGTGGTTGAAAGCGAAGCCAGAAACTCAATGGTTATCAATGATGTGGTAGCCGCCTTTAATGAGAATAGATATTCCATTGTTTTAACAGAACGCTATGAGCATGCATTGGATTTGTTTACATCATTAAGTAAACGAGTATCAAACGTGTTTTTGTTAACAGGCAGGGGAACTGTAAAAGAAAAGCGAGAATCTTTAGAGAAAATTAAACAAGTTTCTGATGGAACACCATTCGTTATAGTTGCAACAGGAAAATATATTGGAGAAGGGTTCGATGAACCGAGGCTTGATACATTGTTTCTTGCGATGCCAATTGCATGGCAAGGAACATTAGCTCAGTATGCAGGTAGATTGCACAGAAAGTGTGAAGGTAAAACTGAGGTTCGCATATATGATTATGTTGATATCTTTGTTGATGTTTTGGAGCGAATGTATTTCAAAAGATTAAAAGGCTATGCAGAGCTTGGTTATAGGGTTAAGGATTTTGCTGAGAATAATACTGAACCCGGCATCATATTTGACAGAAATAATTTTTCTAAAGTATTTTCACAAGATTTACAATTTGTTCGTCACGAAGCGGTAATAGTAAGTCCATTTTTGAAAAAAAGCAGGATTATGCAAATTACAACCATGTTAGCTCAAGCGAGAGCAGATGGTGTGAAAATAACTGTTGTTACAAGGTGCCCAGAGGATTATAACGATGATGAATCGCAGAGAATCAAAGAAAATATTAATCTTTTACATAAGTGTGGTATAAATGTTGTAACGCAGAGTATGATTCATCAAAAATATGCAATCCTTGATGGTAAGACTGTTTGGTATGGTAGCATAAACCTACTTTCCTTCGGTACCAGCCAAGAAACAATGATGCGACTCCAAAACCGCGAAATCTCAGAAACACTTTTGGCAGAAGTTGATAATATGAATAATCCAAAGTTTTATTGATTTTATATTTATAATAAAAAGAGAACCAACAAAGGGTTAAAAATCTTTTGTTGGTTCTCTTTTTTAGCTCAGATGTTATATTATTATATAAAAAGCCCTATAAATGAATTAAATGCCCTATAACCGATGTTTCAAAATGGCAGTAAATACCCTATAATTAAGTCAAACATCTGGCGGTTGTCTAGCCTACTTACGACACGAAAGGGTCCATTTTTGAGCTTCAAATTTCATTTTCAGGCAAATCGGACAAGCGTTCAATCACCTATGAAACACTTGAATCAGACGAACCTGTAGAAGAAAACTTCACATTGGTTTCAGTATCATATCTATGATATAAAACATATTAAATTCCAACTCCCACTTACTATGTCAGAAAATAGTAGGTGGGAGTTGTGTTTGTTCTATATGGCACATTGACTTTCAAATCTTTTCCAGGCGATTGATATGCACACAAAAATGGTGTATAATTAATTCATTGTGAGGTGCGCAAATGAAAAACTATGAAAATGAAGCTCGTGAGCGATGGGGGAACACCGCTGCATATCGTGAGCATGAACAAAAAACTAAGAATTACACAAATGAAGATTGGACTCAAGCCAATGATGGATTGATGGCAATTTTTGCTGAGTTTGCTATATGTAAGAATAACGGGGCGAGTGCGGATTCTACCGAAGTACAGGAGCTTGTGGCAAAGCTTCAGGCGCACATTACCGACAATTACTACACTTGTACTGATGAGATTCTCGTTTGTCTTGGGAAAATGTATGTTGCCGACGAGCGATTTAAGAACAATATTGATAAATACGGTGAAGGAACAGCCAATTTTGTAGCAAAAGCGATTGCTGTATTCTGTCAGGTGAAATAATATAATCAGAATATCATTTACACCATGGCTTTGTTAGTGTAGTTGGATGTGGAGGCTCCAATGGAAATATTAAAATTTGATTTGAATAGTTCAGGAAGCAAGTTTAAAATTCTTA
>JAZNTA010000080.1:0-2100 GCA_045591525.1 Acutalibacteraceae bacterium | reverse complement strand
AAAAAACAAAAAATCAGATTAGCATTTTACTTTTTGTATTTCTGTAAAGAATTAAAGCGTATGAGAAAGGGTGGTAATGAGTGAATACAACACCTAAAATATCTTTAATAATGAGTGTGTATAATGGCGAAGATTATTTAGCCGAAGCGATTGAAAGTGTCTTAAATCAAACATTTAAAGATTTTGAACTTATTGTGATTAACGATTGCTCTACCGATACCACAGGTGAAATATTAAATAGATTTGCTGAGCTTGACAAGCGTGTGAAAGTACATACCAACGAAGTGAATTTAAGACTTCCGTCATCTCTTAATAAAGCAATATCTTTAGCACAAGGTAAATATATTGCAAGGATGGATGCAGATGATATATGCCTCCCTGAAAGACTTGAAAAGCAGTATGGATTTATGGAAGAAAACCCACATATATCTCTGTCATCTTGTAGATTTATGACACTTAAAAATGGAGTGATTTCTTCAGGAGGATGCGGAGGAAAAAGTGACAATGAATCTATAAAAGCTTTGCTTTTGGTTACAAATCCGATTCTGCACCCCGGAATTATTGCAAAAGCGGATGCAATCAGAAGTCTTTTGTATGATAAAAACTTTACCTGTACCGAAGATATGGAGCTTTGGACAAGGTTTGTTATGGCAGGATATGATGTGGAGATTATGCCTGAATATCTTATGATATACAGACTTCATGATAAACAAATTACCGAAACAACCTTAGAGAAACAGCACAAAGAAGTCATTGCAATTCAAAAAAAATATTATGGAGCACTTCTTGAAACTATGAACAGCAATCAAGAGGAGTTTTATATCAGAGGAATTTATTTCAGAGAAAATACAGACATCAATAAGTTTTTGGATTTTTACAAATGGCTAAAGGCCGTTAATCGCAAAACGAAAGCATTTAATAACGATGCTTTAAACTATGCCATGTTTGAAATTCTGGCAGAATACAAAAGGAAAGGTATTGCAAAGACTAAGCTGATAAAGGCGATGCTTTCGTTTGGAATACCATATCTTGCAGCGGAAATCCCCGAGCGTAAAAAAAGAGCTCGAGCAGACGGACACAGGTGCATTGAAAGTGCTGAAAAAATAGGACTTAAGAAAACCGGTGGAACCTTGGAATTTCCGACTTTTTCAAAATAAAAAGTATAGGAGCCATAAGAATGCAACTATTTGAATACCCATACATCATCATAACCATATTGGTTTTATGCTTTATTGTTCTTATCACTATTGGTATTTATTTTGCCATAAGAGGAGCAAAAACTGCTGCCGGCAGTGAAGAAAAGGCGTTTATCAATATAAGTAAATTAGAAGCCAGCTTTGAAAAATCAGGGAAATTACGCGAAGACAGGTGTGTTTTCTATGCTAAAGTTTCCCTGGATAATTTCAGAAGTCTATATTCGGCACATCAAACCATGAATGTTTTTTCTGAAATAAAGGGAGTCTTGCTGGAAGCTTTTTCAAACAGTGATGACAGTAATATAGCTATATATGGAGAAAAAAACTTCGTTGTTCTTTCAAAATGGAATATCGAAACTGCACGCAAAAAAATCGAAAATTGTTTTGGTGAGCTAAGCAAATGTCTCTTAAAACACAGCGCACTGAATATTATTGACGTCAGAATCGGTGTATATTTTGCGTTTGGCACACAAGTGTCGTTTGATGATGCAATAGGCCGTGCCAAACAGGCATATTTGCTTGCGAAGAATGAAAATGTTCCATACGCTGAGTGGAATGTATCCGGCGGAAAGGAGCTTGAAAAAAAGATAAAAATAGAAAATAATATAGAAAAAGAAATTGATAACAATCGTTTCTTCCTTGAATATCAACCTGTTTTAGATGCAAAAACAAAGAAAATAATAGGTGCGGAAGTACTATCACGCCTAAATTCAGAAAGCGAGGGTGTATTAACCCCGGGTAGCTTTTTGTCTGCGGTGGACTCTGTTGGAATCAATGATAAATTTGATTATTATATTTTTGAAAAAAACTGCAAATGGATTTCAAACGATAAAAAACAAAGGGAACAATATAAATATACCATCAATTTTTCAAGATCAACATTGTGCGAACCACAGTTTGCGGA
>JAZNTA010000079.1:0-2095 GCA_045591525.1 Acutalibacteraceae bacterium | reverse complement strand
TTTTTGGTCTTAATTATATGAGTTATCACTAGAAATCGGTGCTTGAATTGTACAGTGTTCATATTAGTTACGACATTTTGCGACAAAACCTACTAATAAATAGTCTTATAGAAATAAAGAAGATTGCGATTAGAAGTTTTTTAGAAATATGGTGAAATACTTGAATTTTATGTAGAATAGTGATATAATTTAATTAGAAATCTTTGTTAATTATATTATGAAAGAAGATAAAGCAAATGGCAATAACATACGAGCGAAAAAAACAAAAACAAAATAATATTTTATATACAATTGTTGCTGCAATTTTAATATGTGCAGTCTTTTTTGCAATGGTTGTATCTTTCTTTATTAAGGCTGAGGACGATGCTTATGAAATGCTTCATATTCAGACAAAACAGATTAAAGACGATCTTACTTTGCAATTAAAATCAGACCGAGAAAATCTTGTTACTATGGCAAACTTTGCGTCAAGGCTCTATGCTGACGGAAAAGGCTATGAGCCTATGTTTTATTCGTTTCAGCCTATTGGTTTATTTTCAAGAATTGGTATTCTTAACCCGGACTGCACCTTTATCACAAAGGACGGAGTCTATGATTTGAAAGGACAAATTTCATTTGAAGAGCAGGCACTTCTGGGAGAACATATTACCGGTAGAACTTATAGCTATTCAATGCCCGATGATCAGGTAGTCCGTAGCTCTGTACCGATTCAGGTGAACGGAGAAACTGTCGGTATTATGTATGGCATTATTAAAATCGAAACTATCAACGAAAAATACAATAATATGGCAAAAGAGCTTGATGCTCAACTTTTCGTTTATGATAAGGAAACAGGAAAATTTATTATAGATACAATAAATGAAAAACCATCTGAACTGTCAAGTTTGAAAAACAGGGAGTATAATGACGGCTATTCATACGAAATGCTGGCTAATTCCGATAAAGGTTATTCATCGTTCAAGTCAATACGTACAGGCGAGGATTTGTATACCCATTATTCTACCATTGAAGATTTTGACTGGGGTATCATGCTTGCCCGTTATGAAACCCAGGTGTTTGAGGAAACTCATAAAATATCCCACAATTTACTTGTTGTTTTTGCTCTAATCATTTTAATTATAGCAATTTATCTTGAACTGATATTAAGAAGCGAAAAAAACAGAACAAAATTAAATTCAGAGTCTTCTGTTATCAGGCATCTTCTTCTGGAAATAAACAGGCAACATGAAAATATAAATACTGCATTAAAAAGAATAAAAGAATTTTCAAGCGCGCGTTCCTGTTTCTTTGCAGATACTGACGGAGAGGATTATTGCTACATAAAGCCTTCCTTGAAGGATAAATGCTTATTGGGTGACGAAAGAAAATACTTTGTAAGTGAGCTTTTCAGGTATGCGGCAAACATTCACACGGATGATTCATCTACCGGATTTATGCAAATTGTTCCCAACAATCACCTTTTAAAAACCAATTCGGAATTTTATCACTTTTTATTAAATCACGGTATCAAGGATGTTTCTTTTGCAATTATTGCAGATAAAGACAACCATGTTAGTATTTTGGGCACAATTAACCCAAAGAAAAGTTCTTCCATCAGAAAACTTGTGGGCGATGTTGCTGTTTGCTTTTCTATTGCCATATACAACAAAAAGCATCTTAATAAAACTGAGCTTGCTGCAACAACAGATTCTCTTACCGGAGCGTTAAACCGTGTTGCATATAAAAAAGATATTCTCGTTTTTGACGAAGAAAAACCGGAAGACTTTTCCTGCATTTATATTGATGTTAACGAGCTTCATATCAGGAACAATAAATACGGACACGCCGCAGGCGATGAAATGCTTATCTATATTGCAAATTCCTTGAAGGAAGTGTTCTATGGTCAGTACATTTACCGTATGGGTGGCGATGAATTTTTAGTATTTGCAAAGAAAATTCCACAAGAAACTATTAAACAGAGCATCGAAACCTTTGCCCAGCAAATAAAAACAAGGGACTACCATGTTGCTATTGGTACATCCCACAGAAATCGAAACACAAACTGTGAAGAAATGGTTCGCGAAGCCGAAATCAGAATGTATGAGGCAAAGGCTCA
>JAZNTA010000078.1:0-1775 GCA_045591525.1 Acutalibacteraceae bacterium | reverse complement strand
GCGGTTGATTTATCTGCTCGTGGCAAAGGCATTGGTTCTTATATGATAAAACAAGTGATAAATAATTATGATTTATTGTCTGTATATGCTGAAACGGATAATGATGCCGTCGGTTTTTATCAGAAGAACAATTTTAGTATCACAGAATTCTCTGAAATTTATGACGGTGAAACGGTTATCCGCTACAAATGTGAATTAACCCAATTCCAATAGGTCGAACAGTTAGAAAAATAAGAATTTGACGAGGTGATTAAGATGATAGATATTACTGCTTGGATGAAGAAATTCCTGCAGACATTAAATGAGACTTTTACAAACTGTGTATGGTTCGTTGGTTTGCAAGGTAGTTACGGTCGTGGCGAAGCAACAGAAACAAGTGATATAGACATTGTCGTAATACTCGATCAACTGTCCGTCACAGATATTCAAAAATACAATGCAATGTTAGATACCCTTCCCAACAGAGAACTGATTTGCGGCTTTGTTTCGGGTAAAGATGAGCTTTTGAATTGGGAGCCTTCCGACCTTTTTCAGTTTTATTATGACACAACCCCTATACAAGGTAGTCTTGATGAATTGCTTGCGGTGATTGATGAATCTGCTGTTAACAGAGCGATTAAAATAGGTGCTTGTAACATCTATCACGGATGCGTTCACAATATGCTGCACGAAAAAAGCAAAGATATTTTGAAAGGATTGTATAAATCCGCCTCTTTCGTTGTGCAAGCTATCGCTTTTAAGCAAACGGGCAAATACATAAAATTCCAAAGTGAATTGCGCGATGTTGTTTCAACTGATGAACGGCTTATCGTTGATATATTCTTAAATTTGAAAAATGGTGGAGAGATAGATTTCAATTTGATGTCCGAAACATTGTTTGCTTGGTCAAAGAAATGGATTTTAGAAAACCGTTAAACAAATTCCAATTTGTCGAGATGATAAAAAGCGAGGGCTGACGAAAAACAATCGTCAGCCCTCAAAATTTGCGTTGCTGTAGGCAAAGAAAACAGATTATAAGCCGAGAATTTCTTTTTTCTTTGCGTCAAATTCTTCTTGGGTTAGAATTCCTGCATCGAGCAAGGCTTTCATTTTGTTGAGAGCATCAATTTGTTCTTCATAAGATAATTGCTCTTTTTTATCTGAACTGTTTGAACGAGTTTCTTTAATAACGTCCTTTGCTATTTCGGCGACTTCCTTTACTGTTGATGAATTATTGCTTCTGGAAGATGCGGATTTATTCTTTTTAAATCCAGAGAAAAGAGTGCCGGCAAGACCGTTTTCTAATACGCCTTTTACCGTATCAACAGTATTGATGCCCAATGTGTCATCAACCAGACCGATTCCGCCTTTAACTTTTTCCGCTCCGCGGGTAGCGAGAGATTTGCCTGTTAATGTCTGTATTGCGACTTGATAAAATTTTGTAGCTTCAAGCTTCGAGTGAAAGTCCAAATATATCTCTCCAAAGGTGAAATATATTTCCACGTTGATTTTGTTCTGTTTGACTTGAGGCATATCATCATAAATTTTAATGTCAGTCAAAGATAACACCTCAACATTGATTTGTTCTTTAGCAAACATTTTCTTTATTCTGGTGGTGAGAACAATATTTTTGTTAGTCAAAATCAATTCCGTGGTTGGAGGAGTAGAAAACGAATCCATAAAGGATTCTTTTTTGTATTTGTCTACTTTAATGACCTCGCCTTGATAAAGCACAGTTTCATCTGATTGCAATTGATAACGCTCCATAATGATTCTAAGTCGGAGGCCAAGCGGTC
>JAZNTA010000077.1:0-12289 GCA_045591525.1 Acutalibacteraceae bacterium | reverse complement strand
ACCGATATGCCCATTGTAATACGAATGATAATTGTCGCCTATACGAATACTTATTTTTCCAATAGGCGTATCACCAATGCAAATGTCGTAGTAATAGAATGGTAACAATTCATCGTCACCTTGATATTTTTGAGAAATTCTTAATGTAATTTCACCGTCAGATAAAACATCGAAGCTGTTCATAAATTCAAATTTACTCATTCGTATCACCCTGATAAACAACATCTACTTCATCTTCGCTCGGCACTTCAAATATTGAAGCAAATTTTTCAGCAAGATTATCATCAACATAATAAGCACTTGTTGTTTCGGATAACACCTCACTGTTTCTTTTCTTTAAACGTTCCTTCCATGTTTCATCGCTGATATCAATGTAATGAAACTCACACTCTATATTTCGACTGTTATAGAACTCACGGGCATAACCCCTTTCTTCCTTCATCCAAAAGCCCCAGTCAAGAATAACATTGATTCCGACCTCAATAAGCTCCAATGATTTATTGAACAGGTAGTTTTGTGTTCTTTCCACATAATCATCGTGCTTATCGCCACAATGTTGACCGAACAAAGAAAGGGTTATTTCATCTGTAGAAAGCAACACAGCGTGATTCTGGACACGCAACTGCTCAGCATATGTACTTTTACCGCTGCAGATTTTACCGCAGATTAAATAAACTTTAGCCATAAATTCTCCTTAATCAAGATGTTCTTTAATTACCGTCCACGCGTCAACAAGTTTTTTCACACTCCATCCGGCATTTGCGGGTGAGGTTGAGGGCAGACAAACAGCTTCTCTGTCGATAGTGTTACGGATGTACTTATTGTAATACTTTTCAGCAGTTTTGCCGTTCACGAAAATCTGACTGATATCAGCATTTTTAAGTATGTCTGCAAGGTCATTTGCTACTACATTTTTAATTGAACTATCAGAACTGCCTGTTATATCACAAGAGGCAATCACATCCCATAAAGCGATATGATTTTCGTGCAAAAAGTTGCTTTTTTCTTCAATAGTAACAGGCGTATCAGTATCCATAACAGCAGAAACGACCTTCCAAAATCTGTTCTGTGGATGACCATAGAAAAAGTTTTGCTCACGGGATTTTACAGAGGGGAAACTACCGAGTATAAGCACTTTTGAGTTTTCATCATATAGTGGTGGGAATGGATGATTCAGCATTTATATACTCCTCATAAAATCTTCTACCTGTTGTTTTGTTTTCAAAACAACAGTTTTATCCTTGTACTTTTCTGCAATTTCAGCATAATAGCTTCGTCTTTCCTTATTTCTACATCCGTATAAGGCGAATTTAAAAAACCACCAATTAAAGTCATTTTTATAACCTTCTTGTCTGCGTGATTTTGTTCGCTTTAAAGCACGGAAAAAGCAAGTAAAACGAGGTAGAAGAAGAAATATTATTTTATCGGCTTTTTCAAATCTTTCATCAATCATCAGATATTTATAATATCCGTCTATAATCCAATCGTTCTGTGCCATAAACTCTGCAACTTGTGGCAGAACAACTGAATCGTCAATAGGCTTCCATTCCTTATCCCATTTAATCGAATCAAGGTGAAGAACGGGAATGTCCTTTTTCTTAGCTATATAATCTGAAAGATATGTTTTCCCGCTTCCAACATAACCTAAAACTGCGATTTTCATTTTCCTTCACCTCTGTTGATTTGCTTTTACTTTTGTTGTTTTTCGTCTGTAATAATGTGTAATATTTCCGTGTTTTTATCACTTAAATATTCTTTAAGAAATGTGGGATGAACTGTATGATTATCAAGTTCATCAATAGGTATCCATACCATATTTTCTCTTACGCCTTGAGTATAGCTGTCGCTGTTTAAAGCTTGGTTGAATTTAGCTTTCATAAGAAAATATAAAGCTATTTCGTGACAGTTCAGATCCTTGAAAAACTCACTTGAATCAGTGAAAAAGTTTTCGTGAATAACTGCTAAACGGTCAATCTCATAATGAATTCCCGTTTCTTCAAAAACCTCACGAACAACAGCATCCTCTGCTTTTTCACCCATTTGTACTCCGCCACCGACAGAGTAAAAATAATCAACCTTATCATTAGTTGCAAGCAATACACAACCGTTTTCAACAATAATTGCAGCCGCACGGTATCTGAACCAATTATTTTCTTTTGTAAATCCGCAATCGAACATGTTTTATTTCTCACTTCCAAATAACTTTTCAAGATATGGGAAAACTGTCAAAGGTATAAACTCACCATTCTTTTCCATAGAAAGTATTTCTGCACTTGTTGCCCATTTCACATCGCAGGTTTCTCCAATTTGCAAAACAACAGTATTTATATCAACATCCTGATTAAACACCCACACATCAAGAAAATCAGGGAATGTTCTATACTGACGGATAGCAGATGTAAAAAGATGTCCGTTTTCAGGTTTTAACTCAACACCGAGTTCTTCCTTTGCTTCACGGATAGCAGCAGTAATACTGTCTTCACCTGAAACAGCAGAGCCACCGCAACATTCCCAAAGGTTACCATAATGCTTATTTGGTGAGCGTTTTGAAATTAGCCATTTGCCGTCTGAATTCTTAATCCATACATTTACAACTATATGGTACTCATCTTGTGCCATTGGTTTACCACGCTCAACAGTTTTGCCTGTATTATTGCGGTTAATGTCATAAATATCCCAAACCTCTGTTTTCTGCAGTTCCTTCCTCATATAACTTGGTTCATATTCTACATAACCATATTTAGGATAAAACTGCCAAGACTCATAAAAATGTTCTTTGTTTCCGAGATGCACGATTACCGCCTTTTTGCCTATAGCTTTTACGTGTTCTTCGGCAGTTCTCAAAAGAGCTGTGCCGATGCCCTGACGCTTGAGATTGGCTTTTACAAAAAGTCTGTGAAGAACAACATCATCGCTATTCGGGATGGAATTATAACCTACACTACCGATAACTCTATCATTATCATCAAGAGCAATCCAAAACATATCACCCTTGTCAAAATAGTTTTGCTGAATATCAAGCAAATCATCATTAAGTCCAGGCACTCTGCCGAGAGCATTTTTTGCTTCAAGTATCATAAATATGAGGTCATCACGGTATTGGGTATCAAATTTTATTATTCGCATGTTGCTTCACCTTGTTTATATAATCATCTGCTTCTTTCCTGCTTTTGAAAACTACAATGTCTTTTTCGCTGTATTTCTTCAAAAGTTCCAACACCTTTGGTTTGCTTTGGGTGTTATAGTTTCTGATAAATTCCAAAAGATCTTCATCAACCTCTGTTTCTATCCACGGCATATCAGAGCGTGTTTTTCCTTGTCTTTGCATAATGCCATCAATACAAACTTCAACAGGATAGTCAAGGAAGAAAACTGTATCGCATTCTTTCATACGAAATTCTATTGAAGATCCGTAGTTACCATCGATTATCCATTTATCAAGTTCAATAACATTCTGCAACCTTTCAAGAAAAATTGCTTTATCTACTGTTGTTTTATCACTGTTCCAATTTAATAAATCAAGGTGGTACAAGGGTAAGTCTGTAAGCTCGTGTAATGCTCTTGAAAATGTGCTTTTACCTGAACCCGGACAACCTATTACAATTACTTTGTTCATTTTACACCTTCAATAACTTTAAATTCCTTTTGTGTGTTCGTCAAAATTAGCTTTTACAACTCGTCTTTCTGTATCGCTCACGCTCCAAATGTGAATGCCTGTATCAGCAGTATTAAAGAAAAACTTACAACCAACAGGCATTTCAAATAGTGAGCGATACAACTGATTTATCATACCACCGTGTGATAAAACAGCTATAGTTTCATCCTGCTCAGCTTCACTTAGGATTCTTGAAAGCGCATTTTCTGCTCTTTGTCTGAACTCAACCTGAGATTCCTGACCGTAAACTGCTTTATCAATTGGTAAATTAGGAATTTCGGGATATTTTTCTCTTACAACCGCTCTTGGCAAGCCTGCAAGAAGTCCGTTGTTGAATTCCATTAAATTTTCATCAAAAGTAATAGGTTTGCCTATTTTATCTGATAAATGTTGTGCTGTTTGTTTTGCTCTTGTTAATGTACTTGCATATATTTTGGAAATGTCAAAATTCTCGGCAACATAATTTGCCATAGCTTCAGCTTGTCTGTGACCTCTTTCGGTTAATGCAAAGTCTGCTCTGCCTTCGTGTACATCAAGCAAATCTGCTTCTGATTCACCGTGACGGATTACAAGTAGTTTCATACGTTTCTCCTTATAAATCAAAGTTTCCTTGCCAACTGTAAATCTATTGTGTCATAAATAGTAATTTTTCCACCGTGTCGGTTGATTGCTTCTTCTATCTTTGAAAAGAATTTGTTTCTGATAGTTTCTTCAATAGCGATATGGTCCGAATATGTACCGAGAAGCGTTATATATTCTTTTGCAGTAAATGTGCGTGTGCGATAAAACAGCTTATACTGAATATCTGTAAAACCATATTTCTCTGCAATCAAAGCTCTATCGTGCGCTTGTTGTTCGGTGTATTCAACAGGTGTTGCAGGTTCTTTGTTGTGATATTTATAATAATATTCTGCATAGATTTGATCAATTTCTTCCGACAGTTCAAGCTTTCCTTTATCACGGAACGGATGATTCGCAAACCGAGCAAACACGCCACCATCTTTAAGCATATCATAAACCTTTTTATATCCGATCTCTTCGGGTATCCAATGAAATGCAGAAGCGGAATAAATTAGATCGTATTCATCGCCCATATCAATATCTTCAAACTTTCCTGAAACTGCTGAAAAATTAGGAAACTCCTTGAATTTCTCACGGCAAATCTGGCAGAAATTTTCACCATAATCAACTGCAGTGAGCTTACAACCAGTTTGCAGAAACGGCAATGTTGCCTGACCGCCACCGATACCGATTTCAACAACGCTACTTGTATTATTGATTGGTTTGTATTCTAATATAGCCTGATACAGTTCATCCACATATCCGGGACGAAGTTTTTCGTAGGTTTCGGCAACTGTATCAAAAGTCCAGTTTAAGCTACTCATATTATACCTTTCTTGCTTTTACAATTAAAAAGTTAGGTTTTATGTATTCTTTAACTATTGTAGGAAGTTTTTCAACTGCCCAATCTTCCGGTGTTGGCTCACAGACTTCCTCAATCACAAATCCAGCTTTTGCAAGTGCATTTATAACATCGCTGAAGGTTCTATGGTATTTTATAACACCATCAACATACCAATGCACTTTTCTTTCACCGGGTTCATTGTAATTTGAAAATGTGTAGGATACTCTTTTACCTTTTAAGTTTTTATTAAAATGACCATTGCCGTCAATAGTAGCCGTAATAATAGGATGCTCTTGTGAAAACAACAGTTGACCACCATCATTCAAAACAGAATACATTTCCTTTGCAAATGCATCAAAATCTTTAATGTAATGAAAAGCAAGAGAACTGTAGATGAAATCAAAACTTTCACCTAACTTTGAAATGTCAGTCATACTCATATTTACATATTCAATTTTTTCATTATCTGATTCGCTTTTTGCTACCTCAAGCATCTTTTCGGAAATATCAACACCAACAACACGCTTTGCTCCACGATGGACAAAATCAATACAGTTATGACCGTAGCCGCAACCTAAATCAAGAACTGTTTTTTCAGTTAAATCAGGTAACATTTTTGCCATTGCAGGTTGTTCGAGTAGGTCATTGTAATTTGTTTCAGCTGCACGCAAGGTTTTATAGCCTTCAAAAAATGTTTCGTTATCATAAATATTTTGATTGCTCATAGTAACTCCTCAATTATAAATACTTTTGCATATAAACTAAATTCTGATATGTACCGTCTTTGAGTTTGAAGAATTTCGGTTCTACCGATATAACTTGAAACCCGAATTTCTCATAAAGTGCTTTAGCTCGGTTGTTTCCCTCAATCATTTCAAGGTCAACAATTTCTGTACCGTTATGTTGTTCTGCTACTTTTACCAATTCTTTAAACATTGCTGAACCAATACCAATATTCCAATACTTTTTCTGAAGAGCGATACCTACTGTTGCTCTATGGGAAGTCTTGCTACCGGTCTTAAAAGTGATGTCACAGTTGCCCGCAATTACGCCATCTACATAACAAGCAATAAACAAGGTGTTCTGACTTTCACGAACATTATGAATAAATTTCTCTTCACTTTCTATAGTAACACTCTCCCAATCTTCAATTGTGCGAGAAAGAAACTCTGTTTCACCACTGGAAGTTTTAATACTGTTAAGTAACATTTCGGCATCTTCAATTTCAGGAGTTTTTAATATAGCTTCCACGCCATTTTTCAATATAACTTTCTTTTCTTCAAATATCATTCCAATACCTCCTAAAAACAAAACAGGCACCTCCGAAAATACGGAGATGCCTTAATTTACAAAAAGATAAAAATTATATCAATCGCAAACGGACAAAACGGCTCTCCTGTTTCGGAAATTAAGATTCATTGTCATTTTGTCCACCTGCCTTTCAGTAATTTTCTATGATTATACTCTTATGTATCAAGAAAGTCAATATTAGAAAAATCTTGTAAACAAATTGGTTTTAGTGAACAACCACTCTTGCCTTTGAGCTAGCCAGTCGCATACGTATACCAATTATCTATTATTTCAACCTACATATGATATGTTTATCGTTCTGTCACTATTAGATGAATCTTTGACACTTTTTATAATCAAGGTGTTAGTGTTATGACATTCAAAAAGGTATTCATCACTTTTAAATGTATTCTTTATAAATTCGTTTGGTAAAGTTTCGACTACAACAGTATAACAATCTCCCTCAATTATACCTACATATGTTGAAGTAGGATAACCCTCGTCTTTCGTTAAAACCAATGCTTTGTGTCTGGTTATATCACCATCTTTACTTTTTACATTAGAAATATATTGCTTTATGGCAACAATAGAATTATCTTTTTTTTGCTAAACTCATTTTTCAATCTCCTTACTTTATTAATTTCTATATATAGACTTCATTTATATATGACAAAAAAGTATAAATACTTCACATTTATTTTATATTTTTTCAATTTCCATCGTATTGCACAATCAGCGACACAGTGAGTTAGTCAAAACAACAATAAATTTGCAGTTAATACACGAAAAATAGAGCAAGGTTACACTTTGTGGTGTACTACCCTGCTCTGTGTTTTTGTGTGAGACTAGGTTTTCTTAATCGGAATTTGGTGTTTGTTTTAGGAGGATTTATTCCATAATTGGCATTTTGAGTCTGATTTTTTCTGAATCCCAGTGTAATTTTCGCTATTTTTGCGAAAAATGGCTTAATGTGTCGTTTTTTTCAGGAATCCATTACTGGTGAAGGCTTACGTCTTGCTACTGATAAGATGGATTCTAAGAATTTCTATGCCATTAACCCTGCATTTGATATGAAGAAACCTAACAGGAGAAGATAATATAAAGAAACAACCCGATTACTGATTATCAATCTGCAATCGGGTTGTATTGTTTTATTATAATGGTAATTTCCCACACTCATAAAGTCTGTTGATTGTTTTATAATGACTGCAGGCCCTTCCGCCATCAACGGAGCAGACACCTTTTTCATACTCTAATTTCTCGGCATTGTTATCAAACAATCGTGTGCACTTCTTGCCATCTTCCCCCTCGCAGTTAATAAACTTATCGCCCTCACCCATATAAAAAGGACATTCGATAAGTCTTTCAATGAATTTTGACATAGTGTTTGTCCTCGACTAAATTACGCTACATAGTCGTAGTTTTTGCATACGGCAGTAGCGTTTCCGCTATCGTCAAAAACAAGGTCAACAACACCGATTGCTTTTGAACCGTCTTTATATTCAACTGTAAAGGTAATCGTGTCATTAAATGTTGAAAATGGTATATTTATATTTTCAGCAAAAGCTTTTTCCATTTCTTCTGTATGGCTCCAATAAAAGCTACTTTTCTCAAAATCGAAATCTTCGCCATTGGCAGATAAGTTGTTTCCGTGTTCCCAACCTATATTGATAAAATTACCATGTTCGGGAGCATTAAAAGTAGGTTTATTTGTGTCATACACCATCTGACCATACTTTGAAGTATTTTTCACATTTATGGATTTAATGTTTTCAGTATCTTCCAAATCAAGTTTAAATTCATTAAATGTGCATACAGTCATAATAATATTTTCGCTTACACAAAGTTCTGCTTTGCCTGTATCAAACTTTTTTTCTGCACAATATTTATTAAATATATCTTCTAATTCATTTTCAATTTTTGATGTTTCCGCATCAGAGAGATATCTTACATCCCTAACTTCTAAATAAACTTCATAGGGATATTCTTCATTGAGCTCCAAGGTTTTGTTTACGGTTGCGGTTTCAGTGCTTTCTGAATTGGCTGCACTTGCAACCATTATAAAAGGATTCACCTTTTTATTTTGTGTTGCTATATTTCCTGTTGTGCTTTGTTGCTTAGTGGTGTTCTCGTCAGGCTGTGGCACTAAAAATCCGACGCCGAAAATAATTGCAAACGCAAGGCAAAACGATACTATGCTTAATGTAACTTGTCTGTTTCTCTTAACAGGCACGGTATTTGTAGTAATCTTTGCTTTTAATCTGTTACCCATATAAGCATCGGGGTTAATATTATCTATAGATTTTTTGAAATCGTCTTTTTTCATAATGCATAATCCTCCAATTCTAATTTAAGAATATCTCTGCCTCGTTGCAAACGCTTCTTGACAGCTGATTTGCTTATTTTCAAGGTTTTTGAGATTTCTTCAACAGTATAATCGTTGTAATAAAACAGAATTATGGCTGATTTATATTTTCCGGGTAAGGCAATAACCTTTGAAATAACATCCTGCTCCAAATCTTCATCCCTGTATGTAGCAGTTGCAGAAACATCATCAATACATTCATTCTTACGACCTGATTTTTTCAGATAATCAAGGCACTTGTTCTGCGTTACTCTTATAAACCAGGCTTCTTCGTGTTCGGAGTTTTTGAATCTGTATTTACTGCAAAGATATTTTGTGAAAACATCATGCAAAGCATCTTCGGTATCACTTGCATTACCTAAATATAAAAATGCAATTTTATAAAGCATATTGCCATATTCGTTATATTTAGCTTCAAATTCATTTTCGAGATCTCGTTTACTCATAACCTCCTCCTTTCACTAATAAAACGATTGACAATTGCTTTTGGTGACATAAATATTATAACATATAAATTTGTTTTGGTAAAAAGAAAGAGCAGGGGGTGACCTACTCTCTAAAAATGTGTTCTGTTGTTGATATTTTTACTAATTTAAAGGTTTGTGTTTTATGCAAAACATAGAAATATTTTTTTGCTTGAAAAAACACTGAAGTATTTTCCCTGAATTGTCATATATAAGTGAGGCTGTTTTTAGGCTTCTTAAAGAAAAAGTAAAATGATGGATGATTATATGACAACCCCTATTTCAAATGCTAAGTACATTAAATCCGGTGAATTGAAAATTTTCTCTAAAGAGGTTTTTGATTTCGTTAATTTTTATAACTCAAATGGTTATCTGATAACCGGAGATGTTACATATAAATATTTCTCTTCAAAACGGCTTATTGTTATCAGCAGTACTAAAATAGAAAAATATGGTGCTATTGATCATGTTTTCGGATACGGCAATATCTACATTATGCAATATTCGAGCATTGAAGCAACATATTGTGCATATGTAAAATACACCAAAACACCTTCCGTTATTTATGTTGAACCGGATGTAACAATTGACCTTGGAAAGCAAAGTCTTCCGAAATTAACACTTCACGAACCGAACAGTCAACATTCCTGGGGGTTCGATTATCTCAGATGTAAAGATGCTTTTGACTACATTTTACGCAATAAATCTATTGATGAACTGCCTGAAATAGTTGTGGGAGTGATTGACGACGGAGTTGAGAGTGTTGGTTCTGTATTAGGAAATCGACTTTTAGCTGCACACAGCTTTGTTGGTGATTCCTCACAAGCGCATATTTCCAATATGGGACACGGCGCCAAGGTTTGCAGTGTTTTAATGGAGAACACATTGGAAAACGTTAAGGTTATTTCATATAAAATATTTTCAGAACGGGAAACAGCATTGGCTATATTAAGATTAGCGGAGATTCAGGCAGAGCTTGATGGTGTGGATATTGTAAACAGTAGTTATGGTATGTTTGTGAAATTCGAAAGCAGATTGCAGAAGCCTTTGCATATTGCTTCTGCAGGTAATGTGAAATGCAACGTTCCTCAATATCCTGCTGCTTGTGATGGTGTGGTGTCTGTTGCAGGTATTACGAAAGATGGAATGTTGAGTGAGACCTCAACCTTTGGCGATTGGGTTAATGTAGCAGCACCCAGTGAAAGCATTAGGTTACCATCTATATACGGGGTGGATGAATACGGAGATTTTTCCGGAACCTCTTGTGCTACACCATTTGTAACATCGGTGTGTGCAATGATTAAAACCCAATATCCTGATTTGAATAACCAACAAATCAAAGAGGTTTTATATAGTTCGTGCAATAAAGCGAACATTCCTGTTCAACACGGCATCGTTAATATGTTTAATGCTGTTACTTATTTGGATGGTAGAAATACCAAAGAATTTGATTTCAGACGTGCAGATAAAGAGTTGATAACGGTTTAATTTATGGGGTTGCAGAGTGCAACCTCTTTCTTTGTATTATGCAGTAAAGTTTTTGACATTAATGAAACTATGGAAATGTGGCGGAAGGTATGGTATAATGGGGTTGGTAAATGCGGATTTGTATATAAGCAAAAGTTGATGTAAAGAACAGGAGGAGAAGCAATGGCAAAATTAGAGCAGGTTCTTAATGGTGATTTCGGACAGATTTTAAAGACAATCGAAAACGGAATATTGAATGGTAGTATGTCTGCATCACTTGAAGATTCCAGCGATATTTGTGATGGGGATGCAAGGTGCAGTGTTCGTGTTTTTGAAAGATACAGCTATGCAGGCGGTAACCGTGTGAGTATGAATGTTACATTGTTTCAGAATGCGAACGGTCCGATTTATCTTTCTGCAATTACATCGGGTGGAAGTCAGGCGATGTTATTCAAGGTGAATACCCTGGGTGAAGAGGCATTCCTTGATAAGCTGAGAGAGTTGTTGTAATTAAGAGAGGATAAAAGTTATGGGATTGTTTGATTTTCTCAAGAAAAAAGAAGTTCAATTAACTGATGAACAAAAGAAATGGAATAAGATGTGGGAGCTTTGGTCAGAAGGAGAGGCAGATTCACCTTATGCCGAATTGATGACATACCAAAGTGAAATTAACAATGGCGGACACGACCAATATTTTCTTAATGTGGAGAACACAGGTGATTTGCAAAAAGAGATGTCTGCGTTAGAAACTGTTCTGTCAGCGAAACTCAAAAACAATTTGCAAAAGGCATACAAGGCATATTTGGTTTTAGAAGAAAAAGAAGATGACGAAAAGGCTGAAGAAATTATGGAAGAATGTGATGATGTGTTCTATGAAAATGAAGAAGAAATCAATCACATATTGGAAGAGTATTCTGCTAAAATTGAACTATAAAACTTGAATTTCCTAAGATCATAATTCCAGAAAATTGTGTGAGCGTATAATAGTGGAAATGTTTTGAAAATGTGATATAGTTATATTAACAAATAAAATTCATTGAGGTGATATTATATGAAATGTCCATTTTGCAACGGAGAAATGAGACATGGATACATTCAGGGTGCACGAGGCGTTATTTTCTCAGAACGTATAAAAGCGGTACTAATAGCTAAAAATCCTTTTAATGATAAGGATAAAAAAATTGCAGGTTCATTTTCATGTTCTTCACCTGCTTTTTATTGTGATACATGCGATTGCTTGGTTTGGAAAAAGGATAGTGCTGTAACTGATTAATATTTGAATTTATAGTTTATAAATCACTCGTCACGTAATGTGATGGGTGATTTTTTCTCGCTGGATATCGTTTAATGTTTTATTCAAAATCCATAACGACCACATAAAGCCCACAGACAGAGTTGGACTATTTGAAAACAGTGTGAAATTCAGCTTCAAAGAGCATTCCCAAAATACACGAAAGCACAAGATGTTGTGTGTAGTGCTTGAAAGCAGACGGGGACATCTTTTCGGGACGAAGAAGTCGGGTGTTCGAATCACCTCACTCCGACCACGGAAGAACAGATAGCATCAGTTATCTGTTCTTTTCTTTTATTGCTTTAGCTGTTGATTGGTGATATAATCAACTCGACAAACTTGAATTTGTAGG
>JAZNTA010000076.1:0-1502 GCA_045591525.1 Acutalibacteraceae bacterium | reverse complement strand
TAACAGGCAACAGCGAAAAATTTGAAGATATAGTAAACGACTGGTTGCTCGATACAATAAGCTACCACGACTCATACGAAAATTTTTATCACGGTTTTCTCACAGGACTTATCACCGGCAGACGAGGATATTCTGTAAAATCAAACCGTGAAAGCGGAAAAGGCAGAAGTGATATAACCATCTGCGAATTTCAAAAAAGAAAAATCGCAGTAATAATAGAAATAAAGATCGCCGAGAAATATTCCGACCTTGATAAAAAATGCGAAGAAGCATTAAAACAAATCGAGGATAAACAATATGAAGCAGAACTCAGAGAACAAAGTTATAATAATATAATAAAATACGGAGTAGCCTTCTGTTCTGAAAAAGTCTGCAAAGTAAAGAAAAAATAATCAAAACTCCCGAAGCAACGGATAATCAAACCGTAACTTCGGGAGTAATTTTTTTAACTCAGAGATTCCTTTATTTTCATAACTTCATCCGCAGAAAAACCTGTCTGAGTGATAATTTCTTCGATACTGACATTGTTCTTGATAAGATAAGAAGCAAATCTTGTCAGACCTTTATTTTCGCCAATAGCGATGCCTTTTTCAATCCCTTTCTCGATCCCTTTTTCAATTCCTTCTTCAACCCCTTCTTCAAAACCTTCCTCAAACCCTTCACTCTTGCCAAGTTTTTTATAATCCTCAAACGCTTTGCACATATCCAGGACCTCCTCTTCACTATCAAAATCAATTTTCAACTTAGAACAATAACGCATAACATTTGACGTCTTTCTGTCCAGATTTTTAAATCTTTCATTTTCCGATAACGCCTGTTGCATAGCGAGCATATCTTCAGAATACTTGATACACTCCATAACTTCACGAAATCCGGTAGTAAACTTCTTGAGCTGTTCTTTAGTAAGCGTAGCCGGTTCTATAACATTTATGTGATAATCCGATACAAATTTTTTGAGTCGTTCACTCTTAAAATCAATCATCTCATAAAGCGTTACAGGAGCGTCCCATTTGTCCGGGCTAAAATTAATCACGAGCGTAATAACCGGAATCAGTTTGTCTTCTTTCCTAAAATGCGACAGAAACTCTTCACCTGAAAGTTTAACTTTTTCCTTGCGATAGCTTTTATTAGCTTTTTCAACCTGTCCTGTATAGGTAAGAGCGTCATAAAGCATATTCCTTACAGGCATCGCATAGTGTATATTTGTTTGATTTTCTATTCCGACAATGGCAAAAACCATATCGGAAAACATTTTACAGGTGACATTTTTTACAACATCACGTTCTTTCTGTACAGGCGTTCCGGAATTATCCGTACCATAGGGAACGACAACAGAAGTTGAATCCATTTCTACAAGTGAATCCGGCATAACTACCTTTTCACCGTCAAAAACAAGAAAATTTACAATATCCGCAAACACTTCGTTGTCACTTATAAATTCTTTTGTTACAGTATCGATCGTACTCATAACATATTTTCTCCTTTCTAAGTATAACACAAAA
>JAZNTA010000075.1:0-56083 GCA_045591525.1 Acutalibacteraceae bacterium | reverse complement strand
GGTATGCTTCAGTATGACGGCGACCTTAAGCTTCCTGCAAGATTCCTTGTTAATCCTCCTGAAATCAAAGATACTCTTTCTGAGCTTCTGGTTTCAAAGGGTATGAATCAGTTTGCAGTTTCCGAAACACAGAAATACGGCCACGTAACATATTTCTGGAACGGCAACAAGAGCGATAAGTTCTCAGAAGAGCTTGAAACATATATGGAAATTCCTTCAGATAAGGTTTCCTTTGATGAAAGACCTTGGATGAAATCCGCAGAGGTTACAGATGCAGTTATCGAAGCTATGGAAAGCGGTAAATATGACTTCATCCGTTGCAACTACCCCAATGGCGATATGGTTGGCCACACAGGTAACCTTGATGCAACAATCACAGCTGTTGAAGCAGTTGACCTTGGTCTTGCAAGAGTTCTCAAAGCAGCAGATAAATGCGGTGTAACAGTTCTTATTACTGCTGACCACGGTAACGCTGATGAAATGCTTGAAAAGGACAAAAAAGGTAATGTTGCTCCCAGAACAGCACATTCACTTAACGAAGTTCCTTTCATTATCTATAGCAAGAACTCCTATGAGCTTAAAGATGGTGCATTCGGTCTCGCAAACGTTGCTCCCACAGTTGCAACAATTTTCGGTATTGAACCCTATGCTTCCTGGGAAGAATCAATTATTAAATAAATCAAGTTTAGACGGTTGCCAAGTGCAACCGTCTTTTTATGTTTTTGTTAAGCGGTTTCTGCAATTATTGCATTTTGTTATTATGTGGTATATAATTAAATCAATTTGGAATGTTTTTTATATTGAAAAGGTTCATTATAGAAACATCCTTTTATTTGGTGTTTCGAAATAGGGTAAAGGTGATTTAATGAAAATTTTTCTATCAGTTTTGTTAAAGAGAACACAAGGGACGGTTCTCTGTGTCAAAACCTTGAATAATAGATAGCACGCAGAACCGTCCCCTGTGCTACTCAGTTGAAGCCGGTATAAATGTAGCAGATGTTTTTGATTTTTCGTATGAAACCGGAAAATCGCACTCCTATTTTGATGATGATTGTAATTGTAGTTTTATGAATACTTCTTTCGGAGAAAAAAATAAATGTATAGCCAATCAACCATTTAGAGAATCAAATTCTAAATTTTGATTTTCAATAGGGGTATATCCAGGTATAGGTGGAGAAGTATCCCTTTATTTTGATTTTGAAGCTTGGAGCGAAGAAATTATGGCTATATATGATGAGAGTGTGTCATATAAGGGTTATTATTGAGAGGACTAAAATGAAGTTAAAGTATAAAATTTTAATTTGTTTTATTATATTTGAATTTTTGATAGTTTCGTCATTTAAAAAACAAAATATATCTTTTGATAGTTGGATGATTAATGCGATAGGAACGATAATATTTCTTTTACCAATATTGTTTTTGTTGTTTGCCGTGAGTAAAGATACTTCTTTTTCGAAAAAGAAAAGGGTAATCGCAAAGTTTTTTATCGGTTTTATAATTTGTAGTTATGTATTAGGTGGTATTGTTACGTTTTGAGTTATTAGACAAACAAGACAGGGGACGGTTAGCGTGAAAACGTCATCAGAAAAGAGATAAAAAGGCAACAAAAAGGAAAGCCCATATAAAAATGAGCGGAAATATTGAAAGGGAAGAATCAACTTTGATACTTACTCATAGCAATATTGTTGTCGTAAAGAATGTTGTTAGAGATAAGAAAATAAATAAGAGAAAGAATTTTTCTTGAAAGGAGAACACAGGGGACGGTTCTCTGTGTCAAAACCTTGAATAATAGATAGCACGCAGAACCGTCCCCTGTCCTACTACCTGTCCTACTAAGTTTAGTTTCTTGAGGTGAATTATAATGAATAAAGTTCCAGATGTAGAGGTTGTTTTTGAGTTTAATGGAAGAAGACACCAACCAGTGGTTGATGGTTATCGACCAGCGCATTTAATAACAAATGACTATTTAACGACCGGTATTCATCATTATTATGGAACCAAAATCGTACCATCAAATGGTTCAGTAAAGGGGACAATTACTTTTCTTTTTCCAGAAGATTATCCTCATTGTCTTTGGTTAGGGAAAAAGATTAATATTCAAGAAGGAGACCGTATTGTTGGTTATGCGACAATAACCAAAATTAACAACTCTCTTTTAATCGAGGATAAGACAGGGGGAGACCAATCAGGGGACGGTTCTGTGTCCTGTTCTGAAAATTCTTAACCGCCTTTAAAATCAAAGGTTTCGTTTAAAAATTTTAATAGGATATGGGGATTGTTTGTGTCAAAAAACAAGAGGACACAGAACCGTCCCCTGTCCTACCCAAGTAAGTGATTTTAATGATTCTGGTTGGATACCTGATCATAGGATTAGTTGGGAGTAACTGTTGGGAGTGAACTTAATGAACATAGATAAATATCTAGAAAAACATTTAATAATCAAGTTCGGAAGTACTCTTCCACAATTTGCATATTATGAAATTATTGTTGATAAACCAGAGGAGTTCTTACTCTTTTTAACCAATACCGAAAACTACATTTCTGTAATACGATGGTGGGAATACACTCCGATTTCTGTTAGTCCAAGAATCGGTTATGGAGGAAAAAAAGATCCTAGTTCCCCCAATAAGTATTTTTTCGCAGAGACAGATGTTTACAAAAACTTTGACTCGAATACTGAGTATAAAGAATATGTCTCTTATTTAAAAGAAATAAGAGACATGTACTCCGATATTTTATTATTACCTGCATTCAATATTGAAAGGAAACCAATCAGGACCTGCAGGGACCAATCAGGGGACGGTTCTATGATTGAGCCGTAAAGTTTAATAAAGAAACACCATTTCTCAGTAACTTGTAAGAAATGGTGTTTTGTTATTTCTGATTTCTTATTAATTTATAATTCCCGCTTTTGAGAATTCTTAATAAATCATCATTTGTTTTAATTGGCTCTTCTGTTATTATACCGCCTAAACCAACTCCTGTTTCTCTGTGGCAGTCGCTACCGCTAGTTTTGATTTTAGCATTAATTTCTTCTGCCCATTTTAAAGAGTTATCGTTAGCTTCTTTACTTGCTTTGCCGTTGAAAACCTCAACACCATCAAGATATTTGGGGTTCGCTCTTCTTATAAATTGCCTGAAAGGGTGTGCCTGAATGAAAAGGCAACCTCTTTCTTTGAATAATCTGCTTGCTTTTTTTATATAGAGAGGAAGTAAAAAGGGAAGTTCATAGAGCATTTCTTCAGTGATACCATAAATTAAATAATCGTTAACTGTTGCATAAAATCTTAACTCTGTACCAAGAAGAACTGTGAAATCTTCTGTTTCAAATTCTTTTGCTTTTCTGTAACCCCTAAGATAATGTTCAAGTGCCTTTTTCTTGTTGAAAAATTCAGAAATGTGAAAGGTCATAGGGGAATAGTGGTCGGTTATAACAATTCCCGAATAACCTGCTTCTTTGTATTTCTTTACAAGCTCTTCTGCATCAAGCTGACCGCAAAGACTTGTGTCTTTTGTGTGGGCGTGTATTTCGTATTTATATTCCATATTTGCACCTTTAAATAAATTTTCTTTTGGTATTATACATTGTAACTATTTAATTATCAATGGTTTTGTGAGTTTTCACAGAATATTAATATTTTATTGAAAAAAGGTATGAAATGGTATATTCTATATTGTATATTAAGTTTAGGAGTGAATAATATGACAGGAATACATATTATAGATGCTTTGTTAAGCATTTTAGTTAGTATTTGTATGCTCTTCACAGGTTTTATGGATTCAGGCGATGCAACTTCCACTCCCGAGGTTGAGCTTGTAAGAGAAGATAAGCTTGTTTTCCTTGATGCTTTTAAATGGGGTCAGGGTGTTGCAACTGATGTTGAATATTTTTATACATCAGGTTCGTTAACTGCTTTCGGTATGACCAGCATCACAAAATGGGATGCCGAAACTATGGAAGTTCTCGTTAAAAATGATTCTCCCATTCCTCAGGAATATATTGATGATTACGGAAGCGACCATGTTGGCGGAATCAGCTATTATGACGGCAAAATCTATGCTGCAGTTGAAAATGAAGCAGAGGATTTACCCCTTGTTATAACCTACGATGCACGAACACTTCATATTGTTGATATTTTCGAATTGCCTAACACTGATCTTCCCGATGGTATTCCGTGGTGCTGTGTTGACGGTGAAAACGGTTATCTTTATTGTTCACAGTTTAATGAAGTTAATGAAATTCTCGCTTTTGACCTTGAAACAATGGAATATTCTCATTCAATTGCTTTGTCTGAACAGGTTGTTCGTATTCAGGGGGGCGAGGTTTATGACGGAATTCTTTATCTCTCTTCCGATATTGCAGACAGCAACGATGATAAAATTATCACAGTTGAGATTGAAAGCGGTCTTGTTAAAGAGCTTTGCACTCGTTCTCTTCCCTCTATGGCAGGTAACGAGGCGGAAGGTATAACAGTTTATCCAATGGAAGACGGAACCTTCATCCATGTTCTTGACTACGATAAAACAGTTGGTGTTTATTTGAGACACTATAAATTGGCTGAATGAAATTTTGAACCCCTTAAAACTGAATGTCAGTTTTAAGGGGTTCATTTGTTTATAAATTAAACATTAAATCTAAAGAGAACAATGTCGCCATCCTGCATTACATATTCTTTACCTTCGGAGCGGACAAGGCCTTTTTCTTTTGCAACTGCCATTGAACCGCAGTCCATAAGCACGTCAAAGGAAACAACCTCTGCACGAATGAAGCCTCTTTCAAAATCGGAGTGAATTTTACCTGCTGCCTGAGGTGCTTTTGTACCTTTCTTGATTGTCCAGGCTCTAACCTCGGGTTGACCTGCTGTAAGATAGCTCATAAGGCCAAGAAGGTCATAACTTCTTTCAATAAGCAAATCAAGACCGCCTGTTGAAACACCAAGCTCTGAAAGGAACATTTCTTTTTCTTCAGGGTCAAGCTCTGCAATCTGTGCTTCAAGCTCTGCGCAAATGGGAAGAACCTGACTGCCCTCCTCTTCTGCAAGGGCTTTAACTGCATTATAACGAGCATTTGACTCAATTTTTGAAGCGAAATCCTCTTCGCTCATATTACAAGCGTAAATAACCGGCTTTGATGTAAGTAAAGCTACTGAATCAAGAATTTCTTTTTCGTCGTCTGTAAGGTCAACTGCACGAGCGCAAATGCCGTTTTCGAGAGCATCTTTTACTTTTTCAAGAATTGCAAGCTCTGCTGCAAGAGTTTTATCGCCTTTCATAGCTTTAGTTGTTCTGTCAATTCTTCTCTGGAGAATTTCAGCGTCGGAGAGAATAAGCTCAAGATTGATTGTTTCAATATCTCTCTGAGGGTCAACTGAACCATCAACGTGCATAATATCATCATTATCAAAGCAACGAACAACGTGGATTATAGCATCAACCTCACGGATGTGAGAGAGGAATTTGTTACCGAGACCTTCGCCTTTTGAAGCACCTTTAACAAGACCTGCAATATCAACAAATTCAATTGTTGCGGGAGTAACTTTAACAGGGTTATACATTTCGCAAAGCGCATCAAGGCGTTTATCAGGAACTGCAACAACGCCTACATTGGGTTCAATTGTGCAGAAAGCGTAGTTCGCTGCCTGCGCACCTGCATTTGTAAGCGCATTAAAAAGTGTGCTTTTACCAACGTTGGGAAGACCAACAATACCAAGTTTCATATAATAACTTCCTTTAATAACGTTCTTTTCAAATTATCGCAAAACATTTTAACACATTATAATATGTATTTCAATATTTTACTGATAAATATTATTTTTGAATAGTCACCAAATAGGCAACCAATACTATTTTTGAGGTGATAATTTGAATTTCAGAACAGACCTTGCTCTTGAACGCAGGGAAATAGTTAATGAAGATATTGACGGTGTTGAGGTTTCGGAAAATGAAAACGATGAGTGCAAAACAACAATAATAGAAATTAAAACTGAAGAGGCGGCTAAAAGATTGGGTAAAGGTGTGGGGAAATATATTACCCTTGAAGTGAATCAGTTTCAAAACGAAGCCGCAGTAAGTGACGGCAGACTTAATGCTATCACAGAAAGCCTAAAAGAACTTTTGCCCCATGGTAACGGAACTGTTCTTGTGGCAGGGGTGGGTAATGAGGATATTACCTCAGATGCCCTTGGTCCGAAAACAGCTTCATTGGTGTTTGCTACAAGGCATATTAGCAGAGAAGTGCAAAAAATTGCAGGTTTTTCTGAAGAATTACGCTCCGTTGCAGTGGTTTCTGCCGGAGTTTTAGGTAAAACAGGAATAGAATCGGGCGAATATATAAAAAGCATTTGTGAGGTAGTTAAACCGCAATGCGTTATAACAATTGATGCTCTTGCCGCAGGTAGCGTTGAAAGACTTGGTACAACAATTCAAATGTCTGATACGGGAATTGCACCCGGTTCGGGCATAGGTAACACAAGAGCCAGAATTGATGAAGATTTTTTAGGTGTACCCGTAATTGCCATTGGCATTCCGACTGTAGTGGATGCTATTTCTCTTTCTTCTGAGCTTTCAGGCATTTCTCCCGAAAAGCTTGATAAATCAATGCTTTTAAACGGTGAAAGAATGATTGTTGCACCAAAGGATATTGATTTATTAGTCAAAAACGCTTCTTATCTTTTGGCTCTTTCAATTAATTGTGCTTTGCAACCAACTTTAACGCCAAAAGAATTATACAGTTTAATGTAAATTATTCTATCAGCAGAACTCTCTTCATACTTTATACGGGGAGGTGTTTTGTTGAAGCGTAAAAACAATTTTATTAATACTTTGCTTTGTTTATTAATTTGTGTTTCTCTTGTTTCTTCCGTTTTTTATGGTGGCGATTATATAGGTGGCAGAATTATGGAGACAGTGTCTGAATTGTTTTCATTAAAAAAAGATTTTCAAAGTGCGGATTTATCAATAAACACCGCTTTTAATAATGATAGCAGTACAACCTTTTCTCCGTCGGGCTTCGGTGGCGGAGGTTATAATGTTGTTACTTATAAAAACGGAACACCCTCTGATATACTTGAGCTTATGGAAGAAGCAAAGGGAATTTATAAGAATTTAAAAAAAACAGGTGACATAAAAGAACAGCAATTCTGCACAAGTGCAACAGGCACTTCTTATGGTGCAGTTTCCGTAAACAACAGAACCGATGAAAATATAAGTATAAAAAACCTTTTAAACGAAACACCGGAGTATAAAACAATAACAAAAGACGAGCCGTATATTCTGGTTTATCATACCCATACAACCGAGACTTATGAGCTTTTGGATTTAGGTTGGTATTCAAATGAAAATGATACCCGTTCAAAAGACCCCCGAAAGAATGTGGTCAGGGTAGGGGAAGAGCTTGTGAAAGAGCTTGAAAAAGCAGGATATAAGGTTATTCACGATAAAACTGTTTATGACAGTAGCTATAACGGTGCCTATGGTCGTTCTCTTGTAAGTGTTGAAAAATATCTGAAAAAGTATCCGTCAATTGTGTTAACTCTTGATGTTCATAGAGATGCAATTCATTATGATAACGGAACTAAAAGCAAACCAACAGCAGAAATAAATGGGAAAAAAGCAGCTCAGGTTATGATTATAAGCGGATGTGAGGGTGATGGGGTAGAGGATTTCCCGAAGTGGAAAGAAAATCTTACCTTTGCGCTTCATTTGCAGAACACAGTCGAAGAAAAATATGACGGGTTAATGCGTCCCGTTTTCTTTTGCAACAGAAAGTATAATATGAATGTAACGCCTTGTTCTCTTTTGCTTGAATTCGGAACGGATGCAAACACCTTGGAAGAGGCGGTTTATTCAGCATCTTTAGTCGGAAAATCAATATCGGAATTGTTAGATAAGGAATTGAAAAAATGAAAGAATTTAATAAGCTTTTTAATATTTTTACTGTTCTGGCAATTGTAATAATGCTTCTGACAACAGTGGTGGCAGCTAGTATAACAGTAATTGAAAAAGGTAAGAGTAATCTGTATTCGGTAGTAGCCGAAAATAGTTGAACACCGCACGGTTTCTTAAGGAAAATTTCCGCACTAACTGCGTCAAAAAGCTTGAAATACGCCAGTATTCCTTCACTTTTTTCCTTGTTATTGCAAAAATTTTTCCTTAATAAACTGCTCGCAACTAAAATTCCAAAGATTTTGGTGCAGCGGGGTGTTTCTTCGGCGCAGATATACTGGCGTATATTAAGGCGAAAAACGCCGTGATGTGCCAAAAGATTTGAATTTTAGGCGTACGGGGTTCAATTCTTTTCGGCTATTGCAACAATAAATGATAATATAATTAGTGAATATTGCATTAACCTCGTTTAAAAACAAGAAATTTTTGTAAAAATCTTAAAATTCTATTGAAAACGTTGGCGTTTTATTGTAGAATATTAGCAAATATAACTATTGTTTGATACACTAACACAATAGTTAATTTTTAGGAGATGAAACATTTGTCAGTAAAACTCAACACACGCTATCTTGAGGGCTTTGTTAACGAAAACGATGTCCGGGGTATTGCTCCCGAGATAACGGCTGCGGTTGAACTTCTTAACTCCCGCACGGGTGCGGGAAATGACTTCCTTGGTTGGTTGGATTTACCTGTTGACTACGATAAGGAAGAGTTCACACGTATTAAAAAAGCTGCAGAGAAAATCCGTAATGATAGTGACGTTCTCGTTGTTATCGGTATCGGAGGTTCTTATTTAGGTGCCAGAGCGGCAATCGAATTTTGCAAATCCCAAAACCGTAATTTGCTTGAAAAACCTCAGATTCTTTTCGCAGGAAATACTCTATCATCATCAGCACTTGCAGAAGCAATTGCTCTTTGCGAGGGTAAGGATTTTTCAGTAAATGTTATTTCAAAGTCGGGTACTACTACTGAACCCACAATCGCATTCAGAGTATTCAAAGAAATGCTCGAGAAAAAATACGGCAAAGAAGAAGCCGCAAAAAGAATTTACGCCACAACAGATAAGGCAAGAGGAACTCTCAAAGAGCTTTCAGACAAAGAGGGCTATGAAACCTTTGTTATTCCTGATGATGTTGGCGGAAGATATTCAGTTTTAACAGCAGTTGGTCTTCTTCCTATCGCAGTTGCAGGAATCAACATTGATTCTATGATGCAGGGTGCGGCAGATGCCCGCGAAAAATTTGCAGACGGAGATGTTTTCACAAACGACTGCTATAAATATGCCGCAATGCGAAACATTCTTTATCGTAAAGGCAAGTCAGTAGAAATGATGATTTCCTATGAGCCTGATTACACAATGATGAACGAATGGTTCAAACAGCTTTACGGCGAAAGCGAGGGTAAAAACGGAAAAGGTCTTTATCCCTCATCTGCAGTTTTCTCAACTGATCTCCATTCTCTTGGTCAGTATGTTCAAGAGGGTGAAAGGGTAATGTTTGAAACTGTTGTTACCTTTGATAAACCAAAGAAAGAGCTTGTAATTGGTCTTGACCCCGAAAATGGCGATGGATTTAATTTCGTTGCAGGAAAATCAGTTGACTATGTTAACAATAAAGCCTTCCTCGGAACAATACTCGCTCATACAGACGGCAAAGTTCCCAATATGGTTCTTGAAGTTTCAGAAATGAACGAATATGATTTCGGTTATCTTGTTTATTTCCTTGAAAAAGCTTGTGCAGTATCGGGTTATATTTTAGGCATTAATCCTTTTGACCAGCCCGGTGTTGAAAGCTATAAGAAAAATATGTTCGCTCTTCTGGGTAAACCCGGCTACGAGGAACACAAGAAAGCTCTTGAAGCAAGACTTTCTTAAAATTTGCAAATCTTTATGGGTTTGCATACATAAAATAATTTTTGAAAATTCGCCATTGGGCGAGATTATAAACAACGGAGGTAAATCATTATGATTAAACTTATTATCGGCAACAAGGGTTCCGGCAAAACAAAGAGACTCATCAATCTCATTAACGAGGCGGTTGAAAATTCAAACGGAACAGTAGTTTGCATTGAAAAATCTCCCTTACTTACTTATGAAGTAACTCACAAAGCAAGACTTATCGAGACCGAAAGATTCGGTGTTGAGGGTTGCGATGCTTTCTATGGTATGGTATGTGGCATTATCGCTCAGGACCACGATATTACAGAAATTTTCGTTGATGCAACATTTAAAATTGTTGGCAGAGATTATGATGCTTTTGCAGCTCTTATCAATAAGCTCAGCAAAGTATCTGCAGAGAATGAAATTGATATCGTTTTCACAGTTTCCGAAGACGAAGCAAATCTTCCTGCAACTCTCTTTGAAAATGCAGAAAAAATCTGATGTGATTTTTAATCCCCTCTGTAAAAGAGGGGAATTTTTTTACTTTTCTTATTGACAAAATAGAATTTAGATAATATAATACTTGGGTATGTTGAGAGGTATAGTATATGATTATCGAACTTGAATCTGTTTTTAATACGGATGGGCTGAAAATCCCCTTCGATTATGAGCTTTCTTTAAGCTCAATTGAAGTATCAGGCTTTTCTCCCATTACCGCTCCCGTAAAGGTAAGCGGTTTCGTTGAAAACAAAGCAGGTATCGTTAATCTCAAGGCAAGTGCCGCACTTAAATACGAAGCTCCTTGCGATCGTTGTGCGGAGAATGTAATTTCGCAGTTCTCATTCCCTGTTGAGCATACTCTCGTTGTTAGCCTTGAAAGTGGCGATAATGACGATTTCCTCGAGGTGCCCAATATGCGACTTAACCTTGACGAGCTTGTTGAGGAAGATGTTAATCTCGCTCTTCCCTCAAAATACCTTTGCAACGAAGAGTGTAAAGGGCTTTGCCCAACCTGTGGCAAAAACCTTAACAAGTCCCAATGTGACTGTAAAGCTCCGATAGATCCGCGAATGGAAGTGCTTTTACAGCTTTTGGAAGATTGATTCAGTAATTATTTAATTTCTATAGGAGGTAGTACTAATGGCAGTACCTAAGAGAAGAGTTTCTAAAGCAAGACGTGACAAAAGAAGATCCAACGTTTGGAAAATGGACGCAGCAGCACTTGTAAAGTGCCCCAAATGCGGTGAGTTCAAAAGACCTCACAGACTTTGCACAGCATGTGGCTATTACAACGGCAAACAGGTTATCGAAGTAGCAGAATAATCTGTAAGTGCAATAGTATTTCTGATTAAAAGGGCGGTGGGAAAATTCTCCCCGCCCTATTGGACTGTTATGATTAAGTTTGAAATAATAAAGGTGGTGAAGGAATGTCTGTTATTGTGGAAAAGGTCTGTACTGCATCCTATGGCGAAAAAGCAGGAGTTTTAGCAGGTGATGAGCTTGTTAAAATCAATAGCCACGAAATTTTTGATGTTCTTGATTACCGCTTTTATATTCAAAACCGCAAATTAAAATTAGATATTTTAAGAAACGGCGAAAATATAGTTGCAAATATAAGAAAAAGTGATGAATTTGCTGATATAGGTCTTGAATTTAAAACATACCTTATGGATAAGCAGCATTCTTGTAAAAACAAATGCGTTTTCTGCTTTGTTGACCAGATGCCGAAAGGTATGAGAGAAACCCTTTATTTTAAAGACGATGACTCAAGAATGTCTTTCCTTTTCGGTAACTATATAACCTTAACGGGACTTTGTGAAAGAGAAGTGCAGAGAATTATTGATATGCACATTTCACCCATTAATATTTCCGTTCACACAATGAATCCCAAGCTACGTGTTGAAATGATGAAAAATCGTTTTGCAGGGGATAGTCTTAAAATTCTTGATAGATTTTCTGAAAATGGAATTGATATGAACACTCAGCTTGTTCTTTGCCCCGGTATAAATGATGGCGATGAGCTTCGTTTTTCTTTGGAGGAGCTTTCAAAGCTTTCGCCAAGCGTGAAAAGTATTGCTGCAGTTCCCGTAGGTCTTACAAAATTTCGTGACGGTCTTTATCCTTTGAGAACGTATACCAAGGAAGAAGCGGCAAATGTTATTGATATAATTGATGAATTTAATGACCATTATTCTTTCTATAACGGAGGAAAAACTCTTGCGTATGCTTCTGATGAATTTTATCTTATAGCAGAGCGTGAGCTTCCAGATGCAGATTATTACGGTGAGTTTTCCCAACTTGATAATGGTGTGGGTATGTGTGCTTTGTTAAAAGAAGAGTTTCTTGATGCTCTTGAAGATGCAGAGTGTAAGGAAGTAAACCGCAATATTACTGTTGCAACGAGTTATGGGGCACACAAGCTTATTTCAAGCCTTTGTAAAAAGGCGGAAGAAAAATTTCAAGGCTTGAGAGTAAATGTAATAAAAATAAAAAATGACTTTTTCGGTGATACCGTTACTGTTGCAGGTCTTATAACAGGCACAGATTTTAAAGCACAGTTAAGAGATTTTGATTTAGGTGACGAGCTTTTAATTCCGAGAGTTTCTTTGAGAAACGAGGGGGATAAATTCCTTGATGATGTTACAATTGAGGAACTTTCAGAAGAATTAAAAGTAAAAGTTACACCTGTTGAAAACGATGGTGCAGTATTCCTTGATATAATTTTAAACGGAGGTGTTTAATATGGCAAGACCGGTTGTTGCCATTGTCGGCAGACCTAATGTTGGTAAATCCACACTTTTCAACAAGCTTACAGGTACTCGCCTTGCAATTGTTGATAATACTCCCGGTGTTACCCGTGACCGTCTCTTTGGTGATTGCGAGTGGCTCGGTCATAATATGCTTCTTGTTGACACAGGCGGTATTGAGCCTTATTCAAATGATGTTATTCTTTCTCAGATGCGTCGTCAGGCACAGCTTGCCATTGACAGTGCAAATGTAATTATTTTAGTTACCGATGTTCGTGATGGTGTTGTGGCAACTGACGAAGAGGTTGCAACTATGCTTCAGAAAAGCGGTAAACCCGTTGTTTTAGCTGTTAATAAATGCGATGGCTTAGGTGCACCGCCTCCCGAGCTTTATGAATTCTATAATCTTGGGCTTGGTGACCCGTTTCCCGTATCATCCGTTCATGGTCACGGAACAGGCGACCTTCTTGACGAGGTTTTAAAGCATCTTCCCGAAGAATATCTTACAGAAGATAATGACGAGGATGACTATATTAAGGTTGCGGTTATCGGTAAACCCAATGTTGGTAAATCCTCGCTCGTTAACAAAATTATCGGTGAAGAAAGAATGATTGTTTCCAATATTGCAGGAACAACCCGTGATGCTACCGATAGCTTTGTTGAGAATGAACACGGCAAGTTTATGTTTATTGATACCGCAGGCCTTCGCCGTAAATCAAAGGTTGAGGATGCTGTTGAAAAATACAGTGTTCTGAGAACAGATATGGCAGTAGAAAGAGCCAATGTCTGCGTTATTATGATAGATGCCCTTGAGGGCTTTACTGAGCAGGATAGCAAGGTTGCAGGTCGTGCTTTAGAGCAGGGGAAGGGTTGCATTATTGCGGTTAATAAATGGGATGCCTATGCAAAAGACGGCAAAACAATGGACTCCTACCGCAAGCAGTTAATGAAGGATTTCTCATTTATGTCCTTTGCACCCATCATTTTCATTTCCGCCAAAACAGGTCAGCGAGTTGACAGACTTTACGAGCTTATTAAATTCGTTGATACACAGAATGCAATGCGTATTAAAACAGGTCAGCTTAATGAAATTCTTGCAGCGGCAACACTCAGAGTTCAGCCCCCGACAGATAAAGGCAAACGCCTTAAAATTTATTATATGACGCAAGCCTCAACAAGACCACCAACATTCGTTTGCTTTGTTAACAGTGCAGAGCTTTTCCATTATAGCTATCAGCGTTATCTTGAAAATCAGATTCGTGAGGTTTATGGACTTGAGGGTACACCTGTAAGGTTTGTAATCCGTGAGCGTGACGATAAGAGTAAACACTAAAATCACAATAAAATACCCAAAAATTACAAAAAACTGCCTGAAAGTTACATTCGGGCAGTTTTTTTATGCCTTTGAGCTACAATGTAGTCAAGAAAAGCAGATAACCCAAACCTCCCTGGCGAAGGGGTGCGATTGCGACCGCGTCCGGTGGACGATGAAGGAAGCAATAAGCACTGGCACAATAAGGAGCAATGCGAGTGAATAACGAAGCAGTGCGACTATATTGTAACTGGAGGGGGACCACACCGGAGAGAAGCGTAGGTGCGGTGGAGGGTTCTAGCACTTTGTGCGTATAATTGAATACCGCGAAAGCGGTTTACCTATGTCGCAACAAATTGTAGCAAAACTGTTTTTCTGAAAAGTAATGACATTTTTTATTTGGGATGGTTTTATAATGGTAGAGGTGATGAAAATGACTAAAATTTCAAAAAACATCAAACGCTTACGAATGTTACAGAATATGAGTCAGGAGGAGCTGGCGCAAAAGCTCTTCGTTTCCCGTCAGGCAGTTTCATCCTGGGAAAATAACAGAACTCAACCTGATTTGGATATGATTCAAAAAATCGCTGAGCTTTTCGGTGTTGAGGTTGAAGAGCTGCTATATGGTGAAAAACGTAACACTCAATTAGAGGTAAGCGTCAGAACAAGTAAAACCTTGTTTATGGTTTTCTCCATTTTAGGCTCCTTATTCGTTGGTGCAGGCGTAATAATTCTTATGGTTGCCCTTTGGGATAAATTCCCTAATATTATGAAAGCAACAGTTTCATTCCTACCTTTGCTTTTAGGTCAGGCGGGAGCAATTTATACCTATAAGAAAAAGTTCGATAATGTTGCTTGGCGAGAGGGTGCATCAATTCTTTGGTCTGCAGGTGTTACCGCAACAGTGGGTCTTTTAAGTATGGTTTTAGAGCTTCATTTGGGTGCTTTAATGTGCTTACTTGTTGATGCAGTTTTGATTCTTCCTATATTGTGTTTCTTTAAAGTTGTTTCACCTTTAGTATTCTACTACGGCTTTTCAATTGCAGGCTCAATAGGTGTTCTTGAATACACAAGAAACGAAATTTTAACAACAATTTTAATGATTGCTTTGGTTGGTGCAGGTTTACTTTTCACATTCTTCAACAGAAAGAATGTAGCAGATGCAAGATATGAATATTCAACCTGGATTTCAGTAATAGCCACTTGTGCTATGGTAATCGCAATAAGCTTGTTTATTCTTGATTGGGGTTATTTCTCCTTGCCATTGGCACTTGCAGTTTGCATTTATGCATTAAATAAACAAGACGGATGGTCAATGCCGTTTTACCCAATAGGTATTTTAGGAACAGCTTTAGCTTCAATAGCTTCAACCTATTTTCATTTGCAGGATGATGTTGTTTATTCATACAGCGACATCAACAGATGGTTAAACTTGATTAAACCCGAAAGCATTATAACAATAATTTTAACAGTTGCAACTCTTGCTATAGGCTTCATTATCGGCGAAAAATCTCTTGATAAAAACAAATATCAATCAATTTTCTGCTATCTTAGTGCAGCGGGTGCGGTAATTTCCTTAATCAGTTGTGGCTTTGAATCAGTAGTGTGGATAGGTCTTATCCTTTTCGCAATCACATTCGCACAAGGACTTGTAATGCTCATTAAAGGTGCAAATGAAAAGAATTATTTCAGTCTTAATGTTGGTCTTATAATGCTTCTTGTTCTGATGTTCTTCGTGCTTTCTGCTTTCGATTGGAATATGGTAACGGTTGGTCTTATGTTCTTAATCAGTGGTTGCTCCCTTTTCGGTGCAAACTTCTGCATCTCAAAGAAAATCAAAAAAGAACAGCTTGAATTGGAAAAGGCGGTGGAAGATGATGAAAAATAAAAAAGGTACAATAATTCTTTCAATAATACTTGCAGTGCAGTTTATAATTCCTTTAAGTGTATGGGGTTATGAAACCTTTAAGAATAAGGAATTGGAAGAAAAAGGGCAGGAAGTAAAACTGCTTGTGGATTATGTTTATTACGATGAAAACCAGATAGAATTTCAGGTGCTTGAAATTCAAGAGATGCTTGAGTATTATAATGATGATAATTATTTGGTTTTCTGGGATAACGGCGACGGATTTTATAGCTGTAAGGAAACTGAAAATATATCTGATAGTGATTTGTATATAAGTAAAAATAAGCTTTATAGCTGGTATCAGGAGGATTGGTGCTTCAAATATAAAAGTGAGGTTACTAAGAAAGCGTATGAGTATGATTGGTATCAGTTATATAATAACGCAAATGAATCGGAAAATATTTTAAATGGCGTTTGTGAAGGTCCTGAAACACAAGCCTATGCGGTTTTCAAAATTTTTAAAAACAGATTTGAAGTAGTAAATGTATATATTGACGGAATACCTGTTGATGAGGTTGTTGAAATGTATAACAATAATGAATGGGATAATTCACGATATGAATATACCGATAAGGAGGTCTATAGCTATTATGATGAAGAATTTGACGAATATTATGGTGAAGGAACTATAGATGACGAATATGCAACAGAAGTTGAAACAACATAAAGTAACCCTGTCCGAAAATTTTTCGGACAGGGTTTATTGTGATTTTATTCGTTTTTTTCTAGTTCTTCTATGATTTTTCTATCGTATTCCGAATTATCTGAAAGTCTTGCAAAGCTTTCGCAGCCAAAAGATATTAAGAATGCTGCAGAAGATTTATTTAAAGAAATATTTGAAATGAAAATTTCAGTTTCGGGAGAATCACCGAATGCGGATTTCATAAATTCAACTGCGTTTGAAAGAGTGGTTTGAACATCAGCAACATCATTTTTCAGGTTTTCTATATTCCTTTTTATTTCGTCTTTTTCGTCTTTCTCAACTGTTTCTTTATCTTTTAAAGTTTTGAGCATTTCTTTTATTTTGTTATTTTCTGTAATAACAGCTTTAGCTTTGAGCGTTATGCCGTCACTTAATATATTAATTAAACCTAATTTTTCTGAAATTCCCAAAGCTTTTGTTTCTTCAATAATATTTTTGTCCAAATTACCGTTAAGTATTTTTTCTGTATCAAAAATACCTTTAAGCTTTTTGAAAGCAGAATAATAGTTTGAAAAGTCCTGTGCAATTGAGGGCGATTGAATGTACTGCTCGATTAAAGCTTCATCAATTGTGAGAGCCTTTTTCTCATAAAGGTACATAATTCTCGATAAATCCTCCCAACCACGGGCAGTAACAAATCTTTTGCCTGCAGGGGTGTTTTCAATTGAATAGAAGCAATTCTTTTTGATATCTAAAAAAGCAAGAATAGCAGGGTGAACATTGTTATTGATTGCATATTCTTTCCAGACATCATAGCTTGCTTCAACATCAATCTTTTTGATTCTGTCAAGGGTTGCAATATCGTATTCTCTTACAGATTTGTTGTATTCAGGCGGATTTCCTGCAGTAACAACAATCCAGCCTTTAGGAACTTCATGAGAGCCGAAGGTTTTGTACTGTAAGAATCTTAACATTGATGGCGCAAGGGTTTCGGAAACGCAGTTGATTTCGTCAAGGAATAAAATACCTTCCTTTTTGCCGGTTTCTTCAATATAGTTGTAAACTGAAGCGAGAATTTCACTCATTGTGTATTCTGAAACACTGTATTCTTTTTCATCAAAGGTTTTCTTTGCAATAAAAGGAAGTCCGATTGCACTCTGCCTTGTGTGGTGGGTCATAGAATATGAAATAAGACCTATATTCAGCTCATTTGCAATTTGCTCCATAACAGCAGTTTTTCCTATACCGGGGGGACCATAAAGAAAAACAGGACGCTGTTTTTCAATGGGAATAAAAAATGAACCATCTTCATTTTTTTCAAGATATGCAATTACTGTGTTTTTAATATGGTTTGTTGCTTCTTTTATGTTCATAAGCTTCCTCCTAAAATTTCTTCGTATAGGAAGTTGATTTCGTCAAATCCTGAATTTTTCTTTTTTTGTGATAAAATTTGTTGTAAATTCAAAAAGCCGTTTTTAGCTGATTTTTCATATAAAAATGCGCAATATTCAGAAGAAAGTTCAAAATTATCTATTATGTATTTTAAAACTTTTTCTTCGTTTTTCTCTGTGGCAAAAAGGGCTGCATAGTCTGCTGTTTCTGATAAATGGTTTTTATATAATATCTCTTTTTCTTCGGTCAGTTCAGTTGGATAGGTGAGTCTGAATGAAGAAATTATTGGCTTTTCTTTTTCTTCTGCTTTCTCAAATTGCGAATCATATTTTATAAAATCAAATTCACCATTTTTTATAAGCACTTCTTTTCTGTCAGAATAAGAATAAAATTTCTCGCTTATAAAAATTCTAACATTATATTTTTCTAAAGAAAGAATGTGGCAGTGGCAGGTTCTGCTTTCGCAGGTTTGCTTGTAGGTTAATGTGTTTTCAAAACCTAACCCCAAGGTTTGAACCCCTTTTGGAACAGTAACAGTCGGGCATAATCCGTATTCGCTTTTTTGAAGAAAGCTTGAAGAAAACATAGTTCCGTTTATATTTGGTAATACGCAGGGTGTTTCGGGAAATGCCGATGCACCAATATATTCGGGTATTCCTTCAAAAACAACGCTTGTAAGGGCTTTGCAACCGTCAAAAGCCATATCGTCGATATGTTTCACTTCTTCAGGAAAAACTATGCTTTTTAGGCTTTTGCAACGCTTGAATGCTTTCTTTTTAATTACCTTCAATGATTTCGGTAAAACAATTTCTTTTAAATTGATGCATCCGCTGAATGCCTCTTCTTCGATGATTTCAATCCCGTCGGGTAAAATAATTGTTTCAAGGGCTCGGCAGTTTTCAAATAAATTGGGGGATAATTCTTTTAATCCTTTGGGTAATTGAATTTTTTCAAGATTTGTGCAGCTTTTGAAAACTCCCTCGCCTAAATTTTTTATGGAATCGGGGAGCGAAACGCTTTCTAATGAAGAACAGTTTAAAAAAGCAAAAGCTTGAATTTCTTTTAAGCTTTCGGAAAACTTAATAGCTTTTAAGGATGAGCAATTGCAGAAAGCAGAGCTTTTTACTGTTTTTACGGTACGAAGCATCTCTACGTCTTCAAATTGTGAATTAAAGGCGTATTTATCTGTTTTTATTACAGGTAAAAAGATTCTCAAATTTTTCTCTGCAGATTGCAAAATAGGTTCCCTTTCAGTTTATAAAGTGATTAATTGGTTTTTATCAATATATAAAGGCGTTGCCCATACAGGTAACTGACCTTTATCGAAGCCGTTATCGTGAATTACAAAAACATTTTTATATGGTGGTGTTTTTTCGGGGTAGATACCGTCACCGTCGGTAAAGTATATAAGTCCGTTTAATTCTTTTTTTGGTGAGCCTTCATAAAGCTCTTCAACATATTGGAAAACAGGGGTGAAGTCTGTACCTCCAAAGCCCTGCAGAACAAGATTTTTCATATAATCTTCAAGCTCTGTTGGGGATTTTATAACAGTTATATTTTGTATTACGGAATCGCATTGAATTATATGTATTTCAAAATCAGTTCTGAAAAAATCTGTAGAATTTAATATAGCATAAGTTTTCTTTATAAACCCTTCAACAATTTCTCCCTTGACGGAGCCGGAAGTGTCAATTGCGATAATAAGCTTTTTAATTTTTCCGTTTTCAGAATATTCAAGAGGTTCAATTAAAGGTATGTTTCCGTAAAGCTTAAGACCGTATGTGTAATAAATATAATCGAATTCATCATCGTTGATTTCAAGAGCTTCATCAGTCTTAATGAATTTTTTTAATAATTCGGAATAATCATATTCTTCACGGGTTACAGCTTCAAGTATTTGAAAATTTTCACCTGTATTGGTTCCCATTTGAGATGGGAAAATATCTGAATCTCGAAGTATTTGCTTTGTGATTTCCCGCCAGGCTTTTTCGGTGTTTTTTGCGGCAGAGTCTGAAAATTCCGTCAAGGTTTTTCCGTTACCTTGGGATTCACCGCTTTTGTCATCTTCCATTTTATAAATTGAACGAGCTTCAACCTCAATGGTTTCATCGTCATCATTTATACTGAAAAGTGAGTTTTTGTACCAGTTGCTGTGATTATCTGAAAAGAATAATTCTGTGTATAGCTCTATGTTGTTTGTTCCTTTTTTGTTTGATAAGTAATAATATATATTTTCAGCGGTAAAGCTTTTAATTTCGTTTGACAGATTTTTTATTATATTGTTCTGCGTTGCAGATTTTTCTGTTTGAGAGCAGGGGAGCTTTGAATCATTAATTATTTTTTCAACGCAAATATCACATGCTAAATCCCAAAGTTTTTTATTTTTAAAATCTGTGTTGTAGATATGAAGTAAAGAGCAATGCAATAAGGAATGCAACAATAGTCTTGTAACATTGTTTTTGTTGGTTTTGTATTGCTTACATATATCTTCGGGATAATAGTAAAAATTTTCTCCGTTTGTGTAGTTGTAATTATTTTCTGACAACTTGAATTCTAGTGCATTTATTGCTCTTATAAAAGGCGGAAGTTCACGGCAGACTGTTTTTTTCCCTTGCTCCATAATTTTTTCGGCGATTTTATTAATGTCGGTCACAGTCACCCCTCCGTTCTTTTAGTATTTTCAAAATAAAAGCCTAATGGGTATAGTCAATTTTGAAAAATTGGCTACACCCATTCATTAAACAATAATTATATTAACTATTTGTTAAAATTTGATTTCAATTTCTTGTTCACCGATACTGGTTTTGAATTCAATATCATAACCGATATTACCGGGAAGCTCAATTATTTTATATTTACCGTCGCATTTGATTTCTTTAGGCTTGCGGTCAACATAAACAACTGTGGGAACTTTGAATTTCTCAGTCTGATTATATTTTAATTTGAATTCGCTGTCATCGTGGTCATATTTGTAGGAAATGATTTCACCTGTAACAGCCTTGGGACGAGGGCGTGTGAATACTTTCATAAAGTCCTGCTTGAAAATATCATCAAAATAGCACCAATAGGTATTACTCCATTTATATGAATCAAACTTATCCTGCAGGAATCTGATGTGGGGATACCAACCGTCACCCTCAGCACAAGAGCCCCATTCACCAACAAGGCAGGGAATGCCAAGTCTTACCTGAGTGTTTCTGTGTTCATCGAAAATCATACCAACACGGGAATTGTTAGCGTATTTATATGCAGGTGTATCAACCATAAGGTCATAAGCATGGGGGGCGAAAACCTGTTGGCTTTCTCTCTCACCATTAACCTTTACAGGCTCATTACAGCAGGGAATACCCATATTGGAATAATAGTTGTTTTCCATAAACATTATGCCTTTATCGGTAACCTCTCTTACTGCAGTTGCCATTTTGCTGATAAAGGGCGAATAACGGTTTTCATCAAAATTTCTTACGAGTTCATCACAACCTGAGGAGAGCTTTCTGAACACATCGCCATGGTATTGGTCAAGTGCTTTTGGCTTTTCATCGCTGAAAAGACCGATTTTTGCCATTTTTATAAGGTCAACTCTTTTGTCTGTAACAGAAGTTTTAACTAAACCTTTAATGAGAGTTCTGAAAATTTTGCCACCGTCTTTACCCGGGTGAGGCTCATTGAAAAAGTCGAAACCAAAAAGAGCAGGCTTACCTTTAACAGCATTTGCAAGGTTTTTCCACATATCTGCATAATAGTCCTGCAAGCCCTTACGGTTATATTGTGCGTTATCCCAGAAATTGTCAAAGGCTCTGAAACAAGCGTTGCCGTAGAAATAAGGCTCTGCCCATACTGCGATTTGCTTTCTTGGAGTATATTTATCAGTTAAGGTTGCCCAACGGGGAGCTCCGTCACCATAGCAATAAGGACCGTAAACATCCTGATGGCAGTCAAGGTAAGCATAAATGCCGTATTCCTCGCATTTATCTAAAAATTCGCAAAGGTCATCAATAAGCTTCTGATTATAATGACCGGGCTTGGGCTCCATAGCACCCCAGGTAAAGCCTAAACGGATTACATCAAAGCCTCTTGCTTTGAATTCTTCGAAAGGGAATTTGTCCGCACTATAGCCGTAGCCTTGGTTTTTTTCATCGAAGTCTTTTTTATCAACAACATTCATACCGCTGAGAATTCTCTCTCTGCCGTGTTCGTCAAGGAATCTCATTCCGGAAACTTTAATCTGGTCCATGGTTTATTCCTCCTTCATAAAAAAATTGAATTATAAAGTCTTGATTTCTGCGCAAAGGGGAGCAGAAGTGGTTTTCCAGAAGCTACCTGCATAGATTTTCACTTCGTATTTTGTATCGGGATTCAAATCGGTATATGCAATTTCAAGATATTCGGGCATATTATAGAAATAATATTCTGACCACATACCTGTTTGCTTAACGATAGTGTTTGTTGCTTTTTCAATAACAACAACCTTGTAATCGTTAACATAGTCCTCGTCGATTTTTGCCTGAGGGAATTTAAGTCTGAAGCCGTCATCGTCAAGGTCGTCAAACTCAATTTTTGCATCCTCTGCAAAATAGGGAGTAACTGCGGTTTTGAAACGGATGTCATCGGTGTATTTAAAGCTTTCGGGGTTCCAGGGCTCGTCAATTTCCCAAACATAAGGGAAGAAATTATCTGTAAAAATATCGTAGGGATAAATTCTTACTCTGCCGTCTTTATCTGCTTCAACAATAAGGAACTGAGCAAAATTTGCTTTCATGGGAGGAACTGTGCCGTAGTATTTATCAAATTCGTCAAGCTCTGTATATGAAAGAGAGCCTGTACCCAATGAAGTGAAATGCTTCTGATGAATTGAACGGGGGTTATTAATTGGTGCGTGGGAGTGACCTGAGAAGTTAATCATCTGAGGGTAGTCCATGTATGTAGCATAAAGCTCATCTTCACCCCAGAGCATACTGCCATATACAGTATCTGTGATATGGGGATGCTGGAAAACGAAAATAGGCTTCTTGGGGTCTGCTTCTCTTGCTTTCTTTAATTCCTTTGCCATATAAGCAATTTTTTCACCATTGAAATTTGTTCCGTGAGAGCAAGTGAGGCTGATAAAATGGAAACCGTTTATAACTCTGTGTTCATCAACGGGCATATTAAAAACTCTTGCAAATTTTTCGTGTGCTGCTTCAACCCCCTCGCTGTGGTATTCATGGCTTGCCATTGTAAGAGCATACTGGGTTTCGGGCTTAAGGTTTCTCTCAACTACCTCCTTGAACTTTCTCATCTGAGGTTCAGTACCGCTGTTTGCAAAGTCACCAACGGAATAAAAAGCATCAAGTTTTTTATAGCTTTCGCTTTCTTCGCAAAGCTGATAAACTCTTTTTATTGCTTTTTCAAGTCTTTCTTCTTCAATGCATTTCTCGTCTTTGATATGAACATCACTTGTAACCATAAATCTGAGAATCGGTTTGAAATTCTTTTGTAACATAAAAATACCCTCCGTGAGATTACAAAATTATACATTTTAATTCTATCATTTACCTAGGCTTAATTCAATTGGAAAAACAAACAATTAGATGTAATAAAATATGTGAAAAAGTTTCATAATTGTATTTATTTTTACTTAAAGTTATGATATACTATGAGAGAAAACAAAGCAAAGGAGAAATAAAAATGACAATTAATAAAGATACAATCATCGGTTCAATTCTTGATGTAGCTCCCGATACAGCACCATTCTTCCTTGAAATGGGTATGCATTGCCTCGGTTGCCCCTCAGCTCGCGGTGAAACTATTGAACAGGCATGTATGGTTCACGGCGTAAATGCAGATGAGCTTATTGCAAAAATCAACGCATTTCTTGAGAATAAATGATTATAAATTTATCACCAAGGCTTTCTGCCGCCGCTTCTCTTATAAAAGGCGGCGGCATTATTGCCGATATAGGAACTGACCATGGGTATTTACCCATTTATTTAATACAGTCGGGTAAAATCGAAAAAGCTATTGCGGCAGATATAGGTAAAATGCCGTTGGAAAACGCAAGAAAATCTGTTGTTCAATATGGATTAGCTGATAAAATAGAACTCCGTCTTTCTGATGGGCTTAACTCATTCAAAGAAAATGAAGTCGATGAAATCGTTTTTGCAGGAATGGGTGGTACTCTTATTGCCGAAAAGCTTAAAGAAGCTCCGTGGATAAAAAACAATAAGCTCCATTTTGTTTTTCAGCCTCAAAGCAGGGCAGCGGATTTGAGAGAATTTTTATTCTCTAACGGCTTTGAAATCGGCGAAGAAATTGCTACCCATGAGGGTAACAGATTTTATATTGCCTTTGATGCTTTCTATACGGGGGAATTTCGTGAATTCACAGTTGCAGATTGTTTTTTAGGGAAACTCCCCAAAACCGAAGATGCAAAAATACATATTAAAAAGCAATTTAACCGATTGCAGAAAAGATACGATGCAATGAAAGAAATCGGTAAAACTGATGATGAGCTTTTTGAAACAATACAGAAATTAAAGGATTTTATTAATGATTAAAACAATAGCACAGATAGTTGGCTTCGGCGGTGCGGCACTTAACGGTCTTTCTTTTCAGCAGAAGAAAAGAAAGGGTATAATCGGTGTTCAGATCGGTGCGGCAGTTCTTTTTATAATTCATTACATACTTTTAGGCGCATATACAGGTGCGGCACTTAATTTTATCAGTTTGTTAAGGTCATTTGTGTTTATAAATAATGATAAAAAGTGGGCGAAAAGCCCCGTTTGGTTGGGGCTTTTTGTTGTAATAAGCATAGTTTCAAGTGTTCTTACTTGGGTGGATTGGTACTCATTTCTTCCTGCAATGGCAATGATTTTAACAACTGTCAGCTATTGGCTTAAAAATGAAACAAAAATTCGCCTTGTTACGTTCCCAAGCTCACCTTGTTGGTTGATTTATAATATAATTACAGGCTCTGTTGCAGGCATTATAACTGAATGTATTGTTATGAGTTCTCTGATAATTGCTATCGTAAGATATGACATATTAAAGAAAGAAAAGGTAAAGAAAAATGACTGTTAAAGAAATTTATGATTACCTGAATTTAATAGCACCATTTGATACTGCAGAAGAATGGGATAATTGCGGTCTTACCGTTGGTTCAATTGATAAAGAGGTCAAGAAGATTTATATTGCTCTTGACGTTACAAATGATGTTTTAGAAGAAGCACTTTCTTTCGGTGCGGACCTGGTTATTACTCATCATCCATTGATTTTTAAGCCTGTTTCACAGATTCTTTGTGATAGCTTAGTGTATAAAGCAGTAGTATCGGGAATGAGCTTTATCGCTTCTCATACCTGCCTTGATAAAGCAAAGGGTGGAGTTAACGACTGCCTTGCAAATAGTGTTGGTATTAATAATTTAAAAACTTCCGAAAATGATGAGTTTCTGAAATTTGGTGAAATTGAGCCTTGCACTGCAGAAGAATTTGCAAAGAAAATTAAATCTGCTTTAGGTTGTGCGGTTTCTTTTACTGATGCAGGGAAAAATATTAAAACAGTTGCTCTTTGCTCAGGTTCGGGCGGAGATTTAGTAGCAGAAGCTGAAAATATTGGTGCAGATGCATTCCTTACAGGTGAAGCGAAGCACCACGAATATCTGCTTTCAAAGGATTTGGGTATTTCTTTATTCGTTGCAGGACACTATGAAACAGAGTGTATAGTTTGTGAATACTTATATAAATCACTTAACGAAAAATTCGGGGATGAAATTGAAATCAAGGTTTCGGATTTAAAAAATCCCGTTAATTATATCTAAAAGGAATTAATAATGGCTTTAGATGGTATTTATTTGAACTTCCTTGTGTCAGAGGTGAATGAGCTTCTCTCAGGTGCAAAGGTTGATAAAATTCACCAACCCTCAAAAAACGAGTTGGTGTTCATAATGCGAACAAGGGGCGGTATGCATAAGCTGTATTTTTCAGCTGATGCAAACAGCCCTCGCTTTGCTGTGGTGAATTCTGTTTCCGAAAACCCGCAGACACCGCCAATGCTTTGTATGCTTTTCAGAAAACGCCTTGTTGGTGCAACTCTTTTAAGTGTTGAGCAGTATGGTCTTGACAGAATTGCTTTTTTCAATTTTGATGCAACCAATGAAATTGGCGACAGAGTTAAGCTTACTCTTGCAGTTGAAATAATGGCTCAGCACAGTAATGTTATTCTTTTTGACGGGGATAACAAAATTGTTGATGCATTAAGACGAGTTGACAGCGAGAAATCCTCATATCGTCTTGTTTTACCGGGTGCCCGATATAAATTACCACCAGCTCAGGATAAACTTGATATAAGATGTGTTGAACCTCAGGAAATATGCCAAGGAGTTCTCGCTCTTACCAATTCAAAGCTTTCTTCTGCAATTCTAAAAACAATGCAGGGCGTCTCACCGCTTTTGTCAAGAGAGATTGCTTTCAGAGTTTGTGATGATGATAAAGGTATAGGTGAACTTTCAACAGAAGAAAAGATGGCTCTTCTTTGTGAAATCAGCTCTCTTAAAACAATGGTTATAAGCGGGGAAATAAAGCCAACAATGGTTCTTGATGAATCTGAAAAGCCGATGGAATTTTCCTTTATGCCAATAACCCAATATGGTTCGGCGTATAAGGTTATAGAAAAAAGTGATGTTTTTGAGCTTTTGGAGGGCTTTTATTCTGAAAGAGACAGAGTTCTTCGCACACGTTCAAAAGGTGCTGAGCTTTTCAAACTCCTTGATAATGCCATTGAAAGAACATCTCGAAAACTTAACAATCAGCAAGAGGATTTGCGTAAATGTGCTGATAGAGAAGATTTGAGAATCAAGGCAGAATTGATAACCGCCTCTCAATATAAATTGGAAAAGGGCTTGGGCGTTTATGAGGTTGAAAACTATTATGATAACAATAATATTGTGAAAATTTCAGTTGACCCATCTCTTTCTCCGTCACAGAATTCACAAAAGCTTTATAAAGAATACAGAAAAGCCTGTACGGCAGAAAATATGCTTATAAAGCTCATTGAAGAGGGCGAGCAGGATTTAGAATATCTTAAAAGTGTTAAAGATTTGCTTGAACGCTCAACTCTTGAAAGAGAGTTTGGAGAAATCAAAGACGAGCTTGTTTCTCAAGGCTTTATTAAACCGAAGAAATCGGGCAAAAAGCAAATGAAAAAACAAGCACTTCCGCCACTTGAATTTAAAACAAGTCAGGGGCTTACGGTGCTTGTTGGTAGAAATAATATTCAGAATGATAAGCTGACCTTTAAGGTGGGTAGAAAAGGCGATATGTGGCTCCATGCACAAAAATGCCCCGGTTCTCATGTGCTTCTTCTGAATGATGGTAACGGTATACCTGACGATGCCATAGTTGAAGCAGCAGAGATTGCCGCTTTTTACAGCTCTGCAAAAGACGGAACAATTGTTACCGTTGATTACACAGATGTAAAAAACATAAAGAAACCCAATGGTGCAAAACCCGGATTTGTTGTTTATTACACTTATTATTCTGTTAATGTAAAACCCAGAAAAGATTAATGAATAAACCTCTTGGAAAAAATCCAAGAGGTTGTTTTTCTTTTATGCTTCAGTTAAATGAATAAGATATGAAATTCCGTCGCCCTTAGGTCTGTGGGTAAGGTTAAGACCTGCATTCATAAGGAATGCACCGCTATAGGTTTCACCGGTGTCTTCAATTTCATAAATCTTTTCAGGGTCAAGGCCTTTAAGCTTTAATAAGAAGAAATCGTCGTAAGGAAGCTTAATGTGAACAACTGTAACAAGAGCTTCTTTCTTATCTTCGCTGACGAATTCCCAGGCAACCTTAAATTCATTTTCAAAAGGTGTTATAAGTCTGTAAAGCTCGCCGTAGTGAATAACATCATAATACTTGTGGTATTCTTTAATCTGCTCTTTGATTTCTGCTTTTTCTTCTACTGTTAATTTATCGGGGTCAAGCTCGTAACCAAATGAGCCCCAAAGAGCAACATTTTTCTTTGTTTCATAGTTTGTTCGTCTGTTAGCAGAAACGTGAGCACCCATTGTAGAAGCAGGGTAGCAAAGAGATGTACCGAATTGAATAGTAAGTCTTTCGATGGGGTCGGTGTTGTCACTTGTCCAAATCTGAGGTGAATAGTAAAGCATACCGGGGTCGAAGCGTCCACCGCCGCCTGAGCAGTTTTCCAGAAGTAAATCGGGGAAGTCTTTTGTAAGTCTGTCCATGATTTCATAAGTACCGAGAACAAAGCGATGGAAAACCTCACCCTGCCTTTCCGCAGGAAGCTCTGCGCATGAAACTTCTGTAAGGTTTCTGTTAAAGTCCCATTTAACATATGCAATATTGTTTTCAGAAAGGATTTTGTGCATCATAGAGTAAATGTGGTCACGAACTTCTTTTCTTGAATAGTCTATTACATACTGTGTACGGGCAATAGATTTGTCACGTCCCTCTGTATGTAAGCACCAATCAGGATGAGCTCTGTATATATCGGAATCGGGTGAAATCATTTCGGGCTCAAACCATATGCCGAATTTAAGACCCAAATCGTTAACCTCTTTAATAAGTCCTGAAAGACCGTGCTTGAGCTTGTATTCGGCAACGAACCAGTCACCGAGAGAGGATTTATCATCATCACGTTTGCCGAACCAGCCATCATCCATAACAAGCATTTCAATACCCATATCCTTAGCATGACGAGCAAAGGAAACAAGTTTGTCGTGGTCGAAATTCATTCCTGTTCCTTCCCAGTTATTAATGAGGAGAGGACGTTTTGCTTTTTTCCATTTGCCACGAACAAGATTATCAGAATAAAGTCTATGGAACATACGGCTCATTTCGCCGATACCCTTGTTGGTGTAAATCATAACCGCTTCAGGAGAATAGAATTCTTCACCGGGATCAAGAAGCCAATTGAAGCCTTCAGGATTAATACCCATAACAAGACGTGAAGATGCAAATCCGTCAACCTCAACATCAATGGAGAAGTTACTGCTGTAAACAAGGTTAAAACCATAGCAATCGCCATAATCTTCAGTAGCGTTTTTGCTTACAAGAGCGGTGAAGGGATTGTGGTTGTGGCTTGATGAACCGCGTTTACTCTTAATAGACTGAATACCTCTGTGTAATGGGTATCTGTCTAAAGCACGTTCTTTAACCCATCTGCCGTAAAGACCAAGCATATCATAGTCGTAACCGGGTAAGTCAACGCAAAGCGAATGAATTGTGTCAATATAGAAAGGTTTTTCTGTTGGGTTTTCAACCTTAACACTTCTTGTGATAGCCCCTTTTTTCTCAAAAACAGTATAAATGAGAGTTGCTTTAACACCTGTTACCTTATCTTCTGTTACAACTTCGAGTGTTTGTGCTTCGCCATCCTCATCAACATAAAGAGAGGGGAGGCCGGGAATAGCTTTTTTACCGTCATAAATTTCGTGGCTTACATATCTTAAATCTGTTACCTTGTTACCGTCGCTGTTTTTTACTGCAAATGCAGAAAGACGGAAATCACCTGCACCGAAAGAGGAATATTCCATAGGTGTTACATCGGGAGAAAAGTTGAAAACTCTCGCTGATGGGCTATCGGGGCAGAAGGATGCAAAACCGGGTCTTATGCGGAGCGACTCAACATCTTTGTCGGGAATTGGTGCACCGTAATAGTAATGCACAAGGTAATTACCCTCAAAAACCCCAAAAATATATGTTGAACTGTATGTATCAAGTTTAAAAATTTTAGTTTCTTTGCAGAATTGGATTGCCATATTAAATCACCTTTCAATGTTATATGCGCTGACACCTTGAATGATGAAATTATCATTACCAATTTCGGTGTTAACAATCTGAATTTTTATAGCGGTTGCAGTTGTTTCTTCAACGGATATGTTTTCATTCAATATAAGTTTATCAGTATAAATCAGTCTGAATTCACCATCAATCTCGGCAAAAATATTGTACTGCCTTACTGATGTGGTTTTTTCGTTGATGAAAACAGTGTTGAAGGTCTGTTCTTCGGAGAATCGGAATTCAATGTAATCGCCTTGCTTTCCTTGAAATGCACCCATAGAAGCTTCAACAGTGTCAACCGCTTCGCCGTTTATAAGCACAGTTTCAGCGGTGCTTATAATATCAACTATTCTATCTCTGCCACAGGAAGAAATAACAGAAATTAATAAAAATATGCTAACAATGCAGCACAAAGATTTTTTCATAAGAAATACCTTTATTCCGAAAGCTCGGATACCTTTCTCAATTGTCTCGGTATATCAATTTTTTGAGGGCATTTCTCAACACAGGCTTTGCAGTCCAAGCAGTTGTTTGCTTTCTGCTCGTCGATTATTAATTCATAGTGTTTTAAAAAAACAGCAGCTTCTCTTGTTTTATTGTATTCGTTATATGCTTTGAAACAAGCGGGGATATTTATTCCTGCAGGGCAGGTTTCAACGCAGTATTTGCAGTCTGTACAAGGTATTGCAAAATTCTTTCTGAAAAGCACATTTGCTTTTTCAATAGCTACTTTTTCTTTATCTGAAAGAGGCTTGCACTCCTCAAAGGTTTTAAGGTTGTCCGCAACCTGCTCATAGGTGGACATACCGCTGAGGGTTACAAGGACATTGGGAAGCTCTGCAACATATCTTAGAGCGTAGGAAGCGGCAGAGGCATCGCCAAGCTCTTCAAAAACATTCTTAGCATCGTCATTAAGAGTATGTAATGAACCGCCACGAACAGGCTCCATAACAATGCAGGGAATGTTTCTTTCTTCAAGTGCCTGATAATATGCTTTTGCATTCTGGTTTTCCCAGTCATAATAGTTAATCTGAAGCTGAACAAAATCCCATTTATATTTATCAATAAGCTCTAAGAAAAAATCAAGACTCCCGTGATAAGAAAAACCTAAATGCTTGATTTTTCCAAGTTCCTTTTGTTTTGTGAGATATTCGTATGAATTATCTTCTTCAAACACACACATATTATTTTCACTGACTGCGTGAAGAAGGTAGAAGTCGAAATAATCAACACCGCATTTTTTAAGCTGACCATTAAAAATCTCTTCGGTATTTTTTTCTTTATCCTTGATAGGACCGCTGGGGAGCTTTGTTGCAAGGCAGAAGCTTTCCCGAGGGTATCTGCTTAAAGCATCTTTGACAAACTGCTCTGAATCACCACCATGGTAAAAATAAGCAGTGTCGTAATAATTAACGCCTGATTTCATCGCAAGGTCGATGAGTCTGAATGCTTCATCTCTGTCAATGGTTTCGCTGTTTTCTTCTTTTTTCGGCAACCGCATAAGTCCAAATCCGAGTTTGGAAATAGTTCTGCCGATAGAATCAAAATTACTGTATTGCATAATTAACGCTCCTACTAAGGTAGTATGGAATAATTATACAATACAGTAACACTTCATTTCAAGTAAAATTAAAAGAATGTTTCTATGATTTTTTCAGAATAGTAAGGTGAATAGCGGAAGTAATCAAGATGTCCTTCTTTTATGAAGTATTCAGGTTTTTTTGAAGGATAGTCCGCATCAAAAGAATCGACAATAATCAGTTTTACTTTCATTTTTTCAGGTATAATACTTTTTATGTAAACGCTTGTTTGTTGTCCGTCAAATACACCGGGGGTATATTCTGCCAATCCTGCAAGATTTGGTGTTAATTCAACAAAAATACCGTAGCTTTCAACGCTTCTTACAATACCGCTTACGGTTTCACCAATATGAAATTTTTCTGCATTTTCTTCCCAAGTGCCTAATAGTTCTTTGTGAGAAAGTGTAGCTCTGCCGTTTTCATCAAAACTTTTTATGATAACCTTTATATCATCTCCAACATTAAATCGTACATCCGGATGAGGAATTCGTGAAACAGAGATGTTATCAATGGGTAAAAGAGCGTTTATACCGCAACCGATATCACAAAAAGCACCAAAATTTTCAAGGTGGGTAATTTTAGCGGTGACAATATCACCCGTAAGAATATCCTTGTTTAATTTATTTTGAAATTCTTCCTGCGCCTTTCTTCTGCTTAAAAATGCGGTTTTTTTATCACCGGTCTGCTTAATATCGTCGATAACAAATCTTACGGGCTTATTAACTCTTGCAATTATCGCAATATCTCTGGTTATACCTTCTTTTATTCCAATAGCACATTCTTCTCTCGGAATTACACCGTGAATAAATCCGAAATCAATATGTAAATTATGCTCTCTGTCACAGTAAATTGCCCTTGCTTCAAGTTGTTTTTTATCATTAAATGCTTTGCAAAAAGTCTCATAAGACGAAAGGGCGTGAATATTTTCTTTTGTGTTGATTAAAAATCCTTCTGGGAGGTTGTTTGTCATTTCATTATCACCTGATTCATTTATTTTTATTCATATTTTCTTTAACCTACTCTTTAATTTTATGTAAAAGTGTGATACAATATTTCCATAAAATTTTGGAGTGAGTATATTTGGTTCGAATACACTCACTTTATTGGGGGAGTTTATGTGGATATTCGGGTTGGCGATATTCTTGAAATGAAAAAACAGCATCCTTGCGGTTCAAAAGAATTTACTGTTTTGCGCTCGGGAATGGATTTCCGTTTGCATTGCAATGGGTGTGGCAGAGAGTTTTTAATTCCCCGTTCAAAAGCAGAAAAAAATATTAAGAAAGTAACAAGAGAGAATATAGATGATTGATAAACTTCAGCAGGTAGAAGAGCGTTTTGAAAAGGTAAATGAATTGCTTTGCTTACCAGAAACAGTTTCAGACCAGAATAAATACGCTTCTTTGATGAAAGAATTAAAAAATCTTACGCCTTTAGTTGAAACATATCGTGAATATAAGAAAGCCGTAAATGATGGCGAAGCCGCAAAGGAAATGCTTGCAGAGAAGCCGGATAAAGATTTAAAAGAGCTTCTTGAACTCGAAATTGAAGAATGTAAAGAAAAGGTTGAAGAACTCAGCGAACAGTTGAAAATTCTTCTTTTACCCAAAGACCCTAACGATGATAAAAATGTTATTATTGAAATTCGTGCAGGTGCAGGAGGCGAGGAAGCGGCACTCTTTGGTAATTCTCTGTTCAGAATGTATTCTATGTATTCTGAAAACAGAGGCTGGAAGCCTGAGGTTTTGTCGATTAACGAAACAGGTCTTGGCGGTATAAAAGAAATCAGCTTTATGATTACAGGTGAGGGTGCATATTCCCGTTTTAAATTTGAAAGCGGTGTTCACCGCGTTCAGCGTGTACCTGAAACAGAATCAGGAGGAAGGATTCATACTTCAACCGTAACAGTTGCAGTTCTTCCCGAAGCAGAAGAGGTTGATATTGCCATTGACCCAACCGATTTGCAGATTGATACCTACCGTTCAAGCGGAGCAGGCGGTCAGCACGTTAATAAAACCGAATCTGCCATTCGTATAACCCATTTGCCTACGGGTACGGTTGTTGAATGTCAAGACGAAAGAAGTCAGCATAAAAACCGCGAAAGAGCAATGAAAATTCTCCGCTCTCGTCTTCTTGAAGCGGAGCGAGAAAAACAGAGTGCGGAAATTGCAGACGAACGCCGTTCACAGGTGGGAACAGGTGACAGAAGTGAAAGAATAAGAACATATAATTTCCCTCAAGGTCGTGTAAGTGACCATAGAATAGGTCTTACTTTATACAGAATTGAAGCGATTATGAACGGCGACCTTGATGAAATTATTGATGCACTTATTACTGCTGACACAGCAGATAAATTAAAGGTTTCAGAGGAATAAAAGAGGAATAAATTTTGAACACAGAGCTTGTTAAAATAACAATTGAGGATTGTGACGAAAAATATAAAAAAGCAGTAGAACTTCTTCAAAACGAAGAAGTTGTAGGTATGCCTACAGAAACAGTTTACGGGCTTGCAGGAAATGCATTTTCACCCCTTGCAGTAAGCAGAATTTTTGAAGCAAAAGGCAGACCTACTGATAACCCTTTAATCGTTCATATTTCTGAGTTTTCAGAGATATATAATTTGGTAAAATTTGTGCCCGAGACTGCAAAAAAACTTGCAGAGAAATTCTGGCCCGGTCCCCTTACAATAATTCTTCCCAAGTCGGATAAAGTTCCATATTGCACAACGGGAAATCTCGATACAGTTGCAGTTCGTTGCCCGTCTCACAAAATTGCAAGAAAGCTTATTAAGCTTTCCGGTCTTCCTTTGGCAGCTCCATCAGCTAATTTATCCGGTAAACCGAGTCCCACAAAGGCATCTCACGTTTATGAGGACCTTAAAGGCAGAATCCCTATTATAATTGACGGCGGAGATTGTGCAGAAGGGGTAGAGTCAACTGTTATAACCCTTGCAGGAGAAAAGCCGAGACTTTTAAGACCCGGAAACGTTACTCTTAAAGAGCTTATAAGTGTTTTAGGTGAGGTTGAGGTTGACGATGCGGTTTTGAATCCCTTAAAAAACAACGAAACTGCCACTTCTCCGGGTATGAAATATAAGCATTATTCACCGGATGCCAAAATCACACTTGTCAAAGGCTCGTTTTGTGCTTTTTGCGAATATGTTAATGATTTTGACAATAAAACATATGCTATGATTTTTGATGATGATAATGTTGAAAATCTTAAAATACCATACATAAAATATGGGTTTGCAGATTATAAAAATCTTTCCCATAATCTTTTTGATTCTCTTCGTGAGCTTGACAAAATAGGTGCAAAGCAATGCTTTGTCAGATACCCTGACGATGAGAATAAAGATAATCTTGCAGTTCTTAACCGACTTTTAAGAGCGGCAGGGTTCAATGTAATCGAGGTGTAATTTTGAAAAAACTTGTTGGTCTTACAGGTAAAACAGGAGCAGGCAAATCAACTGTTTCCGCTTATTTAAAGGATAGAGGTGCATATATTATTGATGGGGATATAGTTGCAAGAAAAGTCCTTGTTGATAATATTGATTTGCTTAACAAGTTGAGTGAAGAGTTCGGTGCGGAAATATTAAATCCTGACAGAACACTCAATAGACTTGCTTTGGCAAAGAAAGCTTTTTCCACACCTGAAAGAACTGAAAAGCTTAATTCTATAATGCATCCTGCAATCAATGAATTTATTTTTGAAGAAGCTGAAAAAGCATTTTCTGATTATGATGTTGTAATCGTTGATGCGGCGGCAATAATAGAATCGGGATTTACAGAAAAAAGTGATTATTTAATCGTTGTTCACGCACCTGTTGGAATCAGAAAAGAGAGGATTATAAAGCGTGACGGACTTACTCAAGCAGATGCAGAAGTAAGAATAAAAGGACAAAAGGAAGATGAGTTTTATCTTTCAAAGGCAGATTTTGTATTTAATAATTACCCGCCTTATGATACTGAAGAACAATTTTCACAGCTTGAAAAGGAGCTTTTTAATTGAGTGAAAAACGAAATATAAATAGAATTAAATTGATATCACTGCTATTGATATTGTCAGCAATTTTGATTATAATAGTTGTCAATGCAGTAAAACTAGGTATTCAGACAATTTATCCGAGGCAGTATGTAGAGCTTGTGGAAGATAATGCAGAACAATTTGATATAGATGAAGCTTTGCTTTATGCTCTTATAAATACCGAAAGCGGATTTGATAAAAATGCGGTTTCTTCCGTCGGTGCAAAGGGATTGACTCAAATCACCCCCGATACATTCCGATGGTTACAGACAAAAACAGGTGAAGAGTATAATGAAGACGCACTTTTTGAGCCTGAAATCTCTGTTTACTATGGTGCATATTTCTTGGATATGCTCCTTAAAGAATTTGATAACACTGAAACCGCCCTTGCTGCGTATCACGCAGGAAGAAGTAAGGTCAACGAATGGCTTTCAGACCCGAGGATTTCTCCCGATGGTGAAACCCTTGAAAACATTCCTTACGAGGATACATCAGCTTATGTGAAAAAAGTTATGAAAAACTATAAGAAATACAATGAAATCTACGATTTTTAAAAGGAATGAGGTAAAATTATGAAACGAATGATGAAAGTTACAGGCTTGGTTTTAGTTTTTTCTTTTTTATTATCGCTTTTTACTGTATGCGGTTCTGCGGCAGAAAAAAAGGATTATAAAATTGTTTCCCCTTATGAGGAGGTTGTTTGGGAAGGCGATGGTGCTTGGGGTGCCTATAAGGGTTCACTTCATTCCCATACCTCTTACAGCGATGCAGATGAGGATTTGCCCACAATGGTTAAGGAGTATTATGAGCAGGATTATGATTTTCTTGCAAACTCTGATCACGGCGTTACGGGTGTGGAATGGAATAGACATCAGACAAATCAGTTTTTATATTTCTATCACAGCGTTCCACGCATTCATCTCACAGACGAAGAGTTTGAAGCAATTACAAACGGCACATATCCGCTTTATGATGGTACGGTAAGAAACAAAAAGATGGTTTGCGTTACGGGTGCAAACGAGCTTAATAACCTTACTCTTACTAAATGTCACGTTAACGGGTATTTTCTTCCTGAGGGAATTGGTGACGGCTTTGGCGGAAGAGAAAGCGGATATGACCAGGCACTTTCTTTTATTGAAGAAAATGGTGGTATTTCACATATTAATCATCCGGGCGACTTTCTTGAAAGCAATAAAGATATAACTGAGGTTAGTGACCCTGAAAATGTTAAATATTTCGGTGACCTTATTCTTAAATATGACAGCTGTATGGGAATCGAAGCTTTTAACGACAGAAACAGTACAACCTGTTACGACAGAATTCTTTGGGATAATCTTTTAATGTATACTCTTCCTTACGGAAAGAATGTTATTGGCTTTAGTAATACTGACGCTCACGACAGAGAAAATGTTGATACATCCTTCAGCGTATTTATGATGGAGGAAAACACTGTTGAAAATATTAAAGCAACAATGCAAAGCGGTGCATTTTTTGCAGTTACCCGTATTTTAAGAGCAAACGATATTATCGGACCTTCAGAAGATATTGATGTCAGAAATCTCGGGCTTTCATATCCTATGTTTACAAAGGTTTCGGTTGACGGTCATAAAATTATTGTAAGTGCCGAAAACAGTAACTCGATTCAGTGGATTGCAAACGGTAAGGTTATTGGAACGAGCGATATCAGCGAAGATGAAATTGTTCTTGACCTTGATAAAATCGATGGTGCCGAGGATTTTCAGTATGTAAGAGCCGAGCTCTACGGAGAAGGCGGTGTTTGTATGACACAGGCACTTGTTATTGATGACGGAAGCGAAAAGCTTCAATATAAAGAGCCCACAGGCTTTGGTGCTTTTATTGATGATGTTGTTGAATGGTTTAAAGGCACAAGATTCTGGACAATCGTTATTGAAGTAGAAAGAATGTTATAAAATAGGAGTTGTTATTATGGCAAATGTTGAAGAACTCAAAAATGAGCTTTTTTATAAGCCTCAGCACGCAAGTGCAGTTGTTGAGGAAAATGAAGTTGCAAAAGCAGATGCTTTCGCAGAGGATTATAAGAAGTTTTTAGATAATGCAAAAACTGAAAGAGAAGCTGTTTCAGTGGTTTTAGAGGATGCAAAGGCAAAAGGCTTTGAAGAGTTTGACCCTGAAAAGCAGTATAAAGCAGGAGATAAGATTTACTATGTGAACCGCGAGAAAGCTATAATTCTTGCAGTTATCGGTAAAAAGAGTCTTGGAGAAGGCGTTAAAATTGCAGCTGCTCATATTGACTCCCCCCGCCTTGACCTGAAACCAAATCCACTTTATGAAAGTGATGAACTTGCACTTTTCAAAACACACTATTATGGCGGTATTAAAAAATATCAGTGGGTTGCAATTCCGCTCGCTCTTCACGGTGTTATTGTGAAAGCAGATGGTTCAAAGGTAACAGTTAAAATTGGTGAAGAAGAGGGCGAACCCAAATTCGTTATCTCCGATATTCTTCCCCACCTTGGCTCAGAACAGGGCAAACGAACTCTTTCTGAAGGTATTGCAGGCGAAGAACTCAATGTTATTGTTGGTAGCCGTCCTTTCAAGAGTGACGAGGGTAGCGAACTTGTTAAGCTTAATATTCTCAAACTATTAAATGAGAAATACGGCATTGTTGAAAGTGATTTCTTGAGCGCTGAACTTGAGGTTGTTCCTGCATTTAAAGCGGATGATATCGGTTTTGACAGAGGGCTTATCGGTTCTTACGGCCATGATGACAGAGTTTGCGCATATCCTGCAGAGCAGGCAATTTTCAGTATTGAAAATCCCGACTATACAGCGATTACAGTTCTTACAGATAAAGAAGAAACAGGCTCTGATGGTAACACAGGTCTTCAGTCCTCTTACCTTGTTTATTTTATAAATGATCTTGCAAAAGCAGATGGTATTGATGGTTATCAGGTTCTTTCAAAAAGCGAGTGCCTTTCTGCTGATGTTAATTCTGCTTACGACCCCACGTTTAATTCTGTTTTTGAAAAAAATAACACCTCTTATCTTAATAAGGGTGTTGTAATCACAAAATATACAGGTGCAAGAGGTAAATCAGGCACAAGTGATGCTTCTGCTGAGTATATGGGCAAAATCAGAAATATTCTTGATAAAGCCGGTGTTGTATGGCAGATTGGTGAACTTGGTAAGGTTGATGCAGGTGGTGGCGGAACTGTTGCCAAATACATTGCAAATCTTGATGTTGATGTTGTTGATCTTGGTGTTTCCGTTCTTTCAATGCATGCACCTTATGAGGTTATTTCAAAGCTTGATTTATATATGGCATATCGTGCCTTTACAGAATTTTTTAAGCAATAAGGAAAAATAAAATGAAAAAGATGTTTAAAATTTCTTCTCTTCTTCTCTGTCTGGTGCTTTTGTTGAGTTTGTTTTCAATAATCGCATTTGCAGAAGAAGAGGGAACAGACGAACCAGCAATTCTCTTAGGGGATATGGATTTAAACGGTGAGGTAGAAACAACAGATGCTCGTTTGATTCTCCGCATTTCTGCCGGTCTTGAAGCATTAACCGAGGAAAATTTTTCTTTAGGCGATATGAATGCAGATGGTGTGATTTCGGTTGAAGATGCAGTTCTTGCACTTAAAGCTGTTACTAAAGTCGAGGTTGGCGGAGTTACGATTCCTGATAAGAATGGTGATAACTACCTTACAGATGATGAGAATAATGAGTTTATTCAGCTTATTGCCAATACCTACAATCTTGACCCTGCATCACTTGTTGCGATTTATTCTGAACCTGATACAGGAACAAACTATGTTTTGCGTTTTAAGAAAAGCCTGATAGGTAACAACTACGAAAAGAGTGTTGACAATCTTTCTTATGTTTACCATATCGGGAAGGCACCTGAAAGAGAAATAAGTTACACAAACGGTAATTTGATTTTGGGTGACCACTATAATTGCGAAGCTGCAGAAGGTGTAATGGTATTTAACCTTGTTCAAACAATGGTTATGGAGCAATATCCTGACTATTTTTTAGGTACCGGTCAGACAGATAAATAACTAAATACTAAAACAAACCCCTTGATAACCAACCAATCGGTTACCAAGGGGGTTAATGTTTTATCCTACCATCCAATTGAAGAATTCTTCAAAGAAGGTAACAAAAAGCTTCATAACTGTCATAAAGCTGGGCATTTGTACTGCCTGAGCGGCAACATTCTGGAGATGAGTTCCTCTTAAGGGAAGAACCTCGTGGAAGGTTTGATTAACTGTGTCGTTCTGCATAAACTGCGGGTATTCTTCCATATCAAAAACAGTAAGCTGTTCCTTGCTTTCGTGGAGAATGGTATAAAATTCATCGTGACCGTCGTGAGTTGTGGAATGAAGCATATCTTTAATAAACCATGTGTTTTCAGGAAGAATGCAGGTTGATGCGTCAATCATTCTGTCGGGTGAAATGTACCATGTTCCCTTATGCTCTGCTTGTTTATAATCTTCAGGGAGTTGTTCGCCGATATCTGCACAGGTTGCACCGAGAGAAGCATATTTTGTGTCAACAGTACCGTCAGATGTGTTTTTATATGCAGTAACAAGTGGAGTTCTCTGCATATTATAACCTGCAACAATGTAGACATTTGTGCCGTCTGCTTTTGCTTGGTTGAGAAGCTCTTCTGCACTCTGCTGAACTTCATAGTGGTAATAATCAAGCTTTTCAACAAGCACCTGATGTTCACCGTCATTGATACCCATAAACTCTTTTGCGGTTTCGTAATATTCATGGGGAACAAAGCTCCAGATACCCGGCATAGTTCCGAAAATAGGGATAAGAGCTTCATCAAAGACTCTGTCTTTAAGGTTAGCGACTAAATTATCTGCAACACCAACCAAATCCCTTAAAACACCTGCTGCGTCAAGCATTTCAAGAAGTGCATAAAGGAAAGCTCCAAAGAAATCACTGTCCATTGAGGGAAGAGCACATTCGGCATATCTCAGAAGAGCATCCTTGTTGATTTCAACTAAGCCGTTGTAAAGTTCACCTGCAACTGCAGTGCCTTGCAAGGGGCAGTTCTGGAAAATGATGGTTTCAATGTCTTTTGAACCGTAGAGTCTTAAATATGCCATAAAGGTTACGCCACCCATACTTGAGGCTCTGCAACGAACTGTGTCGTGACCTGTGATTTCCTTAACCTCTTGAATATATTGGTGAAGAAGCTTTGCATTTTCAATGGGGTCAACTCGGAAATCATAGCCGAAATAATAGCTGTAATCAATGCCGTGGTCGGCAGTATCAGGGTGGAATTCCTCGGTTGTAACTCTGGGCTGTGAATTACCCTCGGCATCCATAGCAAGCATACCGAAAGCATTGTTAACGCAAGGAATAAGAACATCACCAAAAGCATCGTAGTTTTTAGTGCTGATAAGGTCAGCTACTGCGGGAATGATAGGTGTGAACTCCCCAAGCATTTCCCCAACATCAGGGCGGAAAAGTGTTTTTTGATTTTCTGTGCCTTCATCAAGGTAAACTGAACCGCTACCGAGAGCCGCAACATAAATGATGGGTGTCTGACCACAGGTGCAGCTATCATCTGCTGCAAAGCAGGGGAGAACACCAACGGCAATTATAATAATTGCAAGAAGTGAAGCAAATATCTTTTTCATAGGTTTTCCTCCTATTTCCATATTTAACTATATATTATCACAATATAAATACCATTTAAAGTGTGCAATACTCATAAATTTACAAATAACTTTTTTAGCAATTCAACATAATTGGTATTATTTACATATTAATGCAGTTATGATAAAATAAGAGAAATATGAGGTGATAAGATGTCTTATTCAAGCTTTGCATCTGTTTATGATGAATTAACTCAGAATGTAGATTACAAAAAACGAGCAGAATATATAGGAAGTATTCTTGCGGATTTTGATATAAAGGAAGGTCTTCTTCTTGACCTTGCCTGCGGAACAGGTTCTCTTTCAGTTGAATTTTCAAAAATGGGCTTTGAGGTTATTGGAACGGATGCTTCTCCCGATATGCTTATGGAAGCCCGTGAAAAAGCAATGGAAGAAGGGGAGAATATACTTTTCCTATGCCAGAAAATGCAGGAAACCGACCTTTACGGAACTGTAAGGGCAGTTGTTTGCTCCCTTGATAGCATAAATCACCTGTCCAATGCAGACGAAATGCGAAAAACCTTTCAGGTTCTCAAAAATTTCATTGATGATGGGGGGATAATGATTTTTGATGTTAATACTATTTATAAGCATCAAGAGATTCTGGCTAACAATACTTTTATCTATGATGAAAAGAATGTTTATTGCGTCTGGCAGAACAGTCTTTACCCCGATGGTGTAACTGTTGGTATAAATCTTGATTTCTTTGTTAAGAATGAAGATAGTACCTACGATAGATTTACCGAGAATTTTAAGGAAATTGCCTTTAGCGATGAGGAAATTACCGATGCAGTTGAAAATGCAGGCTTTAAGGTTGTTAAACGCTATAGGGAATTCAGTTGCGGTCAGCCAAAAGAAGATACCCAAAGAGCCTATTATGTAATCAGGAGAGAATATAATGGATAATTTAATGTATTTAAAAAGCGGAACAGATATAAGAGGTACTGCTATTGAAAAAGACGGCAAGGGGATTGATTTAACCGATGCACGTTTGATGAGTATTACAGCATCTTTTGTAGAGTTTCTTAAAAAGAAATTGGGTAAAAAAAGCCTTACTGTTACGGTTGGTTTCGATTCCCGAGTTTCTTCTGAGCATATTTCAAGAACCGTTACAAGAACTCTCGCTTCTATAGGTGTTAAGGTTTATGATTGCGGTCTTTCTTCAACTCCCTCAATGTTTATGTCCATTATCAATTTCGGTGTTGATGCGGCAATTGAAATTACCGCAAGTCATTTACCCATGGAAATGAACGGTCTTAAGTTCTTTACTAAAAATGGTGGATTTTCAGGTAACGATATTAAAGAGATTCTTCAATTCGCACAAAAAAATCCTTATGAAATAAAAGAAGTCAAGCTCAATATCGAAAAGCTTGACAATATGAAAAAATATTGCAAAGATTTGCAGGATATGATTAAAATAGGTGTTAATGCCGAAAATTACGACAGACCTTTGGAAAATCTTCATATTGTTGTTGATGCAGGTAATGGCGTTGGTGCGTTCTATGCAGAAAACGTGCTTATGAGATTGGGGGCGGATATTAACGGAAGCCGTTATCTTGAGCCTGACGGAAGATTCCCCAACCATATTCCCAACCCCGAAAATAAAGAGGCAATGAAATCCATTTCCGAAGCTGTTGCAAAGAGTGGTGCTGATTTCGGAGTTATCTTTGATACCGACTGCGACAGAGCTGCCTGCGTTGATAAAAACGCTCAGGAAATCAACAGAAACAAGCTTGTTGCCCTTGCTTCATATATCGCCCTCAAAGATAATAAAGGCGGTATTATTGTTACAGACTCAGTAACAAGTGACGGACTTGCAAAGTTCATTGAAAAGGATTTAGGCGGTGTTCATCATCGCTTTAAGAGAGGTTATAAGAATGTAATTGACGAGGCAATTCGCCTTGAAAATGAAGAAAACAAAAATGCACCTCTTGCTATTGAAACCTCAGGTCATGCCGCATTTAAAGAGAATTATTATCTTGACGATGGTGCGTATCTTATAACAAAAATTATCATTGAACTTGCAAAGCTTAATAAAGATGGTAAGTCCATTGAAAGTCTTATTGAAAATCTTGAAACCCCCGTTGAAGAAAAAGAGGTAAGATTTACAATAAAACTCGATGATTTCAGAGATTACGGACTTTCTGTTATTGATGATTTCAAAAAGCTTTGTGAAAATACCGATGGTATAACAGTTGCACCTATAAATCACGAGGGTGTGAGGGTGAATTTTAACGAGAACCTTGGTGATGGTTGGCAGCTTTTAAGAATGAGCGTTCACGAGCCTCTCCTCGTTCTCAATTGCGAAAGTAACAAAGAGGGCGGCGTAGAAAAAATGCTGACTTTCTTCAAAGCCTTTATCGAAAAATACGAAAAGCTTGATGTTTCAAAGTTGAACTAAATAAAAACTCGCGACAAGACGGGGAGAACACTAGGGGAGAACACGAGGGACGGTTCTCTGTGTCAAAACCTTGAATAATAGATAGCACGCAGAACCGTCCCCTGATTTTTTAATTATCCATATTTTTGGAGACTAAATATGAAAGAAAAACAATATTATTATTTAACAACAAATTTTATGCCAAATTACGAGAAAACAAAGTTTAAAAAATATTCTGAAGATATTTTTGTTCTTAAAAATGGTGATAAATATAAAAAACGTTTGTTATACGATTGGGGATGGGGACAAGAATTTGGATTTGAAATATTACCCAAGCCGACGTTTGAAACTTTAATTGAAATTGTAATAAATTTTAGAAATGGTGGTTTAAATTTGCATAATAAGAAAATGAATTTTTATGGTGCAATTTCAGTAATAATGCAAGATTATGTTGATGAATTTATACAGTTTTTGTCACAAAAGGTTCAGACAGATTTTTTTTCAAATCCATATGTTAGAGAAAATTTCAAACTTTTTTCTTTTAGTTCTATGCATATGACACGAGAAGGGAAATTTCCCGGTGGTGTATTAGCGGAATCGTATGAAACTGTACTAAAAAAACATCCTACTTGGAGTGATATAGCTGAAGATGTAATTAAAAAAGTTTACGTAGATTAACCAATCAGGGGACGGTTCTATGATTGAACCGTAAATCCCGTCAGAACACAAGGGACGGTTCTCTGTGTCAAAACCTTGAATAAAGATAGCACGCAGAACCGTCCCCTGATTTTTTACTGATTTTTTACAATATGGTGTTTATGAATGAGGAGAAAAGATATGATTGAATTTAGTGGTGAATTGTCTGGTAATGCTAAGTTATTTTATCTAAAAAAAATTGTCAAGAAACTACAATTTCTTTTTATTATTGTTTCTTTTTGTATTACCCCATTAGTAGTGTTCTTTGCGTACAGAATAGGTGTATTAAGATTTATTTGGGTTTATCCTCTTGTTGTGGCGTTAATTTGTTTATCAGCTAATATTTTATCAAAAAAAGGTAATAAAGATATGTTAATTAAGAGAGTGTACGTTGAAAATAAGCATATTTTTTCTGTAACATCAAGCGAAAAGTATAAATTAAAAATCTGTTCTGTAAAAAAAATTGTAGATTATGGAGAATTCTATTTTGTTAAATTTTCACCTTTTTTGCCTGTTCCAGATATTGTTTGTCAAAAAAACTTGCTTTCAAAAGGTTCTTTAAAAGAATTTGAAACTTTATTCAATAAGACAGGGGACGGTTCTATGATTGAACCGTAAATCCCGTGTATATCAGGGCTTTTCGACCGTATTAATTTTAAAATCAGGGGCGGTTTTATAGTGTAAACCGTCAATCACAGAACCGTCCCCAGATTTTTTACATGTCCCTTGATTTTTCATGCTATAACTTTTATGTGGGAGGATGACAATGAACAAGAATGATTTTAATCGTAGGTTCGGCTCCCCACCTATTAAAAATATTAAGTTCATAATTTTTGCTTTAATAAGTGGATTGTCTTTCTTTGGTGTTTTAATAGCTTGTTTCTTCTATCATTGGGCAGTTTTTGGATTGCTAATTTATTTTTTAGTTATTGTAAAAACTATTTCCCCATTTTTTGAAAAATTTTCTGTTATTGAAAATACTATAAAAATAAAAAAAATCAAATATACTGTTCAAAAAGAAATTACACCAGACGCAATATTTATAATTTCGTATACCATTGCTGAAGATATAGTTTTAAAAGATAGATATATGGTAAATATAGTTCGTTCAGGGCTCCGTGAAGCATTTAATGTTTTACACGAAGATTTACTTCAAAATCAAATTGACGCAACACATAGATTTGATATGTACAAAAAAGCCATTTACCACAACTCTTTTATTGAAGGTCATTTTAAACATCGGTTTATTTATTCATTTGTATATGAAAAAGAATTTGCGAACAGATTTTTTAAAGAACAAAAGAAAACGGTTATTTTACCCCGTTCTTTAGCAGATAAAATACAAATAGAGCCTAATGGTTTTGAAGTTATTATTGACGAAGAACGTTGAGGGCATGAACCAGGAACACAAGGGACGGTTCTCTGTGTCAAAACCTTGAATAAAGATAGCACGCAGAACCGTCCCCTGTGCTAATTCTTGAACTAAAAAAATAAAAATCGTATTCGGCAAAACCGAATACGATTTTTTTGTGTGATGATTATTTAAAAAGATAAACTCTTGTTTCGTAGGGCTTTGTTTTGAAGCCGTTTCCATTAAGTGTTGCATCATTGTAGTTTGTGAGAACAAGCTCACCTTTGGAAAGGTCAATTCCGTCAGGTGCTTTGAAGTCAACCGCGTTTTCTGTGAATGAAGAAACAACAAGAAGCTTAACGCCATCGAGTTTTCTTTCATATACAAAAAGTTCTTTGCTGTTTTTGTAATACTGCTTGAAATCACCGTAGATAGCAACTTCGTTTTCCTTACGGAATTTAAGAAGCTTACGATAGTAGTTAAGAATAGAGTTTTCGTCTGCTTCTGAAGCTGCAACGTTGATTTCCTTGTAGTTGGGGTTAAGGTTGAACCAAGGCTCAACAGTTGAGAAGCCGGCATAAGGGCCATCGTTCCATTGAACAGGTGTACGTGAGTTTTCACGGGAGCCTGCATTTGCCATCTTAATGAATTTTTCGTCACTTATATGAAGCTTTTTGAACAGTTTCTGATTATTAAAGGTAATCATATCCTTGAACTCGTCAATGGATTTGAGTTCGATATTTGTCATACCGATTTCCTGACCCTGATAAATGAAAACAGTACCTCTCTGAAGATAACACATTGTTGCAAGCATTTTTGCACTTGCTTCTCTGTATTTAAGGCTACCGTAACGGTCAACAATACGGGGATGGTCGTGGTTTTCAAGGTAAAGAGTATGCCAACCCTTTCCGTTCATAGCATCATACCATTTCTGATAGCATTTTTTCATCTTTTTAAGGCTGAAAGGAACCTTAATCCAGTCGGTCATAAAGCAGTCTGCTTCAAGGTGGTCGAAGCTGAACATTGTTTTAAGAACCTGTGTTTCATCCTCTGTAACAAAGCGAAGAACCTTTTCAGGGGTGATAAGGGGACCTTCACCAACAGTATAGCAATCATATTTTGAAAGAACATCATCGTGGAATTCTTTAAGATATTCATAAAGATGGGGTCCGCAGTTGTAATGCTCCATACCGGCAGCAACAGGAATCGGAATAGCATTGGGGAGACCTTCTCTTTTGGAGATATATGTAATAACGTCCTCGCGGAAGCCGTCAACACCCATATCAAGCCAGAACTTCATAATGTCCTTAACTTCCTGACGAACCTTGGGGTTATCCATGTTCAAGTCAGGCTGACCCTTTGTAAATACATGGAGATAGTATTCATCAACGGATTCAACATATTCCCAGGCACCGCCCTCAAAGGTTGAAAGCCAGTTGTTAGGTGGCTTCTTTCCGTTTTTGCCCTTACCTTTACGCCAGATATAGTAGTCGTGGTAAGGATTATCAACGCTCTTGCAAGCCTCTTTAAACCACATATGCTCAGTTGATGTGTGGTTAACAACAAGGTCCATAAATACTCTTATTCCACGTTCATGGCAACCTGCAAGAACTTTTTTAAAGGTGTCCATATCACCATATTCGGGGTTGATATCTCTATAATCGGCAATATCGTAACCATAGTCAGCATTAGGTGACTTAAAAAGTGGTGAAAACCAGATTGCATCTACTCCAATGCTTTTAATATAGTCAAGCTTTGAATATATACCCTCAAGGTCACCGATTCCGTCGCCGTTGCTGTCGCAGAAGGAACGGGGCCAAACCTGATAAACCACCATTTCTTTGTACCAGGATTTTTTCATAATAAAACCTCACTTATTTTCATATTTAAATTAATTTTATCAAATATGAGAGGAAAAAACAATAAATCTTTTCAATATCGTGAATTTGCATTAAACGACCGGGCTTAATTTGTATAATAATTCGCTAATTAATGACAAAAATACAAAAAATTAACACTTAAGTTAAAAAATGCTATGTACTTTTCAAAAAATATAATGTATAATGTCTAAGAATAAATAGAAATCGTCCTTGTGAGGTTATTATATGAAAAACACAACAAAGATTATTATTGCTCTCGGTGTTGCTTTACTTATTGTTGCAACTGTATTGGTAGTGAGCCTTGTTCAGAACAGCAATTCGGGAAAAGAAACAACAACCAAGCCCGGCTACTCCTTGCAGGCGACAAAAGCACCATCCACAACCGGTGAAACAGAGTCTTGGGTTGATCTTGAGCAAATGGCAAGCGAGCTTGCAACTGCAACAGATACAACTGACCCCAGCGATACCACAACTGATACCACTGCTGCTCCTGTTGTTCAGACCACAATCGTTTACATAGTTTATTCCGAGACAAATGTAGCACCTCAACCTACAGAAAGTGTTACAAAAGATGATGAAGAACCTCAGATGTCTGAATACAAATACACAATTGATAAAAGTACGGGTAGTGCTATAATCAATAAATATCTCGGTGATGATACTGTTGTGTGGATACCTGAAAAAATCAGCGGATATACTGTAACAGGCATCGGTAGCAAATGCTTTGAAAAGCAGAGCCTTAAAGGCGTTGTTATACCGGAAACCATAACAAGTATCGGAAACAATGCATTTCAGGGATGTAAAAATTTGGCTTCTGTTACCTTTAAAGGTGCACCTTCAACAATAACAGTAGGCAACAATGCTTTTCAGAATTGCGTAAAGCTTAAATCAATAAATCTTCCTGCCACAAAGAAAATAGGAAGTCTGGCTTTTGATAGTTGTACTTCATTGGAAAAAATTTCTCTTGAGTTCGGAACCGAAGAAATTGGTGATTATTGCTTCCGTAATTGCACAAGCCTTAAAGAAGTTGAGATTCCCGATAGTGTTACTGTTATCGGTCAGGGTGCTTTCAGCGGTGAACATCCTGCAGATATGATTATTTACTGCGTTGAAGGCTCTGCAGGGCATGATGCGGCGGTTAAATACGGAATTAATTTTGAATGTGTAGCATAATATTAAAGCTGTTGCTCATTAAGGGCAACAGTTTTATTTTTAACCTTTTGGACAACATCTGTATATACTGTTATTGAATGGAAAACAGAATAAATTTCCTTTCGTTGATTATTTTTATTACCGTTGGGCAAAAATATTGTTGTAACAAATTTGCCTTTTCGGAGAGTGATAGCTTGAATATTAAAAGAGGGGACATATATTATGCCGATCTGAGTCCCGTAGTCGGTTCGGAGCAAGGTGGAGTTCGTCCGGTACTTATTGTTCAAAATGATATTGGAAATAAATATAGTCCAACTGTTATTGCTGCCGCTATAACAAGTCAGCAATTTAAAACTAAGTTACCGACTCATATAAGTGTTGATGCGGCTGTTTGCGGTCTTTCAAAGGATTCTGTGGTGCTTCTTGAACAAATAAGAACGCTGGACAAACAACGCCTTAAAGAAAAAATGGGTAATCTTCCTGAAAGAGATATGTCAAGAATAAACGATGCTCTGTCTGTGAGCATAGGACTTGATAAATGAATGAAAGTGGTTGCTTTTTATGGCAATCACTTTTTACATGTTAAACAATTGTTAAACACCTCGACACAACTTGACAAGAAGTCTTTTGTGGTGTAAAATTAATCTGTAGATTTATGATTTTATTCAAAATAAAGCGGAGGTTTTTTTATGTCTAAAAGATACTTTACATCTGAATCTGTAACAGAAGGTCATCCGGATAAAGTCTGCGACCAGATTTCTGATGCTATTCTTGACGCTATGCTTGCTCAAGATAAATATTCCCGTGTTGCATGCGAAACTACTTGTACAACAGGTATGGTTATGGTTATGGGTGAAATCACAACAGATGCCCAGGTTAATATTCCGGAGATTGTTCGTGAAGTTGTTTGTGACATCGGTTTCGATAACAATGAATGTGGCTTTGATGGTAATACCTGTGCAGTTTTCCAGACTATTGACAAACAGTCTGCAGATATTGCAATGGGTGTTGATAAATCCTTTGAACTCAAAGGTGGTCAGGAGGATACATATAATCTCCATGGTGCAGGAGATCAAGGTATGATGTTCGGCTTTGCTTGCAACGATACAGAAGAGCTTATGCCTCTCCCTATTTCTCTTGCTCATAAGCTTGCTCTTCGCCTTACAGAAGTAAGAAAGAACGGAACTCTTTCCTATCTTCGCCCTGATGGTAAAAGTCAGGTTACAATTGAATACGACGATAACGACAAACCCGTAAGAGTTGAAGCAGTTGTTGTTTCTTCTCAGCATGACCCTATAGACATTGAAATTCTTAGAAAAGATATTATTGAGAATGTTATTAAACCCATTATTCCCGAAAAATATCTTGATGATAATACAAAATTCTATGTAAATCCCACAGGTAACTTTGTTATCGGTGGACCCGTTGGTGACAGCGGTCTTACAGGAAGAAAGATTATTGTTGATACCTATGGCGGATATTCTCGTCATGGTGGAGGTGCTTTCTCAGGTAAAGACCCCACTAAAGTAGATAGAAGTGCTGCTTATGCCGCAAGATATGTTGCAAAAAATATTGTTGCCGCTGGTCTTGCAGATAAATGTGAGCTTCAGCTTGCTTATGCTATCGGTGTTGCTCGTCCTCTTTCAGTTCGTATTGATACCTTTGGAACAGGTAAGCTTTCAGATGCACAGCTTGAAGATTTGGTTAATAAATACTTTGATCTTCGACCTGCCGCAATTATTGAAAAGCTTGAACTCAGAAAACCCCAGTATAGAGCGCTTGCTGCTTATGGTCATATGGGTAGAATTGACCTTGATGTTAAATGGGAGAAGACTGATATGGCTGAAACTCTCAAAAATGCTGCAGCAAAATTATAATTTCTTTTATATAAGTTAAAATGGCAGAAAAGAAAAACATTCATTCAGGACACAGAAAACGTGTTAAAGAAAATGTAATAAAAAATGGTTTTTCACAGCTTGAGGAGCATAAACTCCTCGAGCTGATGCTATTTTATTCCATACCTCGTGAAGATACAAATGAGCTTGCCCATAAGCTTATAAATCATTTCGGCTCTTTTGAAGATGTTTTTAAAGCCAATGTTGAACAGCTCAAAAGAGTTGATGGTGTTGGCGATAATACTGCTGTTATGATTGCTGCAATGGGCGAAACATTTTATAGAATTTCAAAAGCAAAGCCTATAAAGAAAAAAGTTTATAAAAACACAGAAGATTTAAAAGAACTTGCTGTATCTCTTCTTCGAGGGGAGAATAATGAAAAAGTGTATATAATATGCTTTGATGCAAAGAAAAAATTAAAACGTTATACTATTATTTCTGAAGGAGATGAAATTTCTTCTGAGATTAATATGAAGGAAGTTATTAAGAATCTTGTTGACAGTGATTCTTCAATAGCAGTTTTAGCTCATAATCATCCGTTTTCTTCAGCAGAACCCTCTGCTTATGATGTTGATGCTACAAGAATGTTATGTGTAACTCTTCGCAAAATTGGTTATGCTCTTGCTGACCATATAATTGTAGGTGATAAAGGCGATGTATATTCAATGCATCTTGACCCGCGTTTTTCTTCAATGTTTTATTAAAAATAATTTGACAAATCTTGGTGACAGAATAAAACTTGTGAAATCGGCACACAATGCACTTGGCAGAGTGTGTCGTGTTTTTTTTATGTTAATTGAGCCGTAATAAAGGGTTATTGCGTAAAAGGTGGTTTCTGTTGACCCCATAATAACCGAAGCGCAACGCCCTATATAACTGTCAGGACCAAAATTTTTAAGAATGTTTTCATACAATCCCAAAGCCCCGCTTCCTGAGATAGGTGATAGTATTGCAAGTGGGGTTATTTCTTTTGGTATACCTAAAAGTGTTGTTATTGGTGAAACCAGTGAGCATATAACATCAAGTCCGCCGGATGCCTGAAGCATATTGATGCAAAGTAATAGCGCAATAAGTGATGGTGTAATATCTAAAATTGTGTTGAAACCTTTTTTGGCACCTTTAACGAACTCATCAAAAACATTTATGCCTTTAAACGCTCCGTGAAGAATGATTAAAACCACAAGAAAGGGTAAAATGAAGTCTGTTATTTTATTCATTTGAACACCTTCTTGAAAATATTTGTAGCCAGTATGCCTGCTGTTAAAGCAATAATGGATGTTATAAGTGCAGGGGCGAGAATTTCCATCGGGGCTCGGCTTCCGTATTCTGAACGAAGAAGTGCAATTGTTGTTGGTACTAAATGTATTGCTGCACTATTTATCACAACAAATCGAGCCATTTCATTTGTTGCTTTTTCAGGTGATGGGTTTATATTCTGCAGTCTTTTCATAGCTTCAAGACCTAAGGGTGTTGCAGCATTTCCAAGTCCCAAAAAGTTTGCAGTTATGTTCATAGCTATCGCTTCTTTTGCTTTTTTATCCTTTAGTTTTGGAAAAAGCAAGTTAAGCAAAGGGGAGAATAACTTGCAGATTAAGGCGGTCAAACCGCTTTTTTGTGCAATTGCAGTCAAACCATTCCAAAGGCAGATTACTCCTGCTAATTTTATAACTAAGGAAATAGCATCTGTTCCGCCCGTTACAACTGAACCTGAAAGTTCGCTGATTTTTCCCGTTGCAATTGCACAGAATAATGAGAAAACAACCATGATTGGTAAAAGGTAATTCATCATAGTCCCAATAAACTCCCCTTGAATTTTGGTAAGAAAATAAAATCTTGACTAAATCACAATATATTGTATAATATATAGGGTAAAATCCCCAAAAATTGTATTTTTTAGGAATTTCGAGAATTTGAGATTTCGAAAGGTTAGGTATTATAGATGGCTAAAACAACACAGTCACCAAAAGAATACGGTAACGAAAGTATCAAAAAATTAAAGGGTGCGGACAGAGTTCGTAAGCGCCCTGCGGTTATTTTTGGTTCGGATGGTCTTGATGGTTGCGAGCATTCTGTTTTTGAAATTATTTCAAATTCCATTGACGAAGCTCGTGAGGGCTATGGTAAGAAAATTGTGGTTACACGTTTTCTCGACCATTCAGTAGAAGTTCAGGACTTTGGTCGTGGTATTCCCGTTGACTATAATAATAGAGAAAAATGCTATAACTGGGAACTTGTTTTCTGCGATTTATATGCAGGTGGTAAATACGATACCAATGATGGCGGTAGCTACGAATATTCTCTCGGTCTTAACGGTCTCGGTCTTTGTGCAACCCAGTATGCCTCCGAATATATGGAGGCAGAGGTTCATTCAGGTGGTTTCTGCTACGAGCTTCAGTTCAAGGCAGGTAAAATCAATGGTGAAATGAAGAAAATGCCTTATGATAAAAAAGATACCGGCACAAGAATAAAGTGGCGTCCTGACTTAAAGGTTTTTACAGATATTGCAATACCGCTTGAGTATTTTCAGGAAATTCTTAAAAGGCAGTCTGTTGTTAATCCGGGTATAAAGTTTATTCTCAAAAATCAGCTTACAGAAACAAAGTTTGAAACCTTTGAATATGTTTATGACAACGGTATTGTTGACTATGTAAATGAGTTTGTCGGTGACGATGGTCTTACAACAGTTCAGTTCTGGCAAACAGAAAGAAAAGGTCGCGATAGAGAAGATAAACCCGAATATAAGGTTAAAATCAATATTGCTCTTTGTTTCTCAAATAAAAAGCAAATGAAAGAGTATTACCATAACTCAAGCTTCCTTGAGCATGGCGGGGCTCCTGAAAAGGCTGCAAGAAGCGCATTTGTTTCGCAGATTGATGCTTATCTGAAACAGAATAGTAAATATACAAAAACTGACCCGAAAATCAGTTTTCAGGATATTGAAGATTGCTTGGTACTTGTAATTTCTTCTTTCTCAACTCAGACATCTTATGAGAACCAGACTAAAAAAGCTATTACAAACAAGTTTATTCAGGAAGCATTAACCGAATTTATAAAACATCAGCTTGAAATTTACTTTATTGAAAATAAGCTTGATGCAGATAAACTTTGCGAACAAGTGCTTATTAATATGCGTTCTCGTGTTAAAGCAGAAAGCACAAGGCTTAACCTTAAAAAGACTCTGACCTCATCTAATGATATGACAAGCAGAGTTGAAAAATTCGTTGACTGCCGTAGTAAAGATAAAAACGAACGCGAAATTTTTATAGTTGAGGGTGATTCTGCTCTCGGTGCTTGTAAGCAGGCTCGTGACTCTGCTTTTCAGGCTGTTATTCCCGTAAGAGGTAAAATTCTCAACTGCCTGAAATTTGACTATAACCGTATTTTCAAAAGTGATATTATCATTGACCTTATAAAAGTTTTAGGTTGCGGTGTTGAGGTTTCAAGCAAATCAAATAAAGAGCTTTCTTTATTTAATCTTGATAACCTTCGTTGGAGTAAGATTATTATCTGTACCGACGCTGATGTGGACGGTTTCCACATCAGAACTCTTATTCTTACAATGATTTACAGGCTTATGCCCACCCTATTAAAAGAAGGTAAGGTCTTTATTGCAGAATCACCCCTCTACGAAATTACTTCTAAAGGGCAGACTTGGTTTGCATATACAGAAAAAGAAAAACAAATGGCTCTTGAAGAAATCGGTGATGCTAAATACACTATTCAGCGTTCAAAGGGTCTTGGTGAAAACGATGCGGATATGATGTGGCTAACAACCATGAACCCAAAAACTCGTCGTCTTATTAAGGTTGAACCCAATGATGTTGAAGAGTTGATTGCAGAGAAGTTTGAACTTCTTTTAGGCGATAATCTTCAGGATAGAAAAGAATTTATTGCAGAAAACGGTCATCTTTATCTTGACCTTGCAGATATTTCGTAAGGGGGGATAATAATGGCAAGAAAGAAAAAAGAAAATCAGGAAATAGTTAAGACTGAAGAGGTTAAGGCTAATATTATTGGTGCGGGTGAGGTTGTTACTCAGCAGATTACAGACACTCTTGAAACCAACTTTATGCCCTATGCGATGAGCGTTATTATCTCTCGTGCAATTCCTGAGATTGATGGCTTCAAGCCCTCTCACAGAAAGCTCCTTTATACTATGTATAAAATGGGACTTATAAATGGCGGTAGAATCAAATCCGCTAATATCGTTGGTAGAACAATGCAGCTTAACCCTCACGGTGATGCGGCAATCTATGAAACAATGGTCCGTCTTTCCAAGGGTAATGAAACTCTTTTGCATCCGTATATAGACAGTAAGGGTAACTTCGGTAAAGCATATTCAAAAAACATGGTTTATGCTGCTGCCCGTTATACAGAAGCAAAGCTTGAAAGTATATGTTCAGAACTTTTCGGTGATATTGATAAGAATACTGTTGAGTTTGTTGATAACTATGACAGTACAATGAAAGAGCCAACTCTTTTGCCTGTTTCATTCCCTAGTGTTCTTGTTAATATGAACAGCGGTATTGCAGTCGGTATGGCAAGTAATATCTGCTCTTTCAACCTGAGAGAACTTTGTGCAACAACAATCGGTCTTATTAAAAACCCCGATTTTGATATATTTGAAACTCTCAAAGCGCCTGATTTTATTGGTGGTGGCTTGATTGTTTATGACAGAGAAGCTCTTGAAGAGGTGTATTCAACAGGTCGAGGTTCAATTAAAATCCGTGCAAGATATTCTTATGATAAATCAAATAACTGCATTGATATAACAGAAATTCCCGCAACAACCACCTGCGAAGCAATAATTGAAAAAATAATTGAAAAGGTTAAAGCAGGCTCTCTTAAGGAAATCAGCGATATAAGAGATGAAACAGATAAGTCGGGTCTTAAGATTACCATTGATTTAAAACGCGGTACAGACCCTGACAAGCTTATGAAACGCCTTTATAAGTTTACTTCTCTCGAGGATTCCTTCAGTGCCAACTTCAATATACTCGTTGCAGGCGTGCCGAGAGTTATGGGCGTTGGAGAAATTCTTGAAGAATGGATTGCATTCCGTACAGAATGTGTTAAAAGAAGAGTTTATTTTGATTTGACAAAAGCCAAAGATAAGCTCCATCTTCTTTTAGGTCTTAAAAAGATTCTTCTTGATATTGATAAAGCAATTAAAATTGTCCGTGAAACAGAAGAGGAAAGTGAAGTTGTTCCCAACTTGATGATAGGCTTCGGTATTGATGAAATCCAGGCGGAATATGTTGCCGAAATCAAACTCCGTCATTTGAACAGAGAATATATTCTCAAACGTCTTTCTGATATTGATGACCTTAAAAAGAGCATTGAAGATATGGAAGATATTCTTAACAGCAAAGCAAGAGTTAAGAAGATTATCGTTGATGAGCTTACAAAGGTTTCCGAAAAATACGGAAGAGACAGAAAGAGCGAAATTATCTACGATACAGATACAGAAGAAGAGTTTGTTGAAGAAATTCCCGATTACGAGGCAAACCTTTTCTTTACCCGTGACGGTTACTTTAAGAAAATCACTCCCTTGTCACTTCGTATGAGCGGTGAGCATAAGCTTAAAGAGAATGACGAAATCATCTCAACTGTTGAAACTACTAACAGTACAGAGTTGTTGTTCTTTACTAATAAGTGTCAGGTTTATAAGTCACGTGCTAACGAATTTGATGACACAAAGGCAAGTGTGCTTGGTGATTTCGTGGCAACAAAGCTCTCAATGGAAGAGGGCGAAACTGCAATTTCAATGGTTGCGTTGAAAGATTATAAGGGATATATGCTCTTCTTCTTTGAAAACGGAAGTCGGATCGTAGCCATGTCGTTCTGTGAGCCAAGGAGT
>JAZNTA010000074.1:0-2407 GCA_045591525.1 Acutalibacteraceae bacterium | reverse complement strand
GTCTTTTTTTTTCAAAATAATTCAATTTTTATAAGATAAACTCAAAGGAAGTTGTTTGAAATTATTTTTTTCTTCTGTATCAAAATGTTCTGGACAAGGGGAAATTGATCATAAAAACGACTTTTTTAAGAAAAAACACAGAAAATCACTTGACATGTGTTACTTTTTGGGGTATTTTATAACAGAATATAGCAGATTTCAATACTATGGAATTAAAATCCGTTGCGGGAAAATAGCGCAAAGAGATTTTATGACATGATTTGCAAACATCTTTTGAATTTATCATCTTAACCAAAAATGGTAATGTCAAAGGAAATATGAAAAAATGAAAACTAAAGAGTGCGAACGGGAAGTACATCCGAACCCGTCCGCAGTCAAGCCGAAAACCGGCATAATCGGTCGCATTAATGCTCCCTTTTATTCCGTTTTAGGCTGTGACAGCTCCGGAACCGGATGTACGGACAATAGAAGTCCGAGAAAAAACAAAATGAAATTTGTTTTTTCGGTGCTGATTGAAAATTGAATATTTGAAATTAGGCGGCAAACATAGCCAATAAAGTTTCCCATTGCTTAGGGAAACGCTCAATGCCTTGTAATTGATTGCGTATTAAAGGAGTATGTTTCAGACTCCCGTGTACCCGCAGATAGTTGTAATAAGCGACAAAAAGAGTGGTTAATGAACTCGCGCCATCAAGAGATTTCATGCCGGCTCTCGGTCTGGTATGGAATTTGTATGTGCGATTCAAACGTTCAACCAGTTGCTTATATGGACGAAAATCTGTACTGACCTTGTCCAGATTTTCTAATCCGATTACCTTCTGTCCGATGATCACAGGATTCTGCAATCCCTGATTATATGCCATCATAGCAGAATCGTATGAAGGACATCCGTCACGCACAAGCGTATATTGTTTTTCGGAATTTGAACCGGGATCGCCATATGCATTGTAAAGCGTTGCTAATGCTGGAATTGTGCCTCTTGTATCCGATAGATTATATCCGCAAATTGCTTTAGTCGCAGCATCAATAACAAACCAGGTGTAATGCCATTTGTTTTCCACGATAAGATAAGTTTCATCGGCAGCAGCGATTTTTCCGGGTTTTGGAAGATCCCGGTCAAGAAAGGGAGCAATTTGAGCAGCAGCGGCATTTACGTAATTAATGATAGTTTGATGAGATAATTTAATTCCGAAAATGCCATGTAAAAGTTCTTTGGTCATTCTGCTTGATAAACCAGCATTTACAAAAAATGTTAATACCAATCCGACAACGTGATATGAATTCTGAATTTTACTCAAATCAACATTTGTGTTTAATTTTGGACGATGACATTTCAAATCTGCGTTTTTGAGATGGTATTCACGATACTGATAATGCAGTTTATAATTAGGATCAAATTTTTGTTTTTTACGTTTACGTCGCTCTTTACTTGTTAATGATTTTTCTTGTTGTAGGTAATGCGGACAGGAATAACTCATACATTTGTAAATTGTTTCTGCAGGAGTCGTTTTCCACAGAGTGAGAGGCTTTGAACAATGAGGACAAAAATACTTCGCTTTGCTTTTTCGACGAATCCGTTCGGTCGTACCAAGATGACCACAGATTTTACAGCGGACTTGATTGCTTTTTTTGCCGTCATTCAAATACAAATATTCGGTAGGAGCATTACATTGTTCACAGCGACAATGTGCTGGAATCGGTAAGCCGCTACGACGTCGTACTGGTTTTAATTTCTTGCCGGATTCTCGTTCATGATCTGCTTTCAACTGTTCCCAGTTGAGTGTTGGTGGAGGTGTTTCTTGGTCTGCGGGGACTTGCAAAGGCTGTTCGGTATCAACTGTAAATTTTCGATAATGTTCACTTTGCTGTTCAGGCTTGAAATCGTATCCTTTTTTGTTGCCGGAAATAATTTCAAGCAAAAGATTGACCATGGAACAACCTTCGTTATATGTCAAACGACTGCAGATCCAACGAGTTAATTTTGTAATTTGGGTTTTCAAAAGAGCCTCCTCTTGGTTGATGATTTGATAGGACAGGATAACCTTCAATTAAGAGACTCTTTTGTTACCCTTTTTTCAACAAAAATATAAGGAAAAATCAATATTTTTTGATAAAATGTTGATTTTTAGAACTATTTAACTAAAAAATGTCAAATGGTTTTGACATTAACATTTTTTTTGAAAGGATAAATCTTTATGCTTACTTTTGTGTGCGGTATCGCGTTGGGTGGGATCGTTTATTTTTCCCTGAGTCATTTTGCAGTCATGAGACCGGTTCCTTCCGCCATTGTTGCAGTGCTTTGCATGTTTATTTTTCAGTTGCTCGTTATGCTGATCCTCCGCCGCTTGTCCGGAAAAATCAATAATGTTCTTCAGCAAATCATGGGGGAAACAGCAACAAAATTGCG
>JAZNTA010000073.1:0-3211 GCA_045591525.1 Acutalibacteraceae bacterium | reverse complement strand
CGGTTTGGCAATGGCATTTTCTGCCGTTGCTCAGGGTAAGGCAGGTGCCGCAGGTGCAGATGCTTTAGCTGAAACTGGAAAAGGATTTTCACAGTATATCACCGTTGTCGGTCTTTGTGAAACAGTTGCGTTATTTGCACTTGTTTTCAGTATGGTAGCATTAGGATAATATGAGAAAACAATGGATTAGAGCATCTACAACACATATTATATTATTAAGCTTTTTAATAGCAATATTGATAGGTGCATTATTGCTGTCGCTTCCCATAAGTTCAGCTGATGGAAAGGCAAAGCCTTTCCTGGATGCACTTTTCACTGCAACAACTTCCACATGTGTGACCGGATTGGTAGTAACACCGACTGTTTCTTCCTGGAGTATTTTCGGACAGGCTATTATTTTGATATTAATTCAGATAGGTGGTCTTGGCGTTATAACCATTATGTCGGGACTTATGATACTTCTGCATAAGAAAATTGGTATTGGTGACCGATTGCTTTTGCAAGATGCATTTAATCTGAATTCTCTTTCAGGACTTGTTCGTTTTGTTAAGAAGGTTGTCGGCGGAACATTTATCATAGAGGGTATAGGTGCTCTTCTTTATATGATGGTATTTGTACCTCGATTCGGTGCAAAAGGAGTATGGATATCGGTATTTACATCAATATCCGCTTTTTGTAATGCCGGCATTGACATAATTGCAGAAAACAGTCTTTGTGATTATGCACTTAATCCCATTATCAACATAGTTACCAGCAGTTTGATAATCTTAGGAGGCATCGGTTATATTGTTTGGTGGGATGTGCTTAGGGTGCTGAGATTACGAAGAACTAAGAAAGTCAGATTTTTCAGAGCTCTTACATTGCACAGCAAAATTGCAATTACTGCAACTTTAATTTTAATTTTAGCTGGTACAGTTTTGATTTTTGCTTTTGAATACAACAATCCACAAACGATTAAGAACTATACACTGCTGCAAAAAATAGAGGTATCGTTGTTTCAATCGGTTACAACAAGAACAGCAGGCTTTGCAACTGTGCCACAGGAAAATCTCACTAATGCATCAGCGTTCGTTTGCTTACTTTTGATGTTTATCGGTGGTTCACCTGTTGGAACGGCCGGTGGTATAAAAACAGTAACTTTTGCAGTACTTGTAGCATCGGCATTCGCTTCTGTCCGGAATAAAGAAAATACAGAGGTGTTCGGCAGACAACTTACAAAACAGGCGGTCAGCAAAGCTGTTGCTGTTACGTGTATGTCTTTTATTATTATGTTCACTTCAACCGTTTTTCTTTCTGCCGTAACAGAAGCAAACGCATTGGATTTAATTTACGAAACTGTTAGTGCAACTGCAACAGTAGGACTTACAAGAAATTTTACGGCTTCACTTAGCAGTATCGGGAAAATTATTATTATTGTAACGATGTATCTTGGCAGAGTAGGACCCATTTCGTTAGCTGTTGCATTTAAGCGAGGCAAAGATAATCAAAACATTATAAGAAACCCAATCGAAGAAATTAGTGTTGGGTAGAGAGGAAAATTTCTATGAGTATCCATAAAACATATGCAGTGTTAGGTCTTGGCAGATACGGAAAAGCAGTTGCAGAAGAGCTTGTGAAGAGCGGCGCAGAAGTATTGGCTGTAGACATTGATCAAAACAATGTTAACAGCGCTATTGAAACAATTCCTATTTGTAAATGTGCAGATATTACTGAGCCGGAAACAATAAAAAGACTTGGAATATCCAACATTGATGTTGTAATTGTTGCTATGGCAAATAATCTTGAAGCAAGCGTTATGGCAGTTATGCTTTGCAAAGAAGCAGGTGTTTCGACTGTTATAGCCAAATGCAGCAATGAAATGCACCAAAAGATACTCAGACGTATAGGTGCAGACAAGGTAATTATACCTGAAAAAGAGTCAGGAACGAGACTTGCTAAAAACTTGCTTACATCCGGTTTTTCGGAAAAGATAGAGCTTTCTGATGAAGTGTCTATGGTAGAGTTAGATGTGAAAGATGAATGGGATGGTAAGACATTAATAGAACTGAGTTTGAGAAAAAAATATTCTATCAATGTAGTTGCAATAAAAAACAATGGCAAAATCAGTACAACAGTTGATCCGACACTTCCACTTGAAAAAGGAATGCAACTTATAGTTATTGCCAACACAATCAAATTACAAAAATTAAAATAATGGTTGAAAAGAGAATACGATGATAAAACAAAATAAATATAAGATGATTATTTCCGCCATAATTACATTGTTACCGATGATTTTCGGATTTATTGTATGGGACAGACTTCCGGAGAATATAGCAACAAGCTTTGGGTGGAATGGAGAAATTACAGGTTACAGCAGTAAAATGTTTGCAGTTGTCGGACTTCCTGTAATGCTGACTTTTGTGAATTTAATATGTATTATTGCAACAAATGCCGATCCGAGAAGAAAGAATATAAACAACAAAGTATTTTCTGTTGTTATTGGCATAGTTCCTGTTTGCTCACTGCTTTGCGGAATTTGTATCTATGCTAATGCATTGGGATATAAAATAAGTGTCGAAAGCATAATGCCTGTCTTTATGGGAATTCTATTTTTTGTGCTTGGCTTCATTCTTCCAAAATGCAAACAAAATTACACAATCGGAATCAAGCTCCCATGGACACTGCATGACGAAGAGAACTGGAATAAAACACATAAACTTGCAGGAAAACTGTGGGTTTATGGTGGTATAGTAATGACAGTAGTAGGACTTTTCAATTTAACATTTATATTTATGACAATAATTTTTGCACTTGTTATTATTCCAACTGGATATTCATATTGGCTATATAGGAAGCAAAAATAGTTGATTTTAAATAAATTTACAGCCTATCATTTGTTCAAAGTGATAGGCTGTTCTCTTATCCCATAACAAAATATGATACGCCTTAATCAAAGAAAAGGACTTTGAAAAAACTTCGTAGACTTATACAAAACTCTGTGGTATGTTTGTGTTGCCGAAAAGGTAAATACAAATTTAGGCGATGAAAGATTATGAAGAAAAAAGTATTATGTACGGCATTGGTAGCAATGATGCTGATGACAGCCACAGCATCTGCAACTGCAAAACCCTGGTGGCTCAGTAAGTACAGAGTGGCATTCGACAATGAGCTTGGAATTATAGGAAATGTGACCTTGCAATTTGCATCGGACGGTGGTAGCTTTATCAGA
>JAZNTA010000072.1:0-2244 GCA_045591525.1 Acutalibacteraceae bacterium | reverse complement strand
GAACAATATTTGGCTTTCTCGGATCGTGTTTCGTAAAAAGTCTTTCCCTGAAAGAAGGGGAATCACCCTTATTATAGCACGGAATGGAAAAAGAATCAACTGTTTTTTATAAAAAAAATCTGAAAAATCAGCTCAAATTTCCAGAAAACCCTGAAAAAACCGCCCCCGCAGTCCCGGAAAGTATGCAGCAATTGCAGATTTTTCCTTGTACATCTTTCCCGTTTTTTTGTAAAGCGCTGTTCCCCATACAGGTTGGTAAATCCTTCTGCTATTTCAACTTTAAGATGGGGCTGTTGCAAAACCTGAAGATAAACAGCCCTGTAGATGGTTTGCTAAAAGTCAAATGTTTTTTAAATTTTTTTGAAATTTTTATCGTATTTTTTGTCAGCAATAACCATTCCTCTGAGAATCAACAGCATTTTTCTCATGACAGCACATCTTGCTTGCATTCTTGTATTGCCTTTGACAAGTAATCTGTCATATAAATCTTGCAATACCGGAATGGAAGGTACGGCTGTTTTTGAACACATATAAAGAAATCGTCTGACAACAGGACTTCCTTTTTTGCTTAAATGAGTTGAATTTACACTGGTACCGGATTGTTTTCTTACTGGATTTAACCCGCACATTGCCGTTATTTTCTGTCTGGTGGGATAATTTTTTAATGTTCCTAATTCTCCCAATAATGCAACAGCAGTAGCAATACCGATTCCAGGCATACTTGTCATAATATCTACTTCATGCTTAATTTCCGGTGTATTCAAAACTATTTTTTCTATTTCCCGATCAAGTCCATCAATTTCGTTATTGATCGCATTAACTGTATTGGAACACATCCGTTTGGCAAGAGAAGAATCAATATTATCATGGTGGTTGTTGATAGCCGTCCGCTGATCTTTCAGAAATGATCTGGTACGAGAAAGTTCGCGGAGCTGAACAAACTCTTCCGGCATTTTTTGTTTGGTGGAAGGCTTGCGTTCACGACCATACCTGGCAATCACTTGAGCATCGCTTTTATCAGTTTTATTTTTGATATTCAAAGAGATGCGAAATGATTTAATGGGCTCCGGGTTGGCTACAATAATTTTACTGTCCGGAGCTGAAGTATAAATTAATTTTGTTAATTTTATTGAACATATTCCTGTCGCTTCCATTATAAAAATTACCGGAAGATCATCTTGTTCATCGTCGGAATATCTTGCAAAAAAATCACTTTGCTGTGAATGAATCCAAATTAAAAAACTTTTTACACCGGCAGATGTCAATTTGAATTCACGATTTGGTAAATCAGATACAGAAGTTTCTTCCTGTTTTTCAAATAACATCGGAAAATCCAATGCTGCATGAAATGATTTTGAACCAACATCAATTCCTACCCAAATTTTGTGTTCCTTCGTTTGCATTTTACGCTCCTCTGATGTATATTAGTAATGTGCCTCACTGGTCATCCTTGCAACTATACGAACTTTAAGTTCATGATGGTGTTTACGACCTTTTGTGAAGAGCACGGTAACGGAAGATACGCATAACCTCCAGGTCGATCTTTATGATCTAGGGCGGCCAGATGCTGTATCTTCCGTGTGTTTTTTCGGGATCAATCGAAATCACACATCAATTACCGTAGCATAAATTTTTCATCTGTCAAGCAGCAGCTCTTCACCTTTGGCTCCGACGAGTTCTAATACCCATTCTCGCCAAAGGGAGCTGCTGCCGAAGAATCAAACGTAGTAATATACAAAGGGCGGCAAGAGTCAGACAGCCCAGGGTGAAGCGTAGCGTAACCCTGGGAATATGACATCGAACTACATTAACCAAGACCGGCATTGACGGATATGGCGTTCCGGTACGGAATGACATATTCGTTAATGCGATGATTTCCCGGAAACGTCATTGCCTCCACGATGAATCCAGTTCCTGCGGAACGTCTTCAACGCGGAGGCTGTCATAGAGCAATGTTATTCAATATTCTATTCCCAGGGTTACGCTTCGCTCACCCTGGGCTGTCTGACTCTTTCCGCCCTTTCAGGGCTTGCCTATCGATAAATCCGGGTTTATTCGGACGTTTAGATTTGTGCTTTTTTTACATGTAAAACTGGTCGATTCTACATTCTGTATTTGTTTATCAGGTGTTTTTGTGCATAATTGTGGCACAAACCGTCGAAGAACCAAATTTTGCCGGACTTTTGAAATTACCTCTTGTGGAATAAAAAAACAAACAAAAAAACTTGCTTTTTTCTTGCTATT
>JAZNTA010000071.1:0-77848 GCA_045591525.1 Acutalibacteraceae bacterium | reverse complement strand
TGAAGCTGTTAATAATTACGCCAATAGGAAAATTGTACATAGTAATACCCTCTTTTTATTTTTTAGAAATTATTATTTTGACCATTATAACGATTATAGTTAGTCGAAACAGTGTAAAATTACACTGTTTCGATACCAAATGTATGATTTGGTATCGAATTTTCTTTGAAAATTCGACTATAATCCTTTCAATGAATGTAATGCAAAATTGTATTTATAAAAACAATTTTGCTAGAAGCCGATAAAATCGGCTTTATCGAAACGCCATTGCGTTTCGATAATCATATTTATTATAACATACATTATATATAAAAACAAATACTTTATTTGAAATTTTAAGAAAATTTACAAAGCAAAACCGCCCACCTTTTTGGTGAGCGGTTAATTGCTAAATAAGTACTAAATTAGTCTTCAACAGGAGCGCCTACGGGGCAAGAACCTGCACAAGCACCACAATCAATGCAAGTGTCTGCATCGATAACATAGATGCCATCGCCTTCAGAAATTGCTTCAACGGGGCAATCTGCTGCACAAGCACCACATGAGATGCAATCATCAGTAATCTTGTATGCCATTTTTCTGACCTCCTTGCTTTTTTGTTTTATTTTAACATATATTTCTGTAAAATCAATAGAAAAATATGAATTTACAAATTTTTTATTATTTATTCTTCTGAACAGTTTTCAGCATTGTCATCCTTGGGTGCCTTGGCACCTTTGACAATTTTCACTTCTTTTCGGTGAAATTCAGTGGGAATAGCTTCAGGACGGCGGTCAAGCTGAACCTTGATTTTCCCTGTGAGAAGACTATTTTCAACAACAGTGCCTCTGCCCTCTCTTGTATCAACCACAGAACCTACTCTTGGTGTTACTTTTGCAAGGTACTCATAACTTTCCTGTTCATATTTAAGGCAACATAAAAGTCTTCCGCAAGTACCGCTTATTTTTGAAGGATTAAGAGAAAGTCCTTGTTCTTTTGCCATTTTTATTGAAACAGGATGAAAATCATCTAAAAATTGAGAACAGCAGAAGGGTCTTCCGCAAATGCCCAAACCTCCAAGCATTTTAGAAACATCACGAACACCTATCTGACGCATTTCAATTCTTGTTCTGAAATTACCTGCAAGAATTTTTACAAGCTCTCTGAAATCCACTCTATCATCAGAGGTGAAATAAAAAATCATTTTGCTTGCGTCAAATGCACATTCTACTTCCACAAGGCTCATATCAAGACCAAGTTGCTCCACTTTTTTCTGACAAAAAGCAAAAGCCTCTTCTTCTTTCTTCTTGTTTTGCTCAACAATTTTGATATCTTCCTTGTTAGCTGCTCTTAATATTTTTTTCAAAGGATGAATGATTTCATTATCATTAACCTTGTGATTAGTCGCAGAAACCTCACCGCATTCAATACCTCGAACTGTTTCTACTATAACTTTTTCGCCTTTTGAAAACTCTTTTTTATCAGGGTCAAAATAATAAACCTTTCCGTTTTCTTTAAAGCGAATGCCTACAACTTCTGCCATAAATTAACTCCATTTTATTTTTTAAATACTTGCACATAACACCGCTGAAAGCAGTGTGTAATTAGGATTGTTTTCCAAGGATTTCAACAATCCGTCGATAGTTTCATACATATCGAGAATTTTCGATAAAGTAAGACTATCGGAAAGCTTTTCAGATTTGCTCTTCATATTATCAAGCAATATTTTTCCATTTGATTTAAGTGCGATTGCATCTCTTAAAACACCAATAAACAAATCAAGAACTTCTGCAGTGAGGCTTTTATTGCCATCCATCGGTGCCAATGCCTCTATTCTGTTATATTCATAAGGAGACAAAACCGCATCTACCATATTTTGAACGATTCCTATAGCTTTTTCGCTGTATTCTGAAACAGCGGTTTCACCCATTCTCAACCTTACAACACGGGAAAGTACAGTTCCTATTACAGCATTTGAATTATCGCTTGTAAGCACAAATGCCGTGTAACGAGGAGGTTCTTCAAGTATTTTAAGAAGAAGGTTCTGACTTTCTTCTGTCATCTGTTGCATTTCTTTTATGATAAACACCTTAGTCTCTGCTTCATTAGGTGTCATATAGGCATCTGCAACCATTTTTTTGACATCATCTTTAACAAAGTGTTTTTTATCTTCCGGCTTTGATATTGTAATAATATCAGGATGAATGTTCTCTTTTGCTTTTCTGCAATGTTCGCATTCTCCACAAGGTGTTCTGTCTTTATTCTCGCAAACTATCATACGAGCACAAAGCAACGCCAAAGCCAATCTGTCATCAGCACCGGAGCCATCAATCAGAACTGCATGAGGTCTTCTGCCGTCCGCAAAAAAACTATCTAAAGTTTTCAAAATATTTTCAGAAAAATTTCTTTCGTTTATCATAATTTTATCATTTTATCAACATCAATTATAAACAATGTTGCACCACCGATTGTTACCTGAACCGGTGCAGCACTGACAAAGCCTTCTCCAAGATAGTGGGGAGCTGTAGGAATCATCTGTGTTCTGCGAGAGCAACAAGTTTTAAAGATTTCAACAACTTCATCAACCTGCTCATCTTCAACGCCCACAAGAACAGTTACATTTCCCATTTTAAGAAAACCGCCTGAGGTAGAAAGTTTTGTAGCCTGAAAAGATGCTTTTGTGATTTCCGAAAGAAGGTCGTTTGCATCATCACTGTTAATAATACCTATAACAAGTTTCATAACCGTCGCTCCTTTATTTTTATTTCACTTATATTATAGTTGATTTTTTATGTATTTACAACTACATTTTGCTTAAAGCTATCATAACCGGCATTGTAAAAACCGAAACCAATGAACAAATGGATACAACCTTTGATGCAACACCTGTATCTTTTCCGTATTTGGCAGAAAACATAACTGTATTGTTTGCACTGGGGACTGATGCCGAAATCATACAAGCAGTAAGCAAAGCACCTGAAATACCAACAAGCTTGAATATAACAAACATAATCAAAGGAAGTGCTATTGTTTTAAGAAGAATAACCAGATAGTTATTTTTCTCTTTAAACATACTCTTTAAATCTGTGTTTGCAATATATGTTCCAAAAAACAACATCGCAAGAGGAGTATTAAGATTTGCAATATGTGTAACTGCAGAATCAACCACATCAGGTAAATCAACATCAAAAATAAATAAGGGCAAGCCAACAAGAACCGATATAACACCCGGATTAAGAATAAGCCTTTTTAAATCAAAGCCTGCTTCTCCGTTACCTCTGTTTATACACCATATTCCGTGAGTAAATGAAAGAATATTAAATGCTACAACACCTGCAGAACAATAGAAAACACCCTCGCTTCCTAAAATTGCGTTGCAGAGAGGAAGTGCCATATAACCCATATTACCATAGCTTACCGCATATTTGAAAATTGATGCATTTTTATCATTCTTTTTATTAAAAAACGGCATTGCTATAAGAATACCAACAACAAGTGTACCCGTCATACAAGCAAACGCAATTAAAAGAGTTTTTGCGGTATTTATATCAAACTCCATATTCATGAAGGATTGAACTATAACAACAGGAGTGATTATATAAAACAACAAATCATTAGAACGCTTTGCGGTATCCTGACCAAAAACGTGCAAACGGTCGGCAATAAAGCCGACCGCAACAATTAGATAAAGAACAATTACCTGTTGTGCGGCCATTGTCATATTAGTTAAAAACATATTTTTCCTCCTACCGCACTCAATAATATTTTATTGATTGTTTTTTTTCTTTTTCAAATCTGCAAGAGAAACAATTCCCATATCCTCTGAAGAATTTTCTTCAACTGCTTCTGTTAACCATTCCATCGCTTCTTCAGGGTTTTCTGCTGCTCCGTCTTCGGTTGCTTCCTCAACAACCATCTCAAAGGAAATCTTTTCGGCTTCAGCTACTTCTTCAAAAGGTTCCTCTGTTTCTGCAATTTCTTCAACAGCTTCTTCTGAAATTAAATCAGTTTCATCAAGTGAAATCTCAAAACCCCTAACAGTATCTGCCTTTTCTTCTTTAATATCATCAACAGTTTTAACTTCTTCAATCACTTGAACTTCTTCAGATTCATCAACTTCTTCAGTTTCTTCATTATTTTCAGAGAAGAACTCATTCAGGTCATCTTTCTTTGTAACTGCTTCAAAATCTTCGGGAAGATCTATTTCATTAACCGCTCTTCTGTTTTTAAGACCATCTTTAAAACCAACGCCCAAAGAAGCAAACACATAAGATAACATAAACACTAAAACAGTTAAATGAGCAAAATCAAATTCATACCCTTCCACTGCATCAAGTCCAACAAAAGCAATAACAATTCTTGGAATAGTTACTATTGAAGCAAGAAGAGATGCTGTAAGTCCATAACCATAAATACCCCACATGCTGTCTTCTGTAAACACACCTGAAGAGATACGTGCAAAAGTAAGTAGGAAGAGCATTACAAAAACGAACATAAATATCTCAAAGAGAAGCTCCGATACCTTTATGAAGCTGATTGCTTTCATAAGCTTTGAAATAAGCACTGTCATTGACCAGCATAACGGAGAAAGTGCAAGAAGCTTAAACTCTTTGTAAGATGCTTTGCCATTAAGATGACTGATTCCAAAAACAATGAAATATATTATTGCGAAAAACGCAAAAATAAATTTCAATATTGTAAAAACTCCACCCTCTTGAGCAAGATTATTTCTCAAAAGATTTATAAATATTCCTGCGTTTCCTTGATTTACGGGAATGATGTCACCAAGTGTTTTAAACATATCCCAACCAAGACCTGCTGTCATTACAAAAGACGCTACTCCAAGAACAGGGTTCTTTCCGGCAGGCAATTTGGGTGACGGAACTTCTTTGCTTATAAAACTTAAAACAAGAAAAAGAAGCACAAACACGCCCACAACAGCATAAAGCACGGGAACTGTTACATCACTTTCCTTAAAGAAACCATTAGAAGCATCCACAAGAGCCAACAATTGATAAACTCTTGTAGGTAATGTTACTAATACCGCTGCAGCAAAAACGAAAAGAAGGTATTTCATTTTTGCGGCACTTGAAGAACCTTTAATTTTATTCATCTATTTACAGTCCTTTCAGTTGTCATAGTCAACTTATCGCTCATCAAGAGGGATATATTTTGTCTGACGCTTAAAATTTGAAATTCTTTCATCAATTGGTGCATATTCCTTAGGAACTGCAACATTTTTATATGCGGGTCTTATAACTCTGTTACCTGTTAAAAGCTCTTCAATTCTGTGAGCAGACCAGCCTGCAACACGGGCAACCGCAAAAAGAGGTGTGTATAAATCCACCGGTATACCCAGCATTTCATAAATAAGACCTGAATAAAGGTCAACGTTTGCACAAATCTTTTTGTTATTGTTTTTCTCACTGGCAAAAATTTCAGGTGTAAGTTTTTCTATAAGCTCAAGTGCTCTGAAATCTGCTCCGAAGCCTTTATCATCGGCTATTTTCTTTGCTTCTCGTTTGAGAATAACTTGTCTCGGGTCAGAAAGTGTATAAACCGCGTGCCCCATACCATAGACAAGACCGCTCTTGTCACCGGCTTCACGATTAATAATCTTTTTAAGAAAATCTGCAACCTGACCTTCATCAGTAATATCCGAAACATCTTCTTTGAGATATTTAATCATTTCTGCAACCTTAAGATTTGCACCACCGTGGCGAGAGCCTTTAAGAGCACCGATACCTGCAGAAATTGCTGAATATGTATCTGTTCCGCTGGAGGAAAGAACTCTTGTTGCAAAAGCAGAGTTGTTACCGCCCCCATGCTCTGCATGAAGCATAAGGCAAAGGTCTAAAAGTTTTGCTTCTTCATCTGTAAATTTCCTGTCAGAACGGGTTGTATAAAGAACAGTTTCTGCAGTTGTAAGACCTTCTTTTACAGGATGGAGGTACATACTCTTTTTAAGATAATGTCTTCTCTTAACCTGATAAGCATAGGTCATAATCATAGGAAGCTGTGCAATAAGCTGAATACTCTGACGCAAAACATTTTCAATTGAAATATCATCAGGATTACTGTCATAAGAATAGAGAGAAAGAACAGAACGCTCCAATTTATTCATAATATTGGGCGATGGTGCTTTCATAATCATATCTTCAATAAAATCCTCAGGAAGCTCGCGACATTCACCAAGAACCTTATTGAACAACTTCAACTGGTTTTTAGTTGGTAGACTGCCAAAGAGAAGAAGCCATACAACTTCCTCAAAACCGAAACGATTTTCTGTTACACAAGCGTCAACAAGCTGATTAATATCAAGACCTCTATACTTGAGTTTACCCTCAATCGGTCTTCTTTCGCCATCTTCTATGTAATATCCTTCAACGGAGCACACTTTTGTAAGACCTGCCATAACACCGCTGCCGTCACGGTTTCTTAAACCTCTTTTAACTTCGAATCTGTCAAAATACTCCTGTGGCACAGCACTTGATTCTTTAAGTTCATCGCAAAGAGATTTTAAATCGGCACTTTTGATAGGTTCAATATAACTCGGCAAACAGCTCACTCCTTTTAATCATACTTCTAAATAATAATTCATATTATTTTATAACATATAAGCTTTATTGTCAATAATATCAAAACAAAGGAATGGTTAAATTTTTATGAAAAAATTTTTAAGCTTAATACTTTTATCCGCCATTGTCATCATTATTCTGCCTGTTGCACTTTTAAAAGAAAACCTGACACCCTCTGAAAACACTTTCAGCCCACAGACAAGCACAACAGAAGCATCGGGAACAGACAATACTTTAACAGTTTTCCGTTCCGTTAATCAAGAAAATATTAATGTTGATTTTTTTGAGTATGTATGTGGAAGCGTCGCTGCAGAAATGCCTCTTTCATACCACGAAGAAGCTTTGAAAGCACAAGCTATTGCTTGCTACACTAATGCCTTAAGACTAAAAAATGTTTCCGAAAATGACGCAACATATCACATCAGCGATGACAGTAGTGTTCACCAAGGATACTTAAGCAAAGAGCAACGCAAAGAAAAATGGGGTGAAGATTTTGATAAATACGAAAGCAAACTCCAAAGCATTGTAAAATCCGTTGAAAATCTTGCTGTTTATTACAAGGACGAATTATGCATTGCGGCATTCCACGCTATTTCTTCCGGAAAAACCGAAAATGCAGAAAATATATGGGGCGAAGAAATTCCGTATCTTACAAGTGTAAAAAGCCTGGGTGATAATTTATCTCCGCAATACTCCTCTGTTGTTGTTTTTGAAAAAGATGAATTTATAGAAATCGCTAAGGATTTAACTGAGGATAAAAACATAAAAAGCCTGAAAAACATAATAGAAATAACCGAAAAAACGAAAGCAGGAACTGTTCTGAAAACAACCCTAAACAAAAAGGATTTCACCGGAGAGGAAATACGAAAGGCCTTTTCTTTAAGAAGCCCTGTTTTTACTATAAAAGCTTCAGACAAAACTGTTACTTTTAATGTTACAGGATATGGTCACGGAATCGGAATGAGTCAATATGGTGCAGATTTTATGGCAAGGCAAGGAAGCACTTATGAGGAAATATTGAAGCATTATTATAAGGGAGTTGAAATAAAGTGAGGAGTGAGGAGTGCGGAGTGCGGAATGAAGCTTCGCAGTAAATACATATACTCTTTTGGCGCATTTTTGCGCCCCGATACTTTGCGCTTTGCGTTTTGCACTTTACACTTTTATAAATAAATGCTAAAATATATGCATTCTTTATTTTGAGAGGTGGAATCTGCTATGACTAAAAAAGAAAGGGCAATTAAAATCTGTGAATTATTGAAAATTGATTATCCTGAGGCAATTTGTCAGCTTAATGCTGATACACCTTTTCAGTTATTGGTTGCAACCCGCCTTTCAGCCCAATGCACAGATGCAAGAGTTAATCTTGTAACCCCTGATTTATTCAAAAAATACCCATCCGAAAATGAGCTTGCAGAGGCAGAAATCGAAGATGTTGAAAAACTTATTCATTCCTGTGGTTTTTATAGAGCAAAGGCAAAAGATTTGATTGGAATGGCTAGAGATGTTAGAGATATTTATAAAGGTATTCTCCCTGATACTATTGAAGAACTGACAAAGCTTCCCGGAGTTGGCAGGAAAACCGCAAATCTCATTGTAGGCGATATTTATAAAAAACCTGCAGTAGTTGCAGATACTCATGTTATAAGAATCACAAATCTTTTGGGGCTAACAGATTCCAAAGACCCCAAAGCAGTTGAAATGCAATTAAAAAAAATTCTGCCACCCGAAGAAAGCAATGATTTTTGTCACAGAATCGTTCTTCACGGACGAGCAATTTGCATTGCAAGAAGACCAAAATGCACAGAATGTTCTCTGAAAAATGTATGCAAACACTATTCTTCAAAAAATAAATGAGGTTAAAATGAATTATTCAAAAGGAAGAAAAATTTATATTGCCATATCTGCATTTCTCGTTGTTGCATTTGCAATTATTATATTTTACTTATCTCACCAGACATCAACAGAATCATCAGATACAAGCGATTCATTAATAGAACTGATTTCCTCTCTGATAGGGCTTACTCTCAGTGAAAATTTCATAAGGTCTCTTGCCCATTTTTGCGAATACGCAGGATTAGGATTTCTTGTTCACAACTTAATTTTTTCAACCAAGGACAGGCTGTACCCATTTTCATCTGTTCTTTTTTCCTTTGGCTATGCCGTCACAGATGAAATACACCAGATTTTCGTTCCCGGACGAGCCTGCCAATTAATTGATTTAGCAATAGATTTTGGAGGAATTATTTTGGGAATAGTGGTATTTTCCTTTCTAAATCAAATAATATTGAAACACAAGAAAACCCGTTGATTTTTGAAAAATCAACGGGTTTTCATTTACCATTCTCTTATTATTTCGGGGTTCTGGAAAATCTCGTCAAGCTTTTTGATAAAGGGCATCACATCGTTAAACGCACCAATTCTGTGGTCAAACATCAATGTAATAGGCAAAGTCTTTTTAGTTGCAATATCGACTTCACCTTTTTCGTTTCTGAAAGCATAATCGGTATCTTTAATAACGCCAATTGCAAAAAGGAAAACCTGGGGATAAAGGAGAGGTGTATAGGTAACATTACCGTTTAAGCCGTCATACAAAACGCCCCAGTTTGTCATACAGACAGTGCCCTCGTTAAGCTCATTCATAAAAAGCATTGATCCGTCTCGCGGTGCAGGGTGAAAAAGACCTTTCAGCTTTGCAACCTTGTGCTTCCCCACATAGCCTGTAAAAGTCTGAGCAATTGTAGCTTTAATATCGCCCTTCAACAAAAGCCCAACCGTTCTTTGAGTTATAACGTCAAACATAACCTTATCAACATTAGTTTTTTTAAGTCTTTGGAGAAGCTCCGTTATTTGCTCGGAAAGTTCTTTAAGACTCTTGTTTTCTGTTTCTCTGACTTTTATGGGAAAGGTTTCCCCGTTATCAAGAAGAACAGGCATAGCAACGTCAATATGCTTTTTCATAATAAGGGTACCGCAGGAAGAGGTGGTGTTAAATTCAATGTGAGAATTAAGCTTCGGTGCAACTTTAAGTCCCTCTGCAAGAATTTTCATCATAAGAGTATTGAAAGAAAGCTCATAGCCACAGGTTTCTTTCAATTTTTGAAATTCTTCCCATAGTTTTGTTATATCTGCTTCGTAATTATAACCGCAGGTTGGTGAATTTTGCTGTGCCTTTGTAAGAATATAACCGGAAACTCTGCTTTTTAGGTTAAAATATTCAATCTTATCTTCAGGCAGGGGTTTATTTAATGATGCATTTATAAAATCTTTAAAACTCATTCTTCTCTTTTCCTTAAAAATTATTCACAAATCGTTGACTTAATACTTTAAACGCAAACAAAGTATACCATATTTTTTCACCAAATACAACGATAAACAACAAATTCAGCACAATGTTGACCTGATAAGAAAAAACTTGTATAATCTATCTAACTGAAATTTTCAGAGGAGGGATTTTTATGAAATCTTTTGAAAGAATCAAACGAAAAGCCTTTAATCTGATTGGTCTTGTGGTTAACAAGGTCGGTCAGAACGAGGCACAGAACACAGAAAATCTTGACAGAACTGTTACCGAAGGTATGCCCGAGCTTTTAAGAGCTGCTGCCGCAGAGGGTACTGTTCTTTTGAGAAATGATAATGTACTTCCTTTCTCCGAAAACGAAACTATTTCCGTTTTCGGAAGAGTGCAGTATGACTATATGTTTGTGGGCTATGGCTCAGGCGGTGATGTTATCAAGCCTTACACAGTCAATTTAATGGAAGGTCTTAAAAATTCAGGTGCAAGAATAAACACCGAGCTTGCAGATATTTACGAAAAATGGTGCAAGAAAAATCCGCCCGACCACGGCTTTTGGGGACATTGGCCTCTTTATTATGATGAAATGCCCATTGAAACAAGTGTTATTGAAAACGCTTCCAAAAAGAGTGCTTGTGCAGTCATTGTAATCGGTCGCTCCGCAGGTGAGGACAGAGAAAACAAGCTTGAAGAAGGTAGCTATTATCTCACAGAGGATGAAAAAGCCCTCATCAAAAGAGTTAATTCTGCATTCAAAAAGACTGTTGTTGTTCTCAACATCGGCAGTATTATTGATATGAGCTGGGAAAAGGAGCTTCTCAAAAATGACAGTGCAATTCTCATCCCCTGGCAGGGCGGTATGGAAAGCGGTAACGCCCTTGCAGATGTACTTTTAGGAAAGCAAGAGCCATCCGGCAAGCTGACTGACACTATTGCCGAAAACTATTGGGATTATCCTTGCTCGGAAGATTTCGGAGAAAAGGAATACAACAATTACACAGAAGACATTTTTGTTGGTTACAGATATTTTGAGACCTTTGCAAAAAATAAAGTTCTTTACCCATTCGGTTTTGGTCTTGGTTATTCGGAATATAAAAGAGCTTTTATAAGTGGTGAGGTTAAAAATAACACCGTATATCTTAAGGCATCAACCGAAAATACAGGTAAATTCTGCGGCAAAGATGTTTTGCAGATTTATGCCCAAGCACCTCAAGGCACATTAGGAAAACCCGCGAGAGTTCTTTGTGACTTCAAAAAGACAAAATCACTTGCAAAGGGTGAAAAGGAAGAATTTGAATTTAACATTCCTTTCTATAGCTTCGCATCTTATGATGATAGTGGCGTTAGCGGTCATAAATCCTGCTACATACTTGAAAAAGGAACATACAATTTCTATCTCGGTGCTGATGTTCGCTCTGCAGAAAAAGTATTTTCTTTTGACATTCCTGAAACAATTGTTTTGGAAGCTCTTAAAGAAGCTTGTGCACCTAAAGAAAGCTTTGAAAGACTTGTTGCAAAAGAAGATAACGGAAGCATAGCTTTAAAAGAAGAAAATGTATCTGTTTCAACCGATAATTTAAAAGAAGTTATTCTCAAAAATCTTCCCAAGGATTGCGGTCATACAGGTGATAAGGGCTTAAAGCTTCAGGATGTAAAAAACGGCAAATGCACCCTTGATGAATTTGTTGCACAGCTTTCATTGGATGAGCTTGAAGCAATTTCTCGTGGCGACTACACAATGAATAGCTCCCTTGGTAACGAGGGTAATGCAGGTGTTCTCGGTGGCGTAACAAAATCCTTGAGAGATAAGGGTGTAGCTCCTCTTACTACTACCGATGGACCATCGGGTATTCGTATTAAAGCTTGTTGTTCACTTCTTCCTATCGGTGCATCTGTTTCTGCAATGTGGAACACGGATTTAGCTTATGAAATGTATAAAAAAGTCGGCGGAGAAATGAAAGCAAAAGGCTCTGATGTTCTTCTTGCCCCGGGTATGAATATTCACAGAAGTCCTCTTTGCGGAAGAAACTTTGAATATTTCTCAGAAGACCCATTTGTAACGGGCAAGACTGCTGTCGCAGTTGTTAAAGGTGTGCAAAGCGAAGGAGTTTCTGCTTGTCCCAAGCATTTTGCCTGTAACTCTCAGGAAACCAACCGCAATCGTACAGATTCAAGGCTTTCCGAAAGAGCTTTGAGAGAAATTTACCTCAAAGGCTTTGAAATCTGCGTTAAAGAAGCAAAACCCCTCTCAATAATGACATCTTATAACAAAATCAATGGTGTATGGGGTCATTACCATTACGACCTTTGCACAAGAATTTTAAGAAATGAATGGGGCTTCCAAGGTCTTGTTATGACAGACTGGTGGATGCAATACACCAATAGCCCTGAATTTCCTGAAATGAAAGATAATTCTTATAGAGTACGAGCAGGTGTTGATGTTCTTATGCCCGGTGGTAAAAGGACAGGCAAGAAAAAACCCGATGGCACTTTACTTAAAACCTACGGCAAAAAAGATGGTATCACCCTCGGAGAAATGCAGGAAACTGCAAAACACGTGCTTGGTGTAGTAATGAAAATTAAATAATAATCACCAAATGGATTCAGGACGACTAAATGTCTTGAATCCATTTACTTTTACAATGCTGACCGCAGGTCCTGAAACTTGCCACTTGCTATTTTCAACTTTCAACTAAAAAACTCGGGAGCTAAACTCCCGAGTTTTTCTTACATCATCTCATTAATCTGTTTCTCAGTTTCCTTTGCCCAGTCATACTGCTCCATATATTTACCAAAATACTTAGTATTTTCATTCTTACCGTTTTCAAGAAAATCATAATAATCGCAGGCAAATTTACTTTTATCAATACTTCTCTGGTTTCTGTTATCAACAAGAATGTCAATAATTCCTGCTTCCTCAAGAGAGGTTCTTAAAGATTTTAAAACCTTTCTGAAAAGAGATTGAACAGTTTCGTCATATTTTCTGCCTTCCCAAAGAACTGAAATAGCCTGTTCGGTGTTAACTACTCCGCCATTCCTATCAACAAGAATTGCAAGAAGCTCTTTGCTTTTAGCACTCGGGAATGACACGGATTTACCATCAACAAAAACATCAAAATAACCAAAGGTTTTTACAAATACCCTGTTTTCTGTCACTGCATCCTTAACAAGAAGAGCCTTTTCATAAGCCTTTTTTATATCCTCAGGTTCATAGGGCTTCATAACATAGTCAACCGCATCAACACCGAAAGCCTCCAAGGCATAATTCCCGTAGCTTGTTGCAAAAACCACTCTCACATTGCGGTTTATTGCTTTAATTCTTTTTGCAAGCTCGATGCCCTTTATGACAGGCATTTCTATGTCAAGAAAAGCGATATCAACTTTATTGGTTGCAGCAAAGCCCAAAGCATCAAGAGGGTTATTAAATTTAATTATTTCATCAGTAATTCCTAAACCTCTGCAAGTATCTTCAAAATCTTCAAGAGCGAGAATTTCATCATCAACTGCCATTATTCTCATTCTGCATTTTCCTCCTTGGGTATAATTATTGTTACCTTTGTGCCAACGCCTACGGCACTACTGTATTCAACCCGGGCATTCATCATTTCCTTAAGTCGGGTTTTTATATTATTCACACCAATATGTGAACGGCCATCATTTTTCTGTTGGTTTATATCAAAACCAACACCATCATCTTCAACTACTACAAATATTTCATTATTCTCTTTGTATGTTGAAATTTTCAGTGTACCGCCATCTACCCTTTGATTTATTCCGTGCTTTATTGCATTTTCAGCAATAGGTTGAATCGTTAAAGGCGGTATAAGAAAATCATCATATTCAATATCATACTCTACTTCTAATCTATCTCCAAATCGAAGACATTCAATGTAAATATAGTTTTCAACGTGCTCCAATTCCTTTTTGAACGGAATTGGTTCTTTTTCTGTCAAAGAATCCATATTTGCTCTCAAATAGTTTGAGAACTTTACAATTGCTGTTTCCGCAGACTTCGGATCTTTTTTTGTAAGGTATTTTATTGTATTAAGTGCATTATATAAGAAATGGGGCTGAATCTGACTCAACATAAGGGTCATATTAATATCGCCCAGTTCTTTTTGCAATTCCGCGGTTTTTCTTGCTTGTTTAAAAGCATCAACAGTATCACCGAAATGCACAAGCACAACACTAGAAATAAATACCATACATGACACTGGCATTATGTAAGAAATATTGTGAGAGATATAACCATTTATATAGAAATTTTCGATTACAATACCGGCAGAAGTTGCACAATAAACAACCAAATATAATACTGAGAACTTCTTATGCGCAATGATTTTTTCTGAAATCTTATATATCAATATTGCATCAAGCAAATATGTAACTGACTGAAGCCACATATATGAAGTTGCCATATAAATATAGTCGTAAAGAATATACGGCACAAAGGCACAGAAAAGGAATAAAGCCGCTATACCTACAATACTGCTATGCTTTATTCTTATACCTAAAACATTTATCAGGTGCATCAGCATCGATAGCTTAATAATATATGTTGATACATATATTAATGATGTCATAATCTCGTAATTCAGGTCACCGAAAAGACCGTGCGAAACCAAATAGCCTTCGTTGGTTATAAGCATTCTGAAAGCAAAAGCAAAGCAAAGCACAAATAGCCAGAATTGACCGCCTACATCTTTATTTAATATACCAAGTAGCATTACCGCTATTGCAATAAATACTACAATACCAATGTAAAAATATCGTTGAGCCAATGTTCCCATTTCTCTTGTACGAAAGCTCTCATAAGAGGATAGTGTAGGAACTGCTGTTAGTCCGCTGGAAAAATCACAGTCCATCTCAATAACAACTTCAAAATCTTTTCTTCCTCTTTCTCTTGAACTAAAAGGAACAGCATAAGATTCAACTACGGTTGAATATCCTGTATCAGGGATGCTACGATTAGAAAAAACGAGTTCGCCATTGATAAAAACTTTACATTTACCGGAAAGATTAGGAACACTTACCACGAAAGGTTTGCTTGTATTTACATTCTTTAAATTAATACGATAACTTGCTATACCGCCATTTGAAAGTTCCTGTCCGTTGATGCTATAAGTTGTCCACGAAGACGGAACCTGAACAAACGCATCTGCTTGTGGATTCTCTGTTCCGGCAGAAATTATATGCTTACCCCAGAAAAACTCCCATTCACCTGTAAGGTATACAAAATCTCCACTATCCAAATCATATTTATCCATATCTGCAGATGCAGAGACTATATTAACTTTGTTAATCAAATCGGGCAAAAGATTAGTTAAAAACGGCAGTGAGATTTCTGCCACAACCATAAGAAAAACAGAAAGAAAAACTATCAGATTTTTTTTAAATTTATCTGTCAAATCTCTTTCCCCCTTATTTTTCTATACGAATAATTATATATCAAAACTGTGAATAAAGCAACATATTTTTGTGATAATAACGAAACCTTTTCGCGAATTTGCACAAAAAAACAACAGTTAATTCAATAAAGCGTTTAATTAACTGTTGTTTTTAGTTTTATTTATAATTTTTCATGTAGTATTTATAGAAAACTACTGCGTTGCCAATTGCCTTTAGTGATATATTTTCATTCTCGCTATGAACGCTTGCAAACTGCTGCGAATCCATTTCAATAGGCGCAAATCTTATAACACAATCACAGATATCGCTTAAATGTCTGGCATCCGTTCCTGCAGGAAGAATATACGCCGCACTTGCAACATTGGGAAAAATCTCCGCAATGCAGTTTTTAGTATATGTGAATGCAGCCTTTGACATATCAGCAGGCTTATGATATTCGTTGTTTTCGCCGTTCTCAATTTCAACTCCGTATTTCTCTGCAATTCTTTTTATTGCTTCAATATCTTTTTTTAAATCCTCGTCATTAACGCAGCGAAGCATTGCTTTTGCGGTACATTTTTTGTCCTCTCTTGATCCCGAAATTTCATTAAATGAGCAAGAAGTGCCTATCATAGCTCCCGCTTGCGCATTGATTTTAGGCATTGCCCACTTTAAAAGCCCGCCAAAGCACCAAAGGTTACTGAAAAGAATTGTCATAACAAAGGGTGTATATGGGCAAAGCCCCTCAAACATTGCCTTGACTTCAGGATAAATACGACGAATAAAGATATTCTTTGAATTAACCTCTGCTATAAAAGCGGACATTCTCGCAACCGGCGTGTTCACATTTGCTGCAAGACCCGTGTGAGAATTTCCTTCTTTAGCAGTACACACAAGTCGATGAATACCCTTTTCATGAACTGCCATCATAGCGCATTTGCAGTTCATTCCTGCAAGAGGCGGGTCAATTATCGCACCACCCTCATCAAGAATAGTTTCAAAGGTTATTCCATTTTCTTTAAAATACTTAAGAGCAGCAGGAATTCCGTCACCCGATATTTCTTCATTATGAGAAGAGCCTATATAAAGGTTAGTTTCGGGTATAAATCCCTTGCCGAGCAACTCTTCAAGTGCCTGGAATTCTGCAAAAAGAGGTGTTTTGGTATCAACTGCCCCCCTGCCCCACAAGGCATCATCAAATATCTCACCGCAGAAACCTGGATGAAGCCACTCGCCCTTAGCATCTACAACATCGTGGTGTGACATTACCATGATATTTCTGCTTTCGTCCTTGCCTTTAAGCTTATAAATCCAGCAATCATCTGAAAATATCATTTTTTCACATTTTTCGTGAACCAACGGAAAAAGCTTTTCAACTGTTTCTCTTAATTTTTTGAATTCTGTGTCATCATACGCATCTTTTTTTGAAACAGTTTCACAACGAATCATTTCACCTAATTTATCAGCGTATTCTGTTTGCTCTTCTTTTGTTTTATGTATTATTTCATCAGTTAATTTACGAGATTTTATTTTCACCTTAAGTGCATTGAAAAGCAAAACACATACAAAAACTAAAAATGCCAAAGCAAATATTATAAAAGCATATTTCATTTTTATCACCTAAATAGATTTCTTTTCTAAATTATACCACCAACAATAAATAAATCAAGGTTATATACTTTTATAAATTCTTGAAAAAGAACATAATATATGATAGAATAATATGTTGCAAAGGAGAATGTTTTTTGATTAATAATTCTCAAAGAACACAAATCATTGAAAAATTGCTCGAGCTTGGTGTGGAAATTCCTTGCCCTGACGGAATTTGCATTGAAGAAAATGTGAAAATCGGTAAAGGTACTCTTATTTTACCAAACACGGTTATTATGGGTGAAACTGAAATAGGAAAAAACTGCGTAATCGGACCAAACTCATACATTTGCGATACTGTTATAGGTGATAATACAAAACTTAATAATACTCAGAGCTTCAATTCCGAAATCGGTTCAGGTGTTACCGCAGGGCCTTTTGTTCATATAAGACCTAACTGCAAAATTGCAGACAATGTTCATATCGGTAACTTTGTTGAGGTAAAAAACTCAACCGTTGATGAGGGCAGTAAGCTCCCCCATCTTCTCTATGTGGGGGATTCTGATGTTGGTAAGTATGTTAACTTCGGTTGCGGTTGCGTAACGGTAAACTATGACGGAAGAAATAAATCCCGAACAACCGTAAAAAATGGTGCTTTCATCGGTTGCAACACAAATCTTGTGGCACCCGTTACAGTTGGTGAAAACGCTTTCACCGCTGCAGGTTCAACAATAACAGAGGATGTTCCCGATAATGCACTTGCAGTTGCAAGAAACAGACAGACAGTAAAAAAAGATTGGGTTAATATAAAAAAGCCTTATAAAAGGCAACATAATAAATAATCGGAGAAATTAAATTACAATGTTCAACAAATTCAAAAAAGACGGTGGTAATTCCACCTATGACTTTTTAGTTGTAGGACTCGGAAACCCCGGCACAAAACACGAAACCACCCGTCATAATGCAGGTTTTCTTTTCATCACTTATCTTGAAGACAAATTAAATTTCAAAGCTAAAAAATTGAAATTTCACGCTCTTATAGGCGATGCTAAAATCGGAAGTAGCAAGGTTCTTTTTATGAAGCCACAGACAATGATGAACAACAGCGGTACTGCCGTTTCCGAATGTGCAAAGTTCTATAAAATACCCGTTGAAAACATTATTGTTGTTTTTGATGATATTTCTTTAGAACCCGGTAAGCTTCGCATAAGAAGAAAAGGTTCTGCGGGAGGTCACAACGGAATAAAAAGCATTATTGCCCATTTAGGCTCGGAAAATTTCCCGAGAATTAAAATCGGTGTAGGTGCGAAGCCTCACCCCGATTATGATTTGGCTGATTGGGTGCTTGCAAATTTCCCTAAGAAAGATATTCCAGCTGTAAGAAATGCTATTGAAGATGGTGCAGATGCTCTCGAAATGCTCATAAAGGGTGATTTTGAAGGAGCAATGTCAAAATATAATGGTTAGAGTGAGTGTATGTCAGGCTATAAACAACTTCTTCAGAACTCAACTCAATATCAGGATGTTGTAAGATATATCGGTGCAGATATGTGTCCCTCGGGAATTGTGGGCTTACCACCTGCGCCAAAAGCACATCTTGTTTTTTCGCTTTGCGAGGAATTTTCTCGCAGAGCTATTGTTGTTTTGCCCGATGAAAGCAGTGCAAGAAAGTTCACTGCAGATATAAATGAATTAAACGGCAACAAGGAAATGGCTTTCTTTTACCCTGCAAGAGATTTTTCCTTTAACTCTTCACAAGGTCAGTCAAGAGAATATGAGCAATTAAGAATAAAAGCCTTGTGTTCTATATTAAAAAACGAATGTAAAATTGTAGTTTGCTCCGCAGAATCTGCACTGCAACTGACAATTCCGCCAAATGAACTAAAAAAGCGTACATTCAAGATAGATTTTATCACAGAAATTTCTACCGAAAAGGTTACTGAAACCCTCATTTCTGCAGGTTTCAAAAGAGCAGAAAGCGTTGAAGGTGCAGGTCAGTTTGCCGTAAGAGGCGGTATTATTGACTTTTTTCCGCCCGATTCGCCCCAACCTGTAAGAATTGAGCTTTGGGGCGATGAGGTTGATACAATTTCACTTTTTGATGCTTCAACCCAAAGAAGAACGGAAAATCTTGATTTTTGCGAAATTACCCCATCAACAGAAATAGTTTTTGATAATGAAGAAGCATTAAAAAATAAAATTGAAGCCTTTATTTCAACAGTTTCGGGCAAAGGCTCCAAAAAGGCAAAAGAGCAGTTAAACAAAGATATTGAAATGTTAAATTCGGGCGTTAAACTTCAGTCCGTTGATAAATATCTTTCTCTCGCCTACGAAACCCCTGCTTCAATTTTTGATTATATGGGAGATGCATTCCTTTTTGTTTGCGAAAGTGCAGCAGTTAAAGATAAGGTTCAGAACTCTTCAAAGCTTCTTTTGCAGGAAATCAAAGCACAATTTGAAAGCGGAGTTTTAACTAAAGGTCTTGACCGCTTCTCATTAACATTCCCTGAGCTTCTTTTAATTTACGAAAAAAAGAAAGCAATTTATATAGATAATTTCACGCGTGGCAGTTTTGATACTCCTGTTAAAAGCCTGACAACCTTTAATGTTCAGCAAAATCCTCTCTGGAACGGTTCATTAGAGGTGCTTCTTGATGACTTGAAGCCATCGCTTTCAAAAAAAGAAACCTGCATTATTCTTGCAGGTACGGAGAAAAGTGCAAATTCATTGGTTGAAGCTTTGGAAACGGAAGATATCAAAGCAATGTTTTTCCCTGTTCCGCCTGCCCAATTCCCTAAAAACACAGTAAGCGTTTTATCCGGTGGTCTATCGGGAGGTTTTCGTTACCCCAGCGAGAAATTCAATATAATTTCTTACGGCAAAGGTGTTCATAAATCCACCCAAAAACGCAAAAAGAACTATAAAGCTGCCGATGCAATCCAAAGCCTTGAAGAGCTGTCCCGTGGCGATTATGTTGTTCATTCCGTTCACGGTATCGGCATTTTTGACGGTATTCAGAAATTAGAGGTATCCGGACTTACAAAGGATTTCATAAAAATCACCTATGCTAAGGGTGATGCTTTATATGTTCCTGTTACCCAGCTTGACCTTGTTTCAAAATACATCGGTCCTAAGGACGATACAAAAACCCTCAAGCTTTCCCGTTTAGGCGGTAACGATTGGGAGAAAATGAAAGCCCGTGTTAAAGCCTCTGCCAAAAATATGGCAAAAGAGCTCATTGAGCTTTATTCCAAGCGAATGAAAACTGCCGGCTTTGCTTTCTCCCCCGATATTGATATGCAAAACGATTTTGAAAGACGTTTTGAATATGATGAAACCGAAGACCAGCTTCGCAGTATCAATGAAATTAAAAAAGATATGGAAAAGCCTCACCCCATGGACAGACTTCTTTGCGGTGATGTTGGCTTCGGTAAAACCGAGGTTGCTTTAAGAGCGGCATTCAAATGTATTGCAGACGGCAAGCAATGTGCAATTCTTGTTCCCACAACAATTCTTGCACTCCAGCATTACAATACAATTCTCCGCCGTTTTGAAGGCTTTCCCATTGAAGCGGATATGCTTTCCCGTTTCAGAACTTCAAAGGAACAAACAAGAATTATTAAGGCTCTCAAACGAGGCTCGATTGATATTATCGTAGGTACTCACCGCCTTATTTCAAAAGATATTATTTTTAAAGATTTAGGACTTATAATCGTTGATGAAGAGCAAAGATTTGGTGTCGGACAAAAAGAAAAACTTAAGGAAATGTATCCCGATGTTGACTGCCTTACCCTTTCTGCAACACCCATTCCCCGAACAATGAATATGGCAATGTCGGGCATTCGTGATATGTCCGTTATTGAAGAAGCTCCCCAGGACCGTTTCCCTGTTCAGACCTATGTTTTAGAGCACGATTGGGAAGTTATCACAGAAGCTATGGCAAAGGAAATCCGCCGTGGCGGTCAGGTTTATTACCTTCATAATAAGGTCAATACCATTGATAAAACTGCCTCAACCATCCGTGAATTTTTACCCGATGCCAATATAGGAATTGCTCACGGAAAAATGAGTGAAGACGAGCTTTCAGAGGTATGGCGCCAGCTTTTAGAGGGTGAAATTGATATATTAGTCTGTACCACTATTATTGAAACAGGTGTTGATGTGCCAAATGCCAATACCCTGATAATCGAAAATGCAGACCATCTGGGACTTGCACAGCTTCATCAGATAAGAGGTCGTGTTGGTCGTTCTGCAAGACGAGGCTTTGCTTATCTCACCTTTAACCGCAACAGAGAATTAACGGAAATTGCTCAGAAACGACTTACTGCAATCCGTGAATATACCGAATTCGGTTCAGGCTTTAAAATAGCTATGCGTGACCTTGAAATACGAGGCGCAGGTAACCTTTTAGGCTCGGAACAGCACGGACATATGGAAGCAGTTGGCTATGATATGTATATGAAGCTCCTTTCCGAAGCGGTTATAGAGGAAAAGGGCGAGGATATTAAAATCAATCAAAAGGAATGTCTTATTGATATACGAATTGATGCCCACATTCCCGAAACTTATATCGAAAGTCTGCCTCAAAGACTTTCAATTTATAAGAGAATTGCAGATATTAAAACCGAGGAAGATGCCTCCGATGTTATTGACGAGCTTATTGACCGTTTCGGTGAACCACCTGCAGGTGTTGAAGGGCTTGTTAAGGTTGCTCTTCTGAGAAACACCGCTGCATCAATGGGCATTTATGAAATCGGACAAAATAACAATAGTCTGCTTTTGTATGTTGAAGAAATTGATATGCAGAAGGTTGCTCTCCTTGTAAAAGGTATGAGAGGGCGAATTCTTGTTTCAAAAGGGTCAAAACCATATATAACACTAAAAAAATTAAGCGGTCAGTCACCACTTGATACGTTAGAAGAAGCATTCAGTTTGTTAAAAAGCGAAAGCGAGGAAAATAAAAATGACATTTGAATATAAACCACAGGGCGTTTGCTCAAGAAATCTTACATTCGATATTGAAGACGGCATTGTTAAAAATGTTAAATTCCAGGGTGGATGCCATGGAAACCTTCAGGGAATTGCCGCTCTTTGCGAGGGCAAGCCTGTTGAAGAAATAATTAATGCAGTTGCAGGAATTCGTTGTGGCTTCAAATCCACCTCCTGTCCCGACCAGCTTGCAAAAGCTCTTAAAAATGCACTTGAAAGCGAGGAAAAATAAAATGAAATACCTTATTTTAATTGCTGATATTGATGAATTTAACCCTTGTAAAAACAGCCTCGGTGAGCTTGTTGAGAAGGAATATAAAATCAAGCATATGCCCGCTTTCGACTTTTCATACAACAACCACAAATGCACCGTCGTTTGCTTTGGTATAGGTAAAGTAAATGCCGCTATGGGTGCAGCACTCGCGCTTAATTATGATGAGTTTGACGGTGTTATAAATACAGGCTGGAGCGGTGCAGTTTCAGGAGTTTTCAAAGGCGATATTATCGTTTCAGATTCCTGCGTTGAATGTGATTTTGACTTAACCCCCATCGGTAGACTTCCCGGTCAGAAGCCCGGTCAGGAGGATTACATATATAAATGTGATAACGCTCTTTATAAAGCTGCTTCTTCTGTTGAAGGCTTCAAGCACGGCAATCTCGGCACAGGCGATTTCTTCCTCACTAACAAAGACTTAGGTGAAAAATATAAAGAAATTTTCAATATAAACGCTTTTGATATGGAAAGCGGAGCTTTAGGTGCAGTTTGCTACCTTTTGAATATTCCCTTTGTAAGCGTGAGAAAAATTTCCGATAATGCAGATGATGTTTCAGTCAGCGAATATACAAATTCAGTTGTTTCCGATGTAACCGCTTTTTCTGATATCGTTTTAAAGATTCTTGAAAAAATATGAACTTTCTAGAAAAAATGACACTATAGGTTTAATAACATAAAATAGCCAACACAGATTTTTCTGCGTTGGCTATTTTTTAGTGTTATTCTGCCTGTTGGCAGAGTGATATTATTGCTTATCGCAATAGTGGTATTGAAACTTACAGTTTCAGTGGTATTTTATTCGCCAAAAAACTTGCGAAGCAAATATCACTATGCGCAGCATAATATCACTGCTTTAGCAATATCACTCGCCGTAAGGCGAATAAAACTGGCGTTGTGTTCTTGCGAACGCAACGCCTATTTCATGCACAGATTTTTCAGGCAATTCATGGACGACAAAAGTTTTTCCCGTCGCCACCTGAAAAAACACCGCTGACGGCATAGTGCTAATTTACTTTATACTATGCTTGTCAGCGGATTTTTGTTAATCATCAAATTTTGATATAAAGGCTCTTGTACGTTCTGATTTCGGATTATCGAAAACCTCTTCGGGTGTACCCTCTTCGGCAATAACACCATCATCCATAAAGATAACCTTTGTGGAAACAGCTTTTGCAAAGGACATTTCGTGGGTAACAATAACCATTGTGGTTTTCTCTTCTGCAAGGCCTTTAATAACCTTGAGGATTTCCCCTGTAAGCTCAGGGTCAAGAGCAGATGTTGGTTCATCAAAGAAAAGAACCTTAGGTTCAAGCATCAATGCTCTTGCAATTGAAACTCGTTGCTTCTGACCACCCGAAAGCTCACATGGATAGTTTTCCAACTTATCGGAAAGACCCACTTTACGAAGAATTTCTTTAGCTTTAGCTTCAATTTCCTCGTTAATTTGTTTCTTATTGTGCTTGTAATCCTCTCGCTCTTCTGCTAAAAGCTCGGGTGCAAGAGTAACGTTTTTAAGAACACTATATTGGGGAAAAAGGTGGAAATCCTGAAAAACAAGACCGACAAGGAGTTGTTTTCTCCTTTTCGCCTTGGCATCCTCTTTTTTTGTTTTTTCATCAAAAAAAACTTCGCCGGCAACTTCAATATAACCGCTATCAGCAGTTTCCAATTGGTTAATACAACGAAGAATGGTTGTTTTACCACTACCGGAAGAACCGATAATACTTAGAACCTCTCCCTCGTCAAGGTTGAAACTGACACCTTTTAAAACCTCGGTTTTTCCGAAACTTTTTTTCAAATCTTTTACTTCAAGTACTGACATAACAAAAAGCTCCTTTCACCTCAAGTTTTATAGTAATCAAATTTCTTTTCGATTTTACTAAAAAGTATTGTAAGAACACCATTGAATACAAGGAAGAATACACCCGTATAGAACAACGGCCATATTACGCCCTGACTTGTAAAATCAGTTGCATGCATAAGTATTTCCGAAACCGCAATTACTCTTGCCAAAGAGGTATCTTTAACAAGTGTAATAATTTCATTACTCATAGGCGGAAGTATTCTTTTTACTACCTGCATAAGAACAACTTTGAAGAAAACTTGTGACTTGGTCATTCCGAGAACCTGACCAGCTTCGTACTGTCCCTTAGCAATTGATTCAATACCACCTCTGTATATTTCAGAAAAATATGCCGCATAGTTAATAACAAAAGCAATAAGCGCGGCAGTCATACGTGATTTCATTGGCATTCCAAACAAAAGACCTGGCACATAAAAAACCACAAAAAGCTGGAGCATCAGGGGAGTGCCCCTGATGACCCAGACAAATGCTTTTGTTATACCTTTTACTATTTTGAATTTTGACATTGAACCCATTGAAATAACAAGTCCCAATGGCAAAGCAAAGAGCAATGTTGCCCCAAATAAATAACAGTTTTGATAAAAGCCTTCAAGCAAATCAAGGCTTACTCCAGCAAAAGACATTTAAATTACTCCTGAAATTAGTCAGCTTTAACAACTACTGCCTGTTTGTTTTGCATATAAGGAATTGAAATCTGCATATTCTCTTCTCTTTCGGGAGTGATTGTCATACCATTCCAGATGCAGTCAATGTTCTTACTTGCAAGTTCTGTTTCTTTTGAGTTCCAATCAATAACCTGGAATTTAACTTTAAGACCAAGCTCTTTTGCAACAGCTTCTGCAAACTCTGTTTCAAAACCAACAAGTTTACCATCTTCGTCTTTATAGTTCATAGGCGCAAAGTATGTAATACCAACAATAAGTGTACCCTTATCTTTAATATATTCCCAGTCAGAATCCTTAGCCTTTACTTCTTCATAGTCACCATCAGCAAGAAGAAGATCCTGAAGCTTATATTCTTTTGCAATATCTTCAAGTGTACCATCAGCTTTAAGTTCCTTGATAGCTTTGTTTACATAGTTAACAGCGTCAGAACCTTTTCTGAATGCAATACCATACTCTTCGGGAGAGAAAGATGTGTCCTCAAGAAGAGTAAGGTTCTCAAAGTCAGTACCTTCACCGATTGAACCGATAGACATAACGTAGTCGATAACTGCCATATCAGCTGTGCCGGCAGAAACTTCCATAAGAGCCTTTGCCTGAGTATCAACAGGAGTCTTTATGTAATCTGCAAAATACTCATTTTCATTCATAACACTTTCACCAGCTGAACCTGCTTCTGCAACAACGAGTTTTTCTTCACCGCCACAAGCAGCGAATGCGCAAACGATACCGGCAACGAGAACAATGCTCATTACGATAGCTAATACTTTTTTCATAATAATTTCCTCCATAGGTGCGATCACCTTTTTTATTGTGGTGCTATTTTAGCACTTTAGCGCAGTAAAGTAAAGGCTTTTTTATGAAATTATTATATTTTGTAGGTTTTGCCATAGACACCTGCACATTGTACTGTTCTTTTATGCAACTTTACCACTTTAACGCGCTAAAGCAAGTTAAAAACCCTTACAGACATATATTCTCATTGTAAAACGTCGGATATTATGCTAAAATACTCTTATAAATCTAACGAGGTTTTTATATGAATAATTTTGAAAATCCAATAAACATCAATAATCTTATTTATGAGCTTGATAACATTTTAAGCAGAAATGATTATAATTCTGCCCGAGATTTTCTTGAAAAATGGGTGGGAATTGCCCAAAAGCAGAATGATAATAAATCATTATTTTCTCTTTGCAATGAATGTATCGGTCTTTACAGAAAAATCGGTGATAAAGAGAATTGCTACAAATACTGTGAAAAAGCACTTGATTTATTAAAGATTCTGAATATAGAGGATACCGTAACGGGTGCTACCGCATTTTTAAATTGTGCTACCGCCTACAAGGCTTTCAGTGAAGCTGATAAAAGCATACCCCTTTTTGAAAAGGCAGTTACTTTATATGAAGCTCTTTTACCCGAAAAAGACCGAAGACTTGCAGGGTTATACAACAACTTTGCCCTTTCGCTTGTTGATTTAAACGAATATGAAAAAGCTTTGAACCTTTATGAAAAAGCAATTGCAGTTTTAAATAAAAATTCCGAATTTAATTTAGAACAAGCGGTGAGCTATCTTAATATGGCAAACGCCGTTGAAGCTCAAAAGGGACTTGAAAATGCCTGTGAAGAAATTGACGTTTTATTGGATAAAGCAGAAAAGGTGCTTGATGAAAACTACTCCGAAACAGACGGCAACTATGCTTTTGTTTGCGAAAAATGTGCATCTACATTTGGTTACTACGGCAGATTTTTATATGAAAATGAATTAAAAGAAAGAGCGAGGGTTATTTATGAGAGGGCTTGAGCTTTCAAAAAAATACTATGAAGAATACGGCAAACCTATGCTTCAGGAACAGTTTTCTGAAATAGAGCATTTAATTGCTGTTGGTCTTGTGGGTAGCGGTTCAGATTGCTATGGCTATGATGACGATATTTCTCATGACCACGATTTTGAACCGGGTTTTTGCTTATTTCTCCCTGATGAAAATATCATTGATGAAAAAACTTTCTTTAATTTAGAAAGAGCATACAGTAAGCTTCCCAAAGAATTTTGTGGTTATAAAAGGACCCTTGTAAAACCTGTTGGCGGAAGCAGAAACGGAGTTTTCAGAACCAAGGATTTTTACAATAAAAAAATCGGCTCACCTGATGGTGAACTGACTTACGAACAATGGTTTTCTCTTCCCGATTATGCTTTAGCAGAAGCCTCAAACGGAGAAATTTTCAAGGATGATTTGGGAGAATTCACCTTAATCCGCAGTAAGCTTCTTAATATGCCTAACGATATTTGTCTCAAAAAGCTTGCAGGAAATCTCTTAATAATGGCACAAAGCGGTCAGTATAATTATCCTCGAATTATAAATCGTGGTGAAACTGCAGCCGCACAGCTTGCTCTTTTTGAGTTTACTAATTCGGCTATGAAATGCTGTTTCTTATTAAACGGAAAATATATGCCCTATTACAAATGGCAGTTCAGAGCATTGAGAGATTTACCCAATGGTAAATTTATGGCAGATTCTCTTGAATTTCTCATTTCAACAGACAATGTAACAGAAAACGCTAATATAAAAAATGAAATCATAAATAGCGTTGCAGTTGAAATAATTGGTATTTTGAAAGAAAAAGGAATAACAAAAGCCACCTGCAACGATTTGGAAAAACACGCTTATTCTGTAAATGACTTCATTAATGATGGTAACTTAAGAAATACACACATACTTGCAGGTGTATAAAAAATGGTTCAGAATCCAACAAGATTCTGAACCATTAATTTTAATTAAAGACCTTTAAAGAAACCAACGAAGAAGTTATAAATTGCAGAGAAGAGCTTCTCAATTGTATAGAAGAAATCGTAGTTATCTCTTCCACCCATTTCATTCAATTTAGAATCATCTCTCTGAGCAAGCTCGTTGGATGTAAGATTGTATGTTTCGTAGGTTGTAAGGTCAGCCTCGTTAAGTTCAATAACTCTTGCACCCTGATACATATTGTTATAGTATGAATTATATGTGCAACCGGGGGTCTGAATAAGGTCCATACCGCCACAATCTGCAACAAAGTTATTTACATGGTCGTGACCAACAACAAGGCCGAGAACATCGCCACCTGCAAGCATTGCATCCCACTGACCGTCATTACCATAGCTGGGACAGCTCTTTTCAAAAATATAACCATCATACTTTGTAATATCAGGAATTGGAGTGTAAACAGTACCGTCAGAGAAGTTGATAGTAGCTTCACCGAGAGCAATAGCACCCTCATAGAAAATCATTTCAACGGGTTCCTGAGGAATAATGTGCTGGAATGCCATAGCAGGAACAACCTCGCCACCGTTTTCTGCTTTCAATTCTTCACGAGTTGTGTTGTACCATTCAATCTGGTCAGCGTGAACATGGTCATAACCAAGCCATTTGCCGCTTTCATCGTGAATGCTTCCGCCACTGTCAAAGCACCAAACATTGAATGCAACCTTACTACCATCGCTTGAAAGAATAGGAACATTATGTGTTGCACAGCCATGAAGTTCGGGGTCTGCATCATATGCCAAACATTCAGAATATTTCTGGTATGCTGCAAGCTGATCTTCCTTAACCATACCACCCTCATCATCGTGGTTACCGAAAACAAAGGTAAAGGGAATATCTCTCTCGTCAAGAGGTGCAATCATTTCATCAATTGCTCTTATATCCTCACCAACAACATTATCGCCAACGAAAACCACAAGGTCAGGTGCTGCAAAATCAAGTGCTTCTTCAATAAACTGAAGCACCGCAGGTTCCATAGGATAATCATCCTGAACGTCTGCAAGGCAAAGAATTTTAAATTTGCCGTTTGCATTAAACTGAAGCTTTGCATCAGACTTGTTACCTGCAAAGCTCATTGTTACAAGTGAGAAAAGCATTGTTATTGCAAGAACAACTGAAATAACTTTTTTCATTTTTACATCTCCTTTTTTAGTTTCTATAAATATACAGTATATTACTAAAACGTCATTTTGTCAAATTATGGATTTCCGATTTAAAGTGCTTACCTTTTTCCTCAAAGTTTTTATAGTAGTTATAGCTTGCCGCTGCAGGCGAAAACAAACAGCTTTTTCCCTCTTCAGTTATTTCGGCACATATTTTAACTGCGCTCTCCATATTCTCGGCACAAACCATATTTTTACTGACGCCTTTTTCTTTAAGAATGTTTATTATGTTGTGTCCTGTTTCGGGAAGTCCCACAAGATTTTTTATATCACTTTCTGCTAAGAACTTTATAAAGTCAGTGTAATCAATACCTCTGTCAAGTCCACCGAAAAGAAGAGTGTCAACATTACCGAGAGCCTTCACCGCACCTATAACCGCAGTAGGAATTGTTGCAATACTGTCGTTATACCAATTTATGCCGTTTATAACACCAACGAACTCCATTCGATGTTCGATTCCGCCAAAGGTTTTTATTGCTTTTCTGACCGCTTCATCACTTACACCGAAAATCCTTGCAACTGCTAAAGCATAGGCAATATCCTGACGGTTATGTTCACCCTTAAGGTGCTCTGTTGAATTCCAGAGTTCATTAACGAAAGCATCATTTTTCGCCTCCGTAAAGGTTACGGGTCTACCATTGCCTTTAAGAACCGTTTTCCAATCAACAATTCCTTCAAGGTTTTGTTCAGGATTGTATATTAAATAATCATTTTCTTTTTGATGAACGGCAATATTGAGTTTAGCTTCTACATAACCCTTAAACCCTGTTTTATAGTGGTCAAGATGCTCTTGATAGATATTCACAAGAACTGCCACATGAGGCGAAGCTTTGGTAAATTCAAGCTGATGAGAAGACATTTCAATAACTGCCACCAGGCTTTCATCCTCATCTGCCTTTTCAAAAACAGGAACACCGATATTACCGATAAGGCAAGTATTCAAGCCACCTGCTTTAAGCATCTCACAGATAAGTGTTGAGGTTGTTGTTTTACCCTTTGAGCCTGTAATACCAACAACAGTTGGTTTGCAGAAACGCAAAAACATATCCGTCTGGCATGTGATTTCGGTTGTTTTGGGATAAACTACATCATCCAGAAATGCTATACCCGGACTTTTGAAAACAATATCAAAATCCCCAAGAGATTTTAAATAATTATCACCTGAAATAACATTTATATTTTCATCATCACTCTCAAACCCGTTTCTGTCAGCAATAGTAAGGTGCTTTTCGGGGAGATGCTTTCTTATATACGAAAGCGTTGATTTACCCTCTCGTCCCATACCGAGAATGAGAACCTTTTTATCTTTTATATATTCAATAATCTGTGACAAGCAACACATCTCCGTTATATAAGTTATTCGACAAAAGCAAAATTGTTTTTACCGCTTTTCTTTACTGAATACATAGCTTCATCTGCTTTTTCGTAAAGCTCGGTGTATGTACTTCCGTCAAAGGGAAATCTTGCAATACCGATACTGCAAGAGAACTCTCTTTCAGGAGCAGCATCAAGATGAATACTGTTGCAGATATTCAATATCTGCTGTGCTTTTTCTTCAATATAATGCTTATTGTCACCAATACCGTTAAGGAAGAGAACAAATTCTTCGCCACCAACTCTTCCCAAAATATCTGATGTGCGGAAAGAGAGAGCTAATTTACTTGTAAACTCTTTAAGAAACAGGTCACCCACGTGATGTCCGTAAGTATCATTAAGCTTTTTGAAATCATCTATATCAAAAAGGAATAAAGCCCCTTCGCCCTTATCATCTCTGATGAGCTCATTGATTTTCAATGCTGTGGAAATTTTATTAAGAAAACCTGTTAGCTGGTCGGTTTCTGCCTGAACAATCAAACGAGATTTTTCTTTTTTCTCTTTATCTATATCTGTCAATGTTCCGATAAACTGTGAGGCATTGCCATCCTCATCATAAATAACCGTGAATTTAACTCTGTGCCAAACACCATCGCCACGATTATTAATTATTCTTGCTTCAAAAGTGTTCTTTCTCTGTCCCGAAAGAGCACTGCTCAACGCACCGATAAATGCCGGAACATCTCTGTGATCCAGCATATCGCCGTAGGTTATATTTTCAATAGCATTATCGAATTTCGTTCTTGTTCCTATTGAACGAAGGATTTTAGCAGATGCCTCAAAAACATCGCCTGCAACATCATAATTGAAAATTATGTTATCAGAAAGGTCTTGAATAATTTCGTAACGAATTTTCTCTTTTTGAAGTTGCATCTGCAAGTTTTTAGTGCTGTCTATATCAACAATATTGCAAATAAATGTCTGGTCATCTTTTTGTGCATTATGAGGCTTACGGGTAGTAATGAGGACCCATTTTTGCTTTCCGCCTTTTTTATTAATTCGACATTCAAACCTGACAACCTCACCGGGAGCATAGTCAGAATTGATTTTCGTTATAATGTTCATAAAATCTTCTTGGTTAAAAAGATTAAGTCGGACAACATCGCCTACTTTTTCATATTCCTCACGAGTATAACCGAAAATCTCAAAAAACGCATCATTTGTATAAATAAGCTTAACCCCGTCAGGATGAGGACAAACAATTGCCACACCTGTTACGGACTCTTTAAGAACGGTTTCAAGGGTTTCTCTTGGCAGATTTGCTTCATATTCGCCGCCAAATCGTTGCATGTATAATCCTCCCAACAAAATCTATTTAAAATAAATATAACACACCCTTTAACTTTTAACAAGGATTTTTCAAAAAGACTTGAATAAACTGAGAAAACTGTATATAATTCATAATTGATAAATTATATTATTATAATACTATATTTTCGGAGAAGATTATGCTCGAATTAAAAAACATTTCTTTTAATGTGTCCGATGATTTGGGAGAAAAAGAAATCCTTACAGATGTATCCCTCACTCTTGAAGACGGAAAATTTCTTGTGGTAACAGGCCCCAATGGTGGCGGTAAATCCACTCTTGCAAAAATAATAATGGGAATCCAGAAGCCCACCGGTGGCCAGATACTCTGGAATGGCATTGATATTACTGATATGTCCATAACCGAAAGAGCAAAGCTTGGTATCGGATATGCTTTTCAGCATCCGCCTCGCTTTAAGGGTCTTTCTGTACGCGGACTTTTAAGCCTTGCCCACGGAGAAGATTTGCCTGAGGATCAGTGTTGTGCTTATCTTACCAATGTTGGCCTTTGCTCAAGGGATTACCTCAACCGTGAGGTTGATTCCTCTCTTTCCGGCGGTGAAATAAAGAGAATAGAAATTGCAACTCTTATGGCAAGAGATTTAAAGCTTGCAATTTATGACGAACCCGAAGCAGGTATCGACCTTTGGAGCTTTAATATGCTTGTTGAAAGCTTTAAAGGAATCTCAAAGAAACGCAAAGAAAGTATGATAATAATTTCCCATCAGGAGAGAATTATGAAAATAGCAGACGAAATTGCGGTTATTGCAAATGGTGTTGTTTCCAAAAAAGGTCCTGCAGAGGAAATTTTTCCTGAGCTTATGTCTCAGTTTGACAACACTTGCACATTCAGATAAAAGGATTAATAATTGATATGAATAAAGTAGATAAAAGAATGCTTGAAGCGGTTGCTGATTTGCACGAAATCCCTCAGGGTGCTTTCAGCTTAAGAAAAAACGGTGAAAGTGCCGAAAGACGTTCAAGTGCAAACATTATAATTGAACCTAAAAAAGATAAGCCCGGTATTGATATAACAGTAAAAGCAGGAACAAAAAACGAAAGTGTTCATATTCCTGTTATTATCACTGAAGCCGGTGTCAATGATTTAGTTTATAACGATTTTTATATCGAAGAGGATGCAGATGTTCTTATTGTTGCAGGCTGCGGAATTCATAATTCAGGTGACCAAAGCAGCGAGCACGATGGAATTCATCGTTTCCATATCGGCAAGAACGCTCATATTAAATATGTTGAAAAGCATTATGGCGAGGGTGACGGCAAGGGTGACAGAATCCTTAATCCCACAACCGAAATTTTCATGGAAGAAAACTCCTTCTGCGAGATGGAAAGCGTTCAGATTAAGGGTGTTGACTCAACAAAGCGTGATACTTTCGCAAAATTAGAGGCAGGGGCTCGCCTTGTTATTCTTGAAAAGCTTATGACTCATGGTAATCAGATTGCTCATTCTGATATGGTCATTGAGCTTAACGGTGAAGATGCTTCTTCACAAATTATTTCCCGTTCTGTTGCAAAGGATAATTCTGAGCAGGTTTTCTATCCTCGTGCAGTGGGTAACGCAAAATGCAAAGCCCATGTTCAATGCGACTCAATTATTATGGGTAATGCTCATATCCGTTCAATCCCCGAAATTGCAGCAAACCATTGTGAAGCAAACATTGTTCATGAAGCTGCAATCGGCAGAATCAATAATGACCAGCTTTTAAAGCTTCAGACTCTCGGCAAAACCGAAGAGGAAGCTGAAGAAATTATTATTAACTGCTTCTTAAGTTAATTCAGTGTTAAGGTGATAAATTATGAAAAGAGTTTTAGCATTTGACTTTGGTGCCTCAAGCGGCAGAGCAATTCTCGGTATATTTGACGGCGAAAAGATTGGGCTTCAGGAGGTTCATCGTTTTTCTAATGACCCTGTTAAAATCAACGGTACTGTTTATTGGGATGTTCAGAGACTTTTCTTTGAAATCAAGCAGGGTATTCTTAAAGCAAAGGAAGCAGGCGGTTTCGACTCTATCGGTATTGACACATGGGGCGTTGACTTTGGTCTTCTCCGTAAAGACGGTACATTAGTAGAAAACCCTGTTCATTACAGAGATGCACGAAACGATGGTATGGTTGAAAAAGCAACAAAATATATGTCAAAGGAAAGAATGTATGATATTACAGGAATTCAGTTTATGGATTTCAATACTATCTTCCAGCTTCTTTCTCTTAAAGAGAATCGTCCCTACATATTAGAAGAAGCAGATAAACTTCTTTTTATGCCCGACCTTCTTAACTATATGCTTTCCGGGGTTAAATCAACTGAATTTTCTATTGCTACCACATCTCAGATGGTAGATTTAAAAACAAATAATTGGTCAGAAGAAATCCTTGATACTTTCGGTATAAATAAAAAGCTTCTTACAGATATTGCTCCTACAGGTGCAGTTATAGGCCAGCTTTCCGATGAAATCTGCGAAGAACTGGGAGTTCCCAAAGCAGATATCGTAAGTGTAGCAGCTCACGATACTCAAAGTGCAATTACTGCAACCCCCTGCGAATTTGACGATTTTGCATTTATCAGTTGCGGAACCTGGTCCTTATTCGGCACTGAGGTTAAAGAACCGATTATAAATGAAGCATCAAAAAAACTTAATGTTACCAATGAGGGTGGATATGATTACACCACCGCATTTCTTAAAAACATCTGCGGTCTCTGGCTTATCCAGGAAAGTCGTCGTCAATGGATCAGAGAGGGTAAAGAATATTCTTATGCAGAGCTTGAAAAGTTGGCTTTGGAATGTGAACCTTTTAAATGCTTCATTGACCCTGATGCATCTGAATTTGCACCTATGGGAAATCTTCCCCGCAGAGTTAAGGAATACTGTGAAAAAACAGGTCAGTATATTCCTCAGACAGTGGGCGAGATTATCCGTTGCATTTATGAAAGCCTTGCTCTTAAATATCGCTACACCTTTGACGGAATTAAAGAATGTACGGGTAAGGACTATGACAGAATCCATGTTATGGGTGGAGGAACAAAGGATAAGCTTCTTCTTCAGATGACTGCTCAGAGCTGTAATGTAAATGTTTACGGCGGTCCTATTGAGGCAACCGCTTTAGGTAATGTGGCAATTCAGCTTATGTCAACAGGTGCTATTAAAGATATTAAAGAAGCAAGAAGAATTATTGCAAAAGGCGAAAATCTTAAGCTTTATGAACCCAAGGAAAATTCAGTTTGGGAAAAAGCATACGAAGATTTCAAAAAGATTATTAATAAATAATTGGGGAGACATCTTTTATGACGGCTTCACCAACCTTAGAATCAAAAAATATTGAATATGTACTCGATACCGCAGAACAGGTTCTCAACTCTTCAAAAGAGCGCAGAGCAGGTTCTGTGGGTGAAGAACAAGTTCAACATATTTTTATGAATGAACTCAAAAAATTCTGCGATGAAACTCATCAGGAACAGTTCAGAACTCACCCCGGTGCAGGTACATTGGCAGAAAAAGTTTTATGCTCGCTCTTAATAATTTGTGTGTTCCTTTTTTATTCAGCAACTAATACGGGCTCCGTTTTCAAAGCATCGGTTTCGCTTATATCAAGCCTCGTTATTTTTTGCATTTTTTCCTATAAATTTATTTTTGATGGCACAAAGCTTGATTTCATCACTCCCGCAAAAATGAGCAAAAATCTTTTAGGTGTTCGTTACAGTCGCGGAGAAACCTTAAACAGAGTTGTGCTTGTTGCCCGTTCAGATGCTCCGCAAAGTATGAGAGCTCATATCAACGGCAATAATTCTCCTTTTATTTTAAGCGTTTGTTCACTTATAGGAAATACAATCCTTTTTTGTAGTGGTCTTTTATTTTTATTTTCCGGGGCACCGCAGCAATCCGGATTTTTCTCATTTTTATCAATTGTCTGCTTTGGCTTTGTACCATTTTATGTAATGTCTGTTTTTCTTATTAACAGTCATAAAGTAGCTTCAGGTATCAGCTCAAGCATTATTCCGTCTTCAATACTTTTAAGCGTTATGAAGCAGCTTCACGACAACTCCTTCAGATACGAAAAAACTGAAATTTGTTGTCTTATTGTGGGTAGCGAATACTCCTCCCGAACAGGTTCATATCACTTTGCTAAAAAGCATAAAAGACTTTACACAGATATCCCAACTGTATTTATCCCCCTTGAAGAAGTCACCACTTCAAGAAAGCTTTCTGTCTTCTTTAAAGACGGAAGCGGTACAAAAGGCAGTTCTGAGGTTGCGTCAGTTATAGGCGAAGCGGCAGAAAATCTTAACATAAATATTCACAAGGAAAATTCTCTTTTAGGGTCAAGCTCTTATTCGCCTTTCTCAAAGAATAATTTTCCTGCCTGTTCTTTGGGCACATCAAAAAAACACACATCTAAAACAATTTCCGCAAATGCAGACACATTGCAAGCAGTAAGCAAAAAAGCAATTGCTGATGTTGGCGGACTTATTATAGAAACATTAAACTACTATGACGGATGAGGTTGCAATATGGCAAAAATTTTAAATTCAACAGTAAAAAATATTCCCTGGCAGGATAAACCTGCCAACTGCACAGACCCTGTCTGGAGATATACAGAAAACCCCATTATTGACCGTTCTTTCGTAAAAGAGGCAAACAGCATTTTCAACTCTGCGGTTGTTCCCTACGGCGACGGTTTTGCAGGTGTTTTCAGAATGGATGATATTACTCGTGAGCAATATCTTGTAACAGGCTTCAGCGATGATGGTATTCATTGGAACTTAAACGATGAAAAAATCTTCCGTGGTTATGACCCTCGTCTTTGCGAAATCGACGGTAAATATTATCTTTCCTGGGTTTGCCATACAGACAGAGGCACCTCAATCGGTATTGCCGCAACAACTGATTTTGAAAGTTGGGAAAGATATGAAAATGCAGTCCTTCCCGTTTCAAGAAACGGTGTGCTTTTCCCCAGAAAAGTGAACGGCGAATATATGATTTTCACTCGTCCTTGTGATAAAGGCCACACACCTTATGGTGATATTTTCTTAAGCCACAGCCCTGACCTTACTTATTGGGGAAAACATCGGTTTGTTATTAAACCCGAACAGAATTGGGAAATGACAAAGGTTGGCGCAGGTCCCACTCCTATTGAAACAGATGAAGGTTGGCTTTGCTTCTACCACGGTGTTATCACAAGCTGTAACGGTTTCTCTTACAGTATGGGTGCAATGATTACAGACATTAATGAACCCTGGAAGGTTCTTCACAGAGCAGACAGTTACCTTCTTTCTCCTCGTGAAACTTACGAGTTTGTTGGCGACGTGCCCAATGTTGTGTTCCCTTGCGCAGCTCTTGCAGATGCTGAAAGCGGTAAAATCGCTATCTACTATGGTGGTGCAGATACTGTTGTTGGACTTGCTTTCACAACAGTTGACGAAACAATCAAATTTATCAAGGAACACGATTTAATTAAATGAGTTTTATAAAAAAATTTATCGGGGACAAAGCGTTCTATAAAATGACCCTTGCGGTTGCAGTCCCCATTATGATTCAAAACTTTATAACAAACTTTGTCAGTATGCTTGACAATTTAATGGTTGGTTCTCTCGGCACTGAACAGATGTCGGGAGTTTCCATTGTCAATCAGTTGTTGTTTATTTTTAATCTTGCAATTTTCGGAGCATTGAGCGGTGCAGGAATTTTCACTGCCCAATATTACGGAAAAAACGATAATAACGGCATAAGCTATACATTGAGATATAAATTGATTGTTTCAATTATTCTTTTAGTTGTTGCTTTCGGCATTTTCTTATTTCTTGATGATTTTCTTATAAACCTGTATCTCCACGAAAGCGATGATTCAGGTGATATTGCACTCACTCTGAGTTATGCCAAAGACTACCTTAAAGTTATTCTTTGGGGGCTTTTACCATTCTGTATTGCACAGATTTTTTCAAGTACTCTTCGCGAGACAGGTGAAACTGTTGCACCAATGGTGGCAGGATTTATTGCAGTTTTAACCAACTGTGCTTTTAACTGGGTCCTGATTTTCGGTAAATTAGGTTTCCCTGCTTTAGGCGTTGTCGGAGCAGCTACCGCAACAGTAATTTCAAGATACGTTGAATGTGCGGTAATTATTATATTTATTATAAAAAAGAAATACCGCTTCCCATATTTCAAGGGTGCATTCAGAAGCTTTTCAATGCCTAAAAAGGTTTTCAAGGATATTACATTAAAGGGTATGCCTTTGTTATTCAACGAATTTTTCTGGTCCTTAGGAATGTCACTTTTAAGTATGGCATACAGCCTTTACGGCATTTCTGTTGTTGCAGGCTACAGTATTTCATCAACTGTTATGAACCTTGCAAATATTGCTTTCATTTCTCTCGGAAGCAGTATCGGTATTATTGTAGGAAAACAGTTAGGTGCAAATAAATTTAAAGAGGCAGTTGACACAGACCGCAAGCTAATCGCTTTCTCCGCCTTTTTAAGCACAGTTATCGGTGTTGTGGTCTTCCTTGTAGGAGATAAAATTCCTCTTCTTTATAATACCACAGAAGAGTCAAAAGAGCTGGCAGGTTATTTCATAAAAGTATGTTCACTTTTCATTCCCGTCCATTCTTTTGCAAATGCAACCTATTTCACCATAAGAAGCGGCGGAAAAACTCTCGTTACCTTCCTTATGGACAGCGTATTTATAATGTGCGTAAGTGTACCGATTGCATTTTCACTTTATTATATATTTAAGCTGCCTATATGGTACACCTTCGTTATTGTTCAATGTATTGATATATTAAAGGTTATAATTGGAATTATTCTTGTAAAAAAGAAAGTCTGGTTAAATAATATAGTTGCAGGATGAAAAAATCCAACACAGAAATTTCTGTGTTTGATTTTCTATCTATTTAAACAACATCGAAAATGGCGAATGTGGGTCTAACATCTTAAGTTCTTCAATAGCACACCTCTGTACGTCAGCATCACATAAATCGCCTGCACATTGGTGCAGTTTTATTTCTATATCATCCCACAGAAGCGGTTTTTTCGCCTCTCCTTTGGGTATAAGAACAGTTTCTTTAAATATACCTTTTGCAGTTTTGATTTGCAGTTTAGCTCCTCTGATACCCGCTTTGCGATTTTCTAAGGTTTCATCGAGTACAAGCTCAATTTTGGGAATAATTTCATTTGCTGAGTGACAAGAATCAACATTCAGTTCCTCTAATCCGAATGAACCCTTATCCAAAGCAACTGCAACTGCATAATGAATGGAAAACTTTGCTTCATCCGCAGTTTTTGGATACAGTATATTTCCTGCAGATTTAATTGCACTGGGATAAATTGTTATAGTTATCTTCTCTATATCAGTTATTTCTATTCCTTCTCCAAGCATACGAGAACGCAATTCCAATGCACCATCAATACAACAATGGGTATGGCGACAAGCAGGATAAAGCTTGAGGTAGCTTTCAGAAATTGTGAATATTTCACCTAAACCATCAAACAAGGTTTCCTGATCTATTTCATTTCCAAAGGCATTAAACCAACCTTTTTTACTTTCCAAAGGATTTCTTGAGCTTACTAAACCTGCCCCAGCTAATTTAGCTGATAATAAGCCTGTGCGAGCACCATTTGCAGGATTAATTGGCTTACAGCATTGACCGCTTTCATCAATAATAATTAATCCGCTGGACTGAATAGCACTAAGAGATATAGCATTATAAACACCTTCACTGTCAAGCTTTAAAAGCTTTGCACAAGCTGCGGCACAAGCCAAGCTTCCGCCTACACCCGTTGAATGAAAGCCTTTATTATATAAATCCGGCTGGGCGGCACCTGCAACACGGTTAAAAACATCATAACCTGCCACTATTGCAGTTATTACTTCACCCCAGGTTGAATTCAACACCTCTGCCAAAGCAAAAACCGCTGACATTATATGTGCACCGATATGACCTGCGGATTTTCTGTTTCCGTCATCCATATCTGCACCGTGAGCATAAATGGCATTCATAAACGCAGAATTTGCAGCAGGTAGCTTCTCTTCTGAAAACAACACCGTTGATTCACTTTTTCCGCCCATTTCCAATAAAAGCGGAAGCATAACCTCATTTAAAGGTTTGTTTATGCGATAACCGGCAAAGCATGCTGCAAAGTAATCAGCAATAAATAATTTGGTTTGCTCAACAACCGAATCGGGTAAATCTTCATATTTTAATTCTGCCACATAACGACTAAGCTTAGCTGTTATTTCCTGCATTTCTACACCTCTCATTATTCTGCTTTTTTCTCTTCTTGCTTTTTAGCACGTTTTTCTGAATAATCACTTATATAAGTATGCACTAAGCCTACAAGAACTGCAACTGAACCTATAGCAATTACCCACGGATAAAACTTATTATAAATGAAAAGAGATACAGTTTCACCAAAATTGCCACCAACGAACAATGCAATTATAAAAGGAATTAATGGTACAATTCCGCCGAAAAAGGATACTGTCATCATAATACCATAAATTTTACCTAATATATCATTAAATTTTTTCATAACTCTGACCTCCTTATGCTAAACCGAACATAGGAATTAAACCTAAAATAAACAATACGGACAACAAGTAATGTATAGTAATCCAAATCATATTGTTTTTAATAGTCGGGGCAAGTTCAGCCTTCGCTATACCCATACCCATATATACACAAGCACAATAAGGAGGAGTAACACCATGCATAGCACCACATATACAGGGAAGCATACCGCAAGCTAATAAGGGGTTGCAACCTGCAGCGGCTAAGATTGTGATAATTATACCGCCGAAAATTTTAACCTGTGTTGAACCGGGAAGGAACATACCTAAAATCGCAGTAAACAAAGGAAGTATAAACGCAAGACCTACAAGTCCCATATTAAGAGATTCAAAAAATCCACCGATAGCATTTTCAATTTTAAGTGTCTCTAATAAGTTGCTGATAAAATATGCAAATAAAACCAGTGAAGCGGTTGGTACAACCTTTTTTACGCTTACAGTAATATCCTTTGTCATTACTTTTAAGGAACGTTCTTTAATAACATTTTTTCCTGAAAGCAAAATACTGCAAATTACGATAAGTGCAGGTAAGAACAATAATATACTGTTCGAGAAAGTAGAAGCACCCTCACCTAACTGAGTTGAGAAGAAATCTCCGAATTGGTTTGTAATAAAGAAGGGAGTAAAAACTATAATCGGAAGGAATATTGCTCTCCAACCTTTTTTCAAGGAACTTCTGAAACCGGGAATGTCAGCTTTTTCCATAGGTCTCACTTTATAGAATTTACACATAGCCATCAAAGTTACAATTCTTTGAATCACAAAATAAATGGCAATAACCCATAACAACATCCAATATTGTGAAATAGTGTAAGTATTGGGATATAATTTATCCAATGTAGCAAAAGCAACGGCAATCATACCTGCAGGAGGTATCATATTACCCATTGTACTTGCATGAGCTTCAACATTTGCTGCCAAATGAGGCGGGAATCCCGCTTTTTTCATAGCAGGAATTGTGAAAACACCTGTAGTTGCAACATTACCGGGGCCTGAGCCTGATAACGAGCCCATATATGCACTACCGATGATTGCTACAAAGCCTGCACCGCCGGGAATTCTTCCGAAAACAGACAAAATAATAGCAATGCAATCATCAATAATAGATGTTTTTGACAACAGCTCTGCTGAAATCATAAACATTATTATTGCATACATACTCGGTTCTACTAAAGCATCCAGAATAAATTGACCAAGCTGCGACCAGGTGTTTGTTACAACAAGTAAAACAATAAATGCTGCCAGCATACATTCGTGCAAGGGGCGTTTCAGCACTGAAAAGCCTATAACCGCCACAACTAGAATTATTCCTAAATATAAAAATTCAATAGGCATAATTAACTTCCTTTCTCATATTAATGTATTCAATAAATCCAACTTCTCTTCAACATTAAGAACTGCATCAACTATCTGAGAAATTTGCTCTTCTGTTTTTCCTCCGTAAGAAGCCAACGCAGAAAACTTCTCGATAACTTCTTCCAAGGAAAGCGGATTTTCAGGTTCGCCTTTGGGAAGAACGCTTTTCCCGCTCAATACACTACCATCTTTTAATACAATTTCTGCAGTAGCAATTGTTTTTTCAGGAAAAGCTGCAGTCATTTCTGAATCTTCTTCTACAATTATCTTCTTGGTCAATGCCTGAACCTGAGAATTGTTCAAAGACTCCTCCGTAAATGCTTCCATACCTGTTTTTCCAAGAACATATGTAACAGCAAAATTATACGGAATACTCATTTTTGCCGAAGCAGAACCCTTGATATCTGTATGATCGTGCTTTTTAACTGCAAGAGAATATGTTTTTATTTTTACATACTCAATCTCCGATACATCAATCACATTATCTTTTCTCAATTCCTTAGCAATATCAATAGACGGATGAGTATATCGACAAGCAGCATAGGGCTTTATGTAAGCCTTTTCAATAGCATAAGTGCCATCCAACAAAGTTGGAACAAATTCCACTTCATCAGTGCCGTATAATTGACACAAATAGCCGGCTGTTCCCGATAAAGCATCATCCGGTGTATCAAACCCTGCCTTTGCCATCTGAGTTGCAATTAAGCCTAAAAGAGCAGTTTTTCCAACGTTGTACGGCTTCAACTGAGACCCATCTTCCAAAACCTTCAATGTTCCCGTTGCTGATACCGCTGCTGTTGAAAAAGCATCTTTTGTTTGCTTATGAGAATATTTAAGAGCTTCTGAAACCGCAACAGCAATACCTAACAGACCGCAAGTACCTGTAGCATGATAGCCACGCTTTTTATGAGTTGGTTGAATTGTTCTTGCCATTGTAAATGATGTTTCATAACCAAATATCGCAGCTCGCAACAATGTTTCACCATCAAAATGATATTTCTGTGCAAGAGGAAGCAAAACGGAAAATATAGGAGAACCCAAATGAATGATACCCGCATTTGTGCCATCATCAAAATCCAAAGCGTGACCATTCAAACCATTCAAAAACACCGCATTATTCATACTCATAGTGTTTTGCAAGCCAATAGGACGAATTTTTCCGCCTTCATCGCTGAATGATTCTGTTAAACATTCAATTTTAGATTTTTGTTCCTTTAATCCTGCAATTGTTACACCAATATAATCAAGCAGTGCTAATTTTGCACGTTGATATACATCAGTCGGAATTTCGCGTTTTTTAACTTCTTCTATACATTCTAAAAAACAATCTGTCTTATTCAAATTCTACGCTCCTTTATAAATTGGTATTCCGTATTGGTAATACCACCTATTACCAATACGGAATATTTATACACCTCTTATTCTAAAATGTCAAGCCTTAAATAAAAAATTGTATGATTTTTTGGGGGATGCAAAAAAACACTCTTCGAATCAAAATTCGAAGAGTGTTTTATTTATAACGATTTTATTTTACAGCGTCTTTAAGAGCTGCACCTGCCTTGAAAGCGGGAACTTTAGAAGCTGCGATTGTAATTTTTTCGCCTGTTTTGGGGTTACGGCCTTCTTTAGCTGCTCTTTCACGAACTTCGAATGTACCGAAGCCGATAAGCTGAACTTTGTCACCTTTTGCAAGTGCGCCTTCGATTGCGCCGAAAACTGCTGCTACTGCTTTGTCAGCATCTTTCTTTGTGAAACCTGCAGCTGCTACTGCATTGATGAGATCTGTCTTATTCATTTTAAAATCCTCCAAAAATAATTTTTTGTATTTCCAAACCTTTTTTACAGGTTCAATTTGGACAAATTAGTTTTGCTTTTTAGCCTCATCCCAAAGCTCATCAAGAACTTCTACGGAAGCCACTTTCATATCAATACCCTTTTCTGCTGCAAGCTTTTCGGTGGCAGTAAAGCGTTTCATAAATTTCTGCGTTGCTTTTTCAAGAGCAGTTTCTGCATCGCAACCGCAGAAACGAGCGGTATTGACAACGGAGAAGAAAAGGTCACCCAATTCATCTTCAATCTTTTCTTTATCGCCTGTTGCAAGAACTTCCTGAAGCTCCTTGCTTTCTTCAGCGATTTTATCAAAAGCACCTTGAGCATCGCGCCAATCGAAGCCTGCTTTTTTGGCTTTTTCCTGAACCTTCTGGGCTTTCATAAGAGCAGGGTAAGTAGCAGGAATTGCCGCCATTGCTTCACTCTGACTCTTTTGCTTTTTGGTCTGACGTTTTATATCATCCCAGTTTTTAAGAACCTCACCTGTTGAGCTTACGGAAACATCACCGAAAACATGGGGATGCCTGATAATGAGCTTTTGGCAGATATCGTTGGCAACCTCGTCAATAGTAAACCAACCATCTGTGCGAGCCATATCGGAATGCATAAGCACCTGCAAAAGCACGTCGCCTAATTCCTCTTGCATAAGCTCTTTATTATTTGTATCAATGGCTTCAATAACCTCATAGGTTTCTTCAAGAAAATTTTCTCTTATAGACTGATGAGTCTGCTCCATATCCCAAGGGCATCCGCCGGGCTCACGAAGAATTCTCACAATATCAACAAGGTCATTGAACTGATATCTTTCTTTAAAATTAAAATCTACTGCCATAATTTACATCCTCTATTTTAACCGATAAGCTTATATTTTTCAAGTATTTTTGCCAATTTTTCTCCCTTTGGAAGCATTAAAATGTCATCTTTTACCAATGTTTTCATTAAAAGAACGGAAATTGCATATACAAGCACTGCAACACCGATAGAAATAATGCAAGCAAGGGACTGACCGTTAAGTCTTGAAGACATATCACCAAAGGTCAGAACATTACATAAAACTGCATAAGAACCGTACGCCGCACCACCGCAAAGCACTGCCGCAATAAGTGGTTTTACGATAACGGTTTTTATATCAATTCTCACTCCTGTTTCTTTTCTTAACACTGCATAGTTATAGAAAATGCAGAGAAGATAGAAGAAAGCTGTACCGAAAACCGCACCCTTGACATTAATTTCAGGAATACCTATAAGAATATAGTTAAGACCGATTTTGAAAACGCAACCTAATGCAAGAGCCTTTGCAGGAACATCTGCCCTGCCGATAGCCTGAAGAATATTTGTTAAAGGTGAAGACAAAGTGAGAATTGCCATCATAAGACCATAAAGTCCTAAAACAGGAGCAGCAATAGCAATACCTGCTTCGTTTTCTGTTCCCTTATAAAGCAAATTCATAATCGGCTCAGAAAGAGCGAAGAAACCTGCACCTGCGGGAAGAGCAATAAGCATCGTTATTCTGAAAACAGTATTAACAGTTCCATTAACTGTTTTGAAATCTTTTTTCGCAACTGCTGCAGAAATAATCGGAATTGCACTGACACCTAAAGTCATCATAACTGTGGGAACAAGATTTCTGAAATCAAGAGTTGTATCATAAGCACCATAAAGGAATGTATGAATATTCTCTTTTGCAATATTTGCAGAATTTATTGACTCACCATAAATGCCCATAATCGTATCATAGTTGTTCGCAACAACGCTTTCAAGACGGCTCTGAATCATAAAGGTATCAATAAAATTCGTAATATTGAGCACCAAAGAGCTTGCCGCAGTGGGTACTGCTATTGCAATAATTTCTTTAATTGTTGTTTTCTTAGGTGAAGCAAGAGGTGAATTAATGAGCATATCCTTATTAATTCCGTCTTTTTTCAATTTATGGCGCAAAATTGTGTAAATAGCACCAAACACAGTACCGAGAGTAACACCTAAAATTGCACCTGCCGCCGCAAGAGCATAAACAATAGCACCATCCGCTTCTGTCTCAACCTTAAAGCCTAAAACAGAACCGTTAAGAGCAATCTGTGCATTGGCATAATCAAGCATTGCATAAGAGAAAACAAGACCGAAAACAAGCTTACCCAATGATTCAATAACCTGAGAAATTGCTGTTGGGTACATATTGCTTAAACCCTCATAATAGCCACGATATGTACTCATAATGCAACAGAAAAGAATTGATGGAGCAATTGCAAAAACGCTGTAAATAGCAAGAGGTGAACCAACTGAATCAACATAGGGCTTCGCCGCAAGTAAAAGTGCACCTGTACCCACAATACCTAACCCAAGGAAAAGAGGGAAAGTAAGCTTTAAAACCTGCTTAACATCACGATATTTTCCCAAAGCGGCATTTTTAGATACAATTGCAGAAACCGCAACAGGAAGTCCCGCCATAGAAATTGCGTAAACGGGAGTGTAAATATTATAAGCAGAAGCAAAATAGCCTCGACCCAATGAGCCGATTATACTTGTAAGCGGAATTTTATAAACCGCACCAATAATTTTAACAAGAGCGGTTGCAACAACAAGTACCATTGCTCCGTTAAGAACATTTTGTTTTTTTACTGATTTATCGGACATTTCTTACTCCTTTCCAATAAATTCTCTTAAAAGAGAATTTTCTGGCACAAGTGACGAATCTATTTTCGGAAATTTATATAAGGAACGAACAAGCCGTTGGGATTCCTGATAAAATTCCGAATCTTTACTTACCTGCATCAATAAATCTGCTGCCAAATCCTTTAGAATACAAGTTTCATAAAGGTGAATTGTGTTGATTCTTATATCTGCATTATCTTTAAAAGGGAAAAGATAGGCATCCTCGCCGTAACGAACTGTAATCCACATTTTAAAGGTATCTTCAACAGAATTACCGCGGAATTTATAATCTCTTACCATTCGGCGAACAAATCTGATATTACGCTTATTGAGAATAATATTCTTCTTTTTATCGTAAATTCTCGAAGAAACACTGATATATATTTTCAAAAGGCGTTCTTTAGGAAGATGCTCTGTTATTACGGGATTGAGAGCGTGAAGACCCTCAACAATAATGACATCATTTTTGCCTAATTTCAGCTCATTATATTTTTCTTTTCTTTTACCCGTAAGAAAATCAAACTCGGGCATTAATGCACAGCCCGTTTCAATAAGCCTTGCCATTGTTTTTTCAAAGCAGGGTATATCTAATGCCTCAACCGTTTCATAATCGGGGGTTCCATCGGGAAAACGGGGAGAATCTTCATTATTAAGGTAGAAATCATCAAGCGAAACAGTATGGCTTTTAACACCTAATTTTTCAAGTGCCTGACAAAGCTTTTTAGCAGTTGTAGTTTTACCCGATGAGCTGGGTCCCGCAAGCATAACAATTTCTGTTTTTTCGCTCTCGGCAATATCCCTTGCGATTTTTAATATTTTATTATTATATTTTTTCTCGCATTCCGAAATAAATTTTTCGGGATTAACTGCGTTTTCAACAATATATTCCAAAGTGTTATTTACATTAGCCATCATTTCACCGCCCTTTATATATTATTTACTGATTTTTAAGTTATTCTATTAAAGTTGCCAGATGCCAGATACCAGATGCCAGGAAAATTAGTGAAAAACTCATTCCGCACTCAGCATTCCGCACTCCGCATTATAAAAACTCTTCATTCGTTCTTTTTTATCTATTATTTCATCAAATCTTGATATGTATTCAAAGGGGTATTTGAAATTAAAAATTCTTTCAATTACGCTTCCGTCCTCAGAACGAAGCTTTGTTACCGCCCCTGCACCGACGGAAAAAATACTCTGATATTCTTCCATCATAAGAACATTATAAAAGCATTCCTTATCTTTTTTGCACCAGCCAACATTCTCAAGATTACCTAAAGACTTGCTCTGGCGATACATATAGTAAGGATAATAACCATTTTCTGTGAGAGCTTTCCCTGCATAATCAAGCATTTCCATTATATCTTTATCAGTAACGGAATCGCTTTCATTTTCTGTAACGATAGTTGATGAACGTTTTAACGCCAAAGTATGAACAGTGATATTATCTGTTCCTAGCTCAATTGCTCTGTTTACACTGTTTTTAAAGCTTTCAACCGTATCAGTAGGAAGACCTGCTATTAAATCCATATTAATTGCATCAAAACCAATCTTTCTGGCAAGAAGGTATTTTTCTTCTGTCTGAGCTGTTGAATGCTTTCTTCCTATAGCATTCAAAACACTATCGGAAAATGTCTGCGGATTTATGCTTATTCTTCCAACATTATGCTTTTTGAGAACCTCTAATTTTCCTCTTGTAATTGTATCGGGGCGACCTGCTTCTACTGTATATTCAAGGCAATCCGATAAATCAAAAACATTTTCTATATGAGTAAGGATTAAATCCAATTGTTCTTTTTCTAAAGTTGTGGGCGTACCCCCACCCCAATAAACGCTTGTAAGACGCAAGCCTTTTTCTTTTGCCACATTGGCAGTAAAGGTCAATTCCTCTAACAACTTTTCAATGTAATCGGGAATAAGGCTTTTGGCTTTTTCTGAATTAATTGAATGAGATACAAATGAACAATAACTGCATCTTGTAGGGCAAAAGGGAATACTTATATATAAACTAAAGGAGTTCTCCCCTGCTTTTTCAATTAATTTAAGCTCAGTTTTTGCAACATTTATTGCAAGCTCAGTTTTCTCGGGCGATACCTTATAGGTGTTAAGGAACCAATCCCTTGCATTTTCTTCTCCATAAAGAGAAATGCGCTTTACTATAAGCTTCGAGGGTCTGACGCCCGTAAGTATGCCCCATTTTGGCGTAAAGCCACACATTTTGCAAAGCAAATCGAATGCTAAAAGCAATAATTCAAGCTCCAAATCTTCACATTCTGATTTTTTCACTGTTTTCACTTTACTCTCGGTTTTCCCGTTAAGAGAAAGCTCTGCAGTAAGAATAAGATTTTCTTCACCATCAATACGGGTCAAAAGATAATCCTCTTCTGTTTGAGCAAACTGAGTATATTCAATTATTTTCTCGAGAGGGAAAAACAATCGCAAAAGCTTTTCCGCCTCATATCTAAAGTTATGATTAATATAATATAAATTCATTTTAAATATATATTAGTTCTTTTTTCGTATCCTATTGTGGAGCTTTCACCGTGGCCTGTATGAATAACAAAATCCTCGGGAATTTCTTTCATTTTAGAAAGTGTATTCATAAGTTCAGCTGTGCTTCCGCCTTTAAAGCTTGTTCTTCCAACACTTCCGCAGAAAAGAGTATCACCGGTAAATATAATTTTTTCATCGTCAAGAACATACAAAACTCCACCGGGGGTATGACCGGGTGCAGAATGAATTTTCACGTTTATATTCCCAATTGAAAAACAATCACCGTGAGAAAATTCTACATCGGGTTTGCAAGGCTCAAAATCTGCTTTGAAAATTGTTGCAAGAGAAAGAAGCCCGTTTTCAAGGTATGGTGCATCTTCTTTACCTATGCAAACCTTTGCATCAGGGTACTCTTTTTTGATTTTTGCTACCCCTGTGATATGGTCAAAATGACCGTGAGTGCAAAGAATATATTCAAGCCTTTCCATTCCCGAGCGTTTAATTACATTTTTTACTTCTTCCGTATATTCACCAGGGTCTATAACTGCACCGACTTTTGTTTCTTTATCACAAAGAACAAAGCAATTGGCTTCAAGCTCGCCCACAGGCACACATTCAAGAAACATTATTTTCCTCTCCAGATATCTGTATCAAAGCAAATTGTAACGGGACCATCGTTTATAAGAGAAACCTTCATATCTGCCGCAAAAATGCCTTTTTCAACTTTTCTTACGCCATTTTTTACAAGTTCATTGCAATAAAGCTCATAAAGGCGATTTGCGTTTTCAGGCTCTTCACTGTCAGTAAAAGAAGGTCTGTTACCTTTTTTGCAATCGGCACAGAGGGTAAATTGAGAAACAGCAAGAATTTCACCGTCTATATCAAGAACGGATTTATTCATTTTTCCGTTTTCATCTTCAAAAACTCTCAGGGTTGCTGTTTTTCTTGCAAGAAGCTCTGCTTCTTTTTCTGTATCACCCTTAACAACACCTAAAAGAATCATATAACCCTTGCCCGATCGACCAACTATTTTTCCGTCGACGGTCACAGAGCTTTCAAGAACTCTTTGAATTACGGCTCTCATTAGTTTTTGCTCCTTGTAACATTTTCAACACCGCTTATTCCCCTTAATTTTGAAATAACAACATTAAGGAAATCTGTGCTTCTTACTGTAATTGTAAGATAGATAATGGCATTACCATTTTTAATATCTCTTGTGTTGATTGCATTTATCATAACCCGCATATCTGCAAGAACATTAGCAACGTCCGCCATCATAGCAACGCGACTTTCACATTCAATAGCAAGACTTGCTTTAAACTCTTTTTCCTCTGTTCCACTTTGCCAACGGGCACTGAGCCATCTGTTGGGCTCTTCGCAATTAACAATATCTTCCGGCACATTAGTACAGTCACGCTTATGAATTGAAACACCATGCCCACGGGTAATAAAACCGATAATTTCATCACCGGGAATTGGCGCACAACAACGGGACAGTTTAATAAGGCAGTTGTCAATTCCGTCAACAATTACGCCCTCACCTGCAGAATGCTTTGTCGGTTTATTGTCTGAAATTTTAATCTTAGCAGGTTGACGAGAGGTAACAATGCGATGGTATTCATCTCTTATAAAAGGAATTACTCTTGAAATGGGAATACCGCCGTAGCCGAGAGCTGCATAGAAATCATCAACTGTTGCACAATGCTGACGCTCAGAAAGAGTTTTAATAAGTGCTTCAAACTCCTCATCGGTAAAACGGATTTTATTTCTTCTGATTTCTCTTTCAAGTTCCGTTCTGCCCTCAACAATATTTTCTTCCCTGCGTTCTTTTTTGAACCAAGCTCGGATTTTTGTTTTCGCAGAACTGGTTTTTACAATGTTAAGCCAGTCTCTTGAAGGTCCTTTTCCCTGCTGAGAAGAGGTAAGAACCTCAACAATTTCACCTGTCTGCACCTTATAATCAAGAGGAACAATCCTTCCTCCTACCTTGGCACCAACCATTTTAGTACCGACTGCGGAGTGAATAGCATAAGCAAAGTCAATAACCGTTGCACCCATAGGAAGATTTATAACGTCACCCTTTGGGGTGAAAACAAACACCTCTTCAGGAACAAGGTCACTTTTAATCGTTGAAACAATGTCTTTAACATCGTCCGCTTCTTTCTGAGTTTCAAGAAGCTGACGAATCCATGTAAGACGCTCTTCAAAGCGTTGAGTTCCGTTAAGACCTAATTTATATTTCCAATGGGCTGCAATACCGAATTCAGCAGTATGATGCATATCCCAGGTTCTAATCTGCACCTCAAAAGGAATACCTGCCTTGCCTAAAACAGTTGTATGCAGGGACTGATACATATTGGGCTTCGGAGTTGAAATATAGTCTTTGAATCTGCCGGGAATTGGGGTAAACATATCGTGGATTATACCGAGGCAGTCATAGCACTGAATGGTATTATCAACAATAATCCTTACGGCATAAATATCATAAATTTCGTCAAAGTTTCTGTTCTGCATATACATTTTCCTGTAAATGCCGTGAACACTTTTAATTCTGCCTTCAAGCTTTGCATCCGGCACAACCTCGTGAACTCTATCAGAAATTTGTTTTTTTATTGTTTCAAGAAATTCTTTATGAGATTTACCCTGACTTGAAAGTGCATCTTCAATTTCCTTATACGCAATAGGGTCAAGGTAGCTGATAGCCTTATCTTCGAGTTCTTCCTTAATTGCTCTGATACCTAATCGGTGAGCAATGGGCGCATAGATTTCAAGGGTTTCAACCGCTTTATCTCTACGCTTTTGAGGAGGCATAAAATTAAGAGTCCTGATATTATGAAGTCTGTCGGCAAGTTTGATAATAATAACCCTGATATCTTCCGACATAGCAAGAAGCATTTTTCTGACATTCTCTGCTTGTTGCTCTTCCTTATCCTTAATATCAAGAGGAACCTTACCTAATTTTGTAAGACCATCAACCAAAGCGCAGATTTCCGGACCGAACTCTTTTTTCACTTCATCAAGAGTCATATCCGTATCTTCAACAGTATCGTGAAGCATAGCCGCCGCAACAGACTGACAATCCATTCCGTATTCTAAAACAATTTTAGCAACGGCGACAGGATGGATGATATAGGGCTCGCCTGAAGAGCGTTTCTGACCTTTATGATGGGCATTTGCAATTTCAAACGCCTTATCTATAATCTTGGCATCTTCTGCCCCGAAAATAGCTATAGCCTGTTCTTTAAGCTCGTCATACATTAAATCTACTGACATATTTTCATCCATTCAAGTCACCTCCTTCATCGGTTATAATTATATTTTATAAAACTATTTTCTTGAAAATCTTACTGTTCTCCAAAGGATTTTTTACAGTTTGGGTAGGAATAGTATATTTTCCGTCTTTTGAATTTAATATACCTAATTCTGTAAGTATATCAAAAGAAATCTGGCATGCGGCAATCTGCTTGGGAGAAAGACCTAATCTGTAGCAAAGAACCTCTGCAGAATAATTCCAACCATTGTTTGCTTTCACAAATTTGTAAACATTACCGCAAAAATCTCTGTTTACGGAAATTTTTTCTTTTAAAATCTGCGATACTGTGTCACAAGCACAAAAATCCTCATAAGTGTGAATTGAAGCTATTGCTTCGTCATCATCAACACCACTGAGCTTTATTGCTTTTGCTTGTATACTTACCTGAACCTTTCCCTGAAATTCATTTTCGCTGAGTTTTACTGCCAAATCCACAGTATCGCCCACTTTATAGGGAAAATCTTCAAGGGTTACAGAGAACATTATAACCGTAACAATGCTATTCTTTCTTTTTACAGTTATTCTTAAATGCTTTCCTGCTCCAACGGGCTGAATAGCAGTTATTTCCATATTATAAAGTCCGAAAAGCGGTTGAGGATTTTCTGCTCCGTAAGGTTCAAGAATCTGAAGAGAGGAGAGCATATCAACATTTATTGAAGAGGGATTCAACTTGCAGTCAATTTTAAGAGTGGGAACTGCCGCCTCTGCGTTAACTGCATATTCATTAATTTTCTCTCTGAAAACATCAATTTTATCGCTATCAACAGTTAAGCCTGCAGCAAGAACGTGACCTCCATACTGAACAAGAATATCACCGCAATAAGAAAGAGCATCATACAGACTGAAGCCATCAATACTTCTGCCACTACCTTTGGCTATATTGCCGTTTTTAGAAATAACAATACAGGGCTTTCCGTATTTTTCAACAAGACGAGATGCAACTATACCGATAACGCCCTGATGCCAGTCGGTACCCTCAACTACAATCACACGTTTGTGCTTGATTCCCGGTGCATTTTCAATATATTCAATGGCACAAGCAGTTATTTCTGTTTCAATCGCCTGACGCTGAGCGTTTGCATTTGAAACTTCCTCTGCAATTTCTTTTGCTTCGTTTATATCTTCTGTTAAAAGGAGCTTCAATGCTCTTTCAGCAGAACCCATACGCCCTGCAGCATTGACGCGAGGAGCTATTCTATATGCAACAGAAGAAGAATCCAAAGAACCTGTAGAACCACTTGCATCAAGAAGAGCTTTCAAGCCCAATCTTAAAGTACCGTCCTCCAAAGCAGCATTCATAAATGCAATTCCGCTTCTTACAATTATTCTGTTTTCACCCTTAAGAGAAACAATGTCTGCAACTGTACCCAAAGCAACAATATCGCCATATTGCTCTAAAAGCTCATAGCCCTCACTATTATCAAGCGCACTTATAAACTTAAATGCAACACCAACACCTGCCCAATCGGAAAACTCACAAAGAGAATCTTCCCTATGGGGGTCAACAACCGCAACCGCATCGGGCAAAGCCTCACCAACACGATGATGGTCCGTAACAATAACATCAATGCCGAGAGTTTTTGCATAAGCAATTTCTTCAATTGCACTGATACCGTTATCAACTGTTATAATTACATTTGTTCCTCTGCATTTTAAAAGGTCAATTGCACCCAAGTTCATTCCGTACCCTTCACCTGAACGGTCAGGAATATAATAATCCACATTTGCACCGCGGGAAGAAAGATAAGAATATAAAAGAGCTGTCGATGTAACACCGTCGCAATCATAGTCACCAAAAACAGTAATTCTTTCACCATCTTCAAGAGCCTGATTTACTCTTTCAACTGCCTTTTCCATATCGGGCAAGGTGTAGGGGTCAATTAAATCCGTATCATATAAAAAGCTTTCAATTTCAAATTCGTCAGTCATCCCACGAGAGCAAAGAAGAAATGCCGCAAATGGCTCAACACCGCAGTTTTCTGCAATAGTTGCCGCCGCATCCCTGTCGCAAGGTGAAACGACCCATTTCTTTCGATTCAAAAAATCACCCTATCATAATTTTACAGTCTAATATTATAACATATAAGATATTGTATTGCAATGCAAAATGCAAAGTTTAAATGTGAACAAAACCGTAGGGTACAGGCAAGCCTGTACCCTAGATACACTAACTGTGGGAGGTCTCTATCCTACTGATTTCTGTGGTATGGGCAAGCCCATACCTTACAGTTCTCCACCTAACCCACAAACACCCGTAAGGTACTGCTTGCCTGTACCATGAGATACACTCACTGTGGGAGGTTTCTATCCTACTGTTTTCTGTGGTATGGGCAAGCCCATACCTTACAGTTCTTTACCTAACCTAAAAACACCCGTAAGGTACAGGCTTGCCTGTACCCTACGGTTATTCTGAATATAAAAAATAGTCTGCGACTCATATTGAATCGCAGACTATTTTTATATTTTTTAATTTTTATGAACCTATAACAACTAATCCTGTTCCGAATACATCGTTATGAGTAAACTTACAGTAGCCTTCTATAAGTGTCTCTTCATGACATTGGTCTGCGGTATCGAAAAATGCTTTAGACCAGTCTTCAATTCCCCAAACATCAATAAGAGAGTCTTTTGTGTCGTTATCAATACTGCAACCGCCTGCTGCAAGAGCAACGGGCAACAAACTTGCAAGAGTAAATGTAGGTTTAATATAATCTTTCATTCTATATTCCCTCCTTAAGCCATTTTGCCTGCACCGAATGCTTTGTAAAGAATTTTTTCAATGAGAGAGATAAGCATTTCAAGCAATGAGAATATGCTGAAATCTCCTGCTTCACCGCTATCGGTATTAGTATCTTCATTAGTATTATCATCACCTGTGTCAGGAGCTGTGTTATCGCCGGAAACTTCATCTGTTTCTTCAACAAGAGGAATAATCACACCGTTTTTAACAATACCCTGAACACCGGGAAGATTCATGCTGTTCTGAACATCAACTAAATTATCCTCAGTGAAAGGTGCAAATAATGAGTCTTGTGCCTGAGTTGCAGCTGCAGAACGGGCATTTGTACGAGTTACAATACCACTGCCAACAGAGCCATCGCCACCGGAGTGTTTGATATGATTCACTGCAAGAATTTTATCACCTGTGTTTGTAACAGTGATAGTTACAGCTTGATCATTGCCACTGATTGTACCAAAGCATTTTGTAATATCGTAGTACATTTCAGTTGCACTGTTAATCGAAACATTTTCAACCTTATAAGCATCATTTGCAGAGTTAGCAATTGTAACTTTTGTTGCACCGTTAACCGCACGAAGACCGAGCATAATTTTTTCAATCTGGTCAACTGTAACGCTAAAGCTTACAGATGCACCGTTTTTCAAATAAAGCTCATCCTGAGGACCAACTGTTTCATAGTCTGCCCATGTAAGAGTGTCGTTTTGACCAACAATATAAGCAATGCTACCTACTGTTCCTGTTTTATTCATAAGATTACCAAGAACATTTACATATTTAGCATTCTTCTCGCTATCTTCGTATGCAGATTGGTCTGTTCCGAGAGGATTATAAACACGGAAACCGTCAATATAATTTTCAAGAGTAACAATCTCAGCAGTTTCATCTGAACGTGTTTTCTTCTTTGTTGAAGCAACACCTGTACCGCCATTGAAAATGGAGTTATCATCGAACCAAACAAGCTCCATATCATCAGCAATCATATCTTCCATACCGACTGATTTAAGGATTGCTGCTATATCGGCTGTATCGGCAGGTTCCGCAGAATTCATAACAAGACCTGTGTTAATAAGATTGTTTTTAGCAACAGATTTTGGTACTCCACCTGCATTTGCAACATAAATTGCAGCAACATCAACTGTATATGTGCCGTATTTACCTGACCAGCTTACAACGGGAACCTGAGAAAGCTTGGTTGAAACATTTGCATCGTTATAATAAGTATCAACCATAAAGCCCTTAACACGCTTACCGTTTTCATCCTTAACTGCAACGGATAAAACACCTGTGTTTGTACCGCAAGCAGACATAAGGTCAAAGCCTGTTCCTGTAAATGTAAATGATTTCTTTTTACTTGTTGTGTTATCTTTTTCGTTAGTAACATCAACCTTTAAGTATGAGTTATTTGAGAACTGCTGGCTGGCATCATCATAATGTTTATCATAACCGTAAACATCTTCTCCAACGGTAACATCACGATATACACCCTCTGTAGTACCGGTTTGAGTCCACTCAATTTTACCTGATGTGCCGGAAGTTGCAATTCTATCCTCTTCATAATAAACGTTAGAAGCGGGAACAACATTAAGCTTGAACCAGTCGTAAGTACCTTCAGGACGCTGAATGAGAACATAACCCTCATCGCCTGTTGATGTGGGATTCATCTTGTAAATCAAATCCTGGTTACTGTTTGTCATTTCAATCAATTGATTGGGGGTTGCGTTTGAGTAGGTAATATTACCGTTGCTGTCTTTAGGCTGTGCATCAGGACCATCATCAAGAGCAAGCATTGTACCGTTAACATCACTGTCATACAAATTAACACCATAGTCAAGAACGTAGGTGTATTCGGTGATGTTAAAATAGTTTGTAGGAAGCTGCTTGAACATAATGTTCTTACCCATCTGGTCACTATTCTGATAAAGAGCTGTTGTGTCGGTATTACTGATAGGTGTATTCTGGATTGTCGCATCCTTGTTAGGAACAACACCTGTAATTCTGACACGGAGTTTATTACCGGACTTACCATTTCCTATGTATTCTTTTGCATAGTTATAACCGGTAATTGTAAGACATCTTACTCCGTCAACAGGGGTTACTGTAATACCCTCTGTTTTTGCATCTATAAATTTCTCTTCGTCTTTCTCAAAAGAGAAACGACCGATAGCATCAAATTTACCCGTTATAAGTTTCGCGTCATAACTTGCGTTGTCAAATTTGAAGGAGTTGCTTAACTCCTGACGGATGACTGCACTATCATCAAGATTTAATATACCAACAGCTGAATTTTGACTTGTCTCTTTCATTGCTGTTATGCCTATATCAAAATAATCTTTAAGATTACACGATGACAAATTCAAATTATAATTTATTCCATCAACACTACGTCCGCCTAAAACATCCATACTGGTTGCTTCAGCATAAGTTGTAGAAACGGCTTGCAAATAAGTAGTTCTGTCGAAAGTGTCATCCTGACCCATAACAATGGTATATATAAATCCACCGGCTTTTTTAATTTCTGAAGCATAAGAAATTACCTTATTTGCAGCACCTTTCAGAGTGCTTGCATCAGTAGTTCCGTCTGCACCCGGTACTCCATCTGTAATGAATATAACTGCAAGGTTTCTTTCACCCTTATCGGTATAATCAATTCCTGAATTCTTTACAATTTCGCTTGCAATTTTCAGTTCAATACCATCATTATTATTTTGTACACTGGTTGAATCTAATATACTGGCAACAACGGCACCGCTCAATTCAGTTGCATCATAGAAGGCATTTACATCGCTGGTCGGAACGGAAGTAGCCCAGTTGCCTGTTCCTTTACTAAAATATGCTGTTTGGTCGTCTGCACCATATTTTACGCATGCAATTCTATTCTGAGAGTTTTGAGAAATAATCTGGTCAGAAACTCTTTCCACGGTAGCTTGTAAAGTTTGAAATCTTGTAAATTCATCGCCATCGTCTGTGAAACGATAATGTGTGCAGTTGAGCAAACCTATCTCATATCTAGTACCTGCGTTATAATCACCAAATCTGTTGGTGTTTGTTTGTTTTGTGTAATCTGTACCATTATCAACTTTATTTATAAAATCTTGGTAAGTAAAGCCACCTAAAACCGAACCATCATTCTGCAAAATGTAATGCAAGCCATCGTCTGTGACATAATATGCCCAATATCGCTGGTCATTTTTACCAAACATACCCTCCAATTCATAGGTATGTATTGCAAGCTTCAGCTGATAGTATCCACCATCTGTATGCATATAATACAACTCTTCTTCCGGCAGAGAAAAAGCATATCCGTTCACCTGATTTTGTGTTTCTTGATTAACGATTTCTTTAGAAGCAATAAAAGAGTTTACACTCAAGGTATCAGTATAAGAAATAAGACCGGCACTACCGCTAGTAGTCATTGATGATGATGTATCTGCAACAATAATATAATCTGTAGGTCTTTCACCAACATACTGATAATGGTTGGGCGAAATAGCGTATGTTTCAAGGTCAATAGTATATGTACCGTCTGCCTGAAGCTCTGCATTCAAATCTGTAAATATACGGCTTTCATATGTAGACGCAACATCATCCTTTACACGCTTGTAAATATAGAAAACACGGTCGTTTTCATCCTGGATTCTCTGCCCAATGATATTTGTTGTATTCATAGCATCACAGTGGAAGGTTCCGTCCAGTTCATCAACACCACTGTATACGGCAGTTGCAGCACCGTTTTCAATATAGAAAGAGGTAATCTTTTGGTTATAGGTTTCTGACAAACCATCGTTACACCAAAGATAATAACTTTCAGCATTAGAAATCCAGAAACCGCCGTTACCATTTCCGCTTTCCTGAATTGCCATATTGTTCAGATATGTTGCATTAGATGGTGCCATACCAATTTTTGATTGGTCAAAATAAAGAGAGTTGCAGTTTGCATAATAACTTTCGGTTGTTTTGATTGAATATCTTTTTTCACCTATTTCATCTAAAGTCCAGCGAACATTATCAACATCATCTTTTTCAGTATTATCAAGATAAATTCTGTCTTTATTGGCGATATTACCAACAGAGTCAGCTTCACCCGCTCTTACAATTGCGTATTCTGTGATAGGATGACCCACCATAGCATTGTAGCCATTAACTGTTGTAATATCACTTTTTGAAAGCTTATGCTCTTTCAAACCACCATCGGCATTAATCGCATAGAGAATATTCTGCTGGGTAACAGGGTCAATCTCTTCGGATTTATAAAGAATGAGGTATTCCTCACCATCTTCAATTTCTTCAAGACTGCTCACTTTTTCATAATAGATGCTGTTTTCAGGTTCCGGTATTTCAAGCTCCATAAGTGCATAAGGGTCAAGCTGCCAGATAACATCAACAGGCTTTTCACAGTTTGTTATATCTGTGTTTATGTTCGTTATATTTGTAATAGTGCCCGTTCCACTTTCGTTAAGATATTTATTGGAAGCACTTTCAAAAGTAATAAAAATATTATCGTTAACAACACAAAGACCTTCAGACATAGGCATCATTTGATAATCCTTGTAAGAAGCTATCTCATAAGCCTTTATTGGTTTTGTATTTCCGTAGGAATCATATTTGATTGTGATATCTTTAGTACCGGGCTGAGAAAGGTCCATATCGGCAATTGACAGCCAACTGCTATCACCAAAACCGAATATAACAGAGTTACCTGCACCTGAACCATAGGAACGACTAAGATAAAGCTTACCGTTATCAACAACCGCATACTGAACATCCTTCAAGGCATTGTTAAGACCGATAGCATAGGTTGGTGAGCCTGCTGAACCCTCGTCATAAACCTTTTCCTGAGCATTTTCATAAGTGTTTGTTTGAGAGATTTTGATATTTGTAATTTCAAATTCTCTTGATTCGCCTGCCTGAATAGCATCCTGATCGAAACGAAGGGTGTAATTTCCCGTATATGTTCCGTCTGTGCTCTGAGTTGTGGGCCAGGTTGAATCAGCATTGGTGGGCTTGAGACCTGCAGTGAAGTTCATTTCAAAATGATATCTGCCATGCTCATCCTCAGTAATTGTAGTCTGGCTTGACTGCTTAACATTACAGTGAGTTCCTGCAGGAGAGAACATATAAAGGTCTGTATTACGGTAGTTGGAGGTGAATTCAATTGTGTAACTAACGCCCTCAGTAAGAGTGAAGCTACCGAAGTTACCTGTAAATTCACCAACATAAGCTGAAGGTGCGGTAACAGTACCTGCAACGTTAACACTACCTGAATTTTTATATGCAGTCCAACTACAAGTGGAATCGTTTGAAGAACCGGAACCTGAGCCTGTTGCAACTTCAAGAAGGTTCTGGAACTTACCTTTAAGGTAGTCCCATTCTTCTTCAGAGGAATTACCTGCAAGCTTGTAACCGAAAACCATAGAGTTAAATTCAGCGTTTGCAGGAGAGTTATAACCGGCTGCAATCTCAATAAGACCTGCAATTTTTGTACCTTTGTCATAGAAGTTACCTGCCCAGAGAACACCTTCGTCATAACAAACATATGCAGTATAAGAGTCACCCAACTCATATAACACAATTTCATCAACAAGTTGAATAACAGTATGCTTACCTATCGGAGCATTTTCAAGAACTGAAAGAGGAGCATACGCTATTTTTTGGTCTTTATCGCCACAAGAGTAATAAATGTTATGTTCAGAAACTGCAATACCACCACCGTGGTCTGTATTATCAGTACCGTCAACATCCTTAAATGAGAACATTGCAACAAATTCACCTGTTGCAGCATCAAGAGCGAAAACCTTACTTGACTTTACTACAGTACCATTACTTATTTCGTCATCAGTTACACTATGATACGCAGTAACAAGCATCCAGTCTCTTTCCGGATAATATGTCATACCCTGAATTGTATAGTCCTCAGCAGGGTCAAGGCCGGGAATAACTATACCGGTTGAGTGACCCGCACCATTAAGATAAACTGATGCATACTCATCATAAATTGTTGTATCCTTGACAATTTGTGTCTGAGTAACTATTTCATTAGTGCCATCACTTGTGGTGATAGAACCGGCAGCACTTGCATCCAATTTCAACATAGGAAGAGCTATGTTGAAGGTAGTTGCAAGCATAATAGCCGCAAGGACTAATGACAATACCTTTTTACCTTTCATTTTTTTAGTGAGTTTTTTCATTAACATTACCTCCATTATTTGTGGAATGAATTGTTTACTTGTTTTGCGGTACGGTCAAGACCGCACCTTACGGTTAGTGGTTTTGTTCTGCGGTACAGGCAAGCCGGTACCTTACATCTATATAAAAAAGCTTTCGCTTTTAATTTTCTGTTAGTTGCCAGTCGCCAGATGCCAGATGCCAGTGTCGGGTGCTGCGCACAGCAATTATAATCGGCTTTGCCCCAAAACTTGCCACTTGCAACTTGCCACTTACAAAGCTTGTTTCACAAGCTTCGTATATGCTTTTGCTTTTTCGCAAGCGTAGGTTGGCAAGCCGTCGAACTTACCGGTTTCTGCGTAGGAAACGGCGGCGCAGATATCGCAATTGTGTTTATATTCACAATTTGTGCATTGGGGTGGGAGAATTATTTCTTCCCTCGCCTTGCGGATTTGATTCCAAGCCTTTTTGAAATCGTCGCCGATTTCCGCAACAGGCTCTACCATCATTCCGCAGGGTGTCATTTTGCCGTCCCAAGTAACCCAGAAGGTTGTTGACCCGGCTCTGCACTTGATTCTTTCGCCTTCTTTTTCGCAATCGTCGAAATAATCAGGTGTTTTTTTGTTTTTATCCTTATATTCAAGGAATTTATCAAACTCATCGCCTAAGCGATGTTTTTGCAAATTAAACATTACCTTTGCCGCATCTTCGGGGGCGAGCCTATCGGCTTCGCCAGATGCCGGACGCCCGTCACCACAAGTGAGGAGTGAGGAGTGAGGAGTGAGGAGTGTCGGGTCTGCGACGCAATTATAAGAAGTTGGTTTTTGTGGGTTTTTATTTCCGCCACAACCGTTACAAGCACGTAATGGTGGGAAAAGATATGTTACTGTTTGAATAGGAATCCCCAATTCATCAGCCAAATCCGATGCTCCGATAACATCGTCTTTGTTATACGGCGTTACAGTATAGTTGATTTTAAGGTTTATGCCTGCTTCTTTAAGAGCTTTTATTGCTCCCACAACTCTGTCAAAAGCTTCGGGCATTCCGCAAAGGTTACCATAGGTTTCTTTTGAAGTTCCGTAAAGCGTTATATTAATTCTATGAGGGGGATTTTTTTTGAAAAGCTCGATTTTCTTTTCATCAATGAGCGTTGCATTGGTATTCACCGTAACAAGAAAGCCCATTTTTTTGCAAGCAAGATAAATTTCTTCAAAATCTTCCCGAAGCATACATTCGCCACCGGTCAGAAGTAAAAGCAAGGTTCCTGCTTTCTGTGCCTTTTCTGCAAGGTCAAGCCACCATTCGGTAGGCTTTTCCTTTTTGATTACGGATTTATCGTTTTCTTTTTTATGTATATAACACATCTTGCAATCAAGAGTGCAACGGCTTGTTAATTCAAAGGTACCTGAAAGGGGTGTTCCTGTTTGAGTGGCTTTATCAAAAAGTCGGGAAATGAATGATTCGTATGCAAGTTCCATTTTCATTTCCTTTCTTTTTAATTTTGTTCTAAGGTATGGGCTCGCCCATACCGCAGAAAGCAATACGATAGTGTCTTACTCTCTATTCAGTATATCTCACAGTTTTTTAGTGTTTTTTCAAGCTCCTCTACTGCTCTTTCATCGGGAGTGCATTGAAGAGAAAACACATTAACTTTTTCCAACAGCTCAATAACAAAATCTATACACATCTGTTTCTCACCGGGAGCTAACAAATCAATATATATATTATTGATAACAGCCTGCAATGCTTCAAAGCCTTTAAGCTCTCTTATGCGGTTTTCCTTACCCTGACTTAAAAGAACTATTGCTTTTAAGGGTAAATTCTTATTGTGGCAGATTTTACTTGTTCCGCAGAAGGGCAAACCACCTGCAAAAGCTTTTCCGTCTTTGAAAAAAATTCCTGCTTTATCGCCATTAAGAACCTCTGCATTTCTGTGAACTCGCCAAAGCTCAGCTTGTGTGCTTTTCCCCGTTCCGCAAGGCGCTGTGAAAAGCACCGCTGAACCGCCGATGTTTATATAAGATGCATGCATCAGAACTGCTTTTTTCGGCAAAAGAAGCTGTGCTAACGGAATCGAACTCCAGAAATAGCGTTCATCTGTTAAAGCGGTGAAGCTCTCGTAAGTAAAATATATTTTACAATTCGAGCCATCATTACAGTCATACTCTGCAAGAGCACCCTCAATAATTCCCATCTGCCGTTTTCGGAAAGTTTTTTCACCATCAGAAAAAACTTCAAATTCTCCCTGTTCACCGCAAAATTTTGCAGAAAATTCAGGAAGCCTTCCCCCTACTTGACAATTAACTGAAATATCAGCAACCGTTTCATTGTTCTCAAACAACCGCCAATCATCACTATCATTAGGAAAATCGGGCATTTCTATATGTATTTTTTGTCCGCAAATTGTGTAGTTTTTAAACATAATCAGACACTCTACCACTTTAAAGATACACAGCATAAATGATACTATTATAAATTCATTTTGTCAAGGGGAAAAACAAAAAAAGAAAGAGAGTTTTTTACTCCCTTTCTTTGGTTTTTAGTGTTCCGTTTTCCTGAATTTCATATATTCTGTTGCAATATTCCAGCATGCTTGGTCGATGAGTTGTTATAATGCAGGTGCGTTTGCCGTCACCTTCCATAAGACCGCGAAGAACTCTTCCTTCCGTATCGCTGTCAAGGGCTGATGTTGCTTCGTCCATAATAAGAAGCGGTGCATTGCAAAGAACCGCTCTTGCAATAGAAAGCCTTTGAACCTGCCCCTCGGAGAAATTGACTCCCCTTTCGCCCACTATGGTTTCCAAGCCTAAGGGCAAAGCATCAACGAAATCAAAAGCATCTGCTGTTTTTAATGCAGTTTTTAATTCCTCATCAGTTGCATCAGAATTAACAATTCTGAGATTTTCTGCTATTGTTCCGGAAAAAATTGCATTTTCCTGAGGAACATAAGAACAGAACTGCCTTGTGCCTGGGGAAATATCTATATCGTTCCCATCAGCCACACTCAATTTCAAAGTGCCCTGAGACTTTTCTACGAGCCCTAAAAGAAGCCTTAATATTGTTGTTTTGCCTTCGCCGGAAGGTCCTACCAAGGCAATTGTTTCACCGGGATTTGCAAAAAAACTGATATTGTTGAGAACATTTCTGTCACCGTCAGAGTAACAATATGTTACATTTTCTGCCACAACGCTGACTCCATTTTCCCTTGCAACAGAAAGCATTTTCTTTGCTTCAGAAAAAGCCTCAAAATTTTCTTTAGGAAGCTCTGTTATTTCTTTAATTCTGCCTGCCGCCGTTGCAATTGAAATAATGCTCGGAATGGTTGAAACAATAGCAGAAAATGAGGATGTCAAGCTTCCCGAAAGCTGCAAAAACAAGGTCATTGTTCCAAAGGTTATAGCACCCGACCAAAGTCTGTAAACGCCCCAACCATAGCAGGAATATGCCACAACAAGACCTATAAATGAAAGAACGAGAGTAGTAAGAATTGTGAACCTGTCATGAGCAAGTCGCATATTCCGATAACTCGTAAGAAGCACCCTGAATTTTCCTGAATATTCTTTTGTAAGACCAAAGGCTTTAACGGTCTGCAAATTCTGAATGGACTCCTCACTGAAGGATAAAACCTTGCCATTCATCTGCCTGCTTTCAAGGTTATATTTTCTCATCATTTTTGTCATAAATCTTGAGGACAAAAACAACACGGGTGCACTCATAAGTGCAAGAAATGCCAGGGTTGCATCATAATATAAAACTATTGCAAGGCAACCGAAAAATTGCAAAAGCTTTGTCAGAAGTCCCGGCAAAAATGACACTACACTGGTAGAAACCGAACCCACATCACCCTCAAGGCGATTTATAAGGTCGCCCGAGTGATATTTATTTATATTTTCCCAATTGGCAGTTGTTATGGCATCGTATATCTCAGAACGGATTTCGTTGCTTACACGAGTACCCACCTTGGATGCAATAAGAGAGCTGATAGCATTAACCACTATCTGAAAAACAGCAAGACCTATAACCATTGCCGCTACAGCTATAATGGTTTCGTTGCTGTGATTCACTACCGCATCTATAAGATGCTTTGAAGCTATAGTTGAACCAAAGCCCATAGCAATACCAACCACACCCATAAGGGTATAGCCGACAATTTCAAGCTTATAACGGCTCATTATTTTTAAAAGCCATTTCCACTCTGACCCGATATTTTTAAAAAGCGTGCCATATTCACTGACCTTTTTCATTTAACTGAATTTTCTCCGTTTGTTTTATAAATTTTTATATATTGCATTCCGTCTTCGTGTGTTAAAAGCTTGCTGATTCAAACACCGCTGACAGATTATTCAAGCATATTGCTTTCCTTAAGCATTTGCAAAAATTCTCTAATATCGCTTTCTGCAGTTGCCTCGTCAATTGTAAAATTTTCCGTAACAGCCTTAACAAGCTGGGAGAGAGTACACTCGCTTTGAAGTTTTTCCCAAAGAAATCCGCTAACAGGATTGAGAATTACAATGTTGGGTGATTCAAGCTCAGGAGCAACGGGAATTGCCAAAAGCTCCCCTGCAACCTCTCTTGAAACATATCCGGATTTAATTTTATAGGTTTCCATAGTCATAAAAATCACCTTTCACTAAGATGTTACCTGTTGATATTAGCACAGTTTTGAAAAAATAGCAACTTTAATTCGCGATAGAGTGATATGCTTTCAAATCTACGGTTTTGAAAGCCTTTTTTTATTTGATGAGTTTTTATTTTCTATCAATTTTCTGAATTTCTGTTTTTTCACCGGAAAAGCACAGAAAAAACACTCATTTATTATGTAAAATTCACTTGCACATATAAATGTATTATGATATACTGAATAAAGTATGATTGTATAGCTATGTCGTATTATGTCATTTAGGAGAGATTTTATGCGAATAATGAGGATTTCCGTAACAGTTCTTTTTATTCTTACTTTAATAGCCTTTTTCAGCTCCTTCATTTTCCAGAAGAAAAACGAGGATAACACCATACCTGAAATCACAATAGAAAATAACTTTATTGAGGTGCATTGTGATGCCAAAAACGAAGATTTTCTCAAGGGTATTAAAGCTACTGATGAAAAGGACGGAGATTTAACAGATGAAGTTATTGTTGAATCCGTTTCAAGATTTATTGAGCCGGGTGTTTGTGAAGTTAAATATGCTGTTTGCGACAGCAACAACCATGTTGCTCATGCTACAAGAAAAGTTCGCTATATAGATTACGATGTTCCGAAATTCAAATTAAAGAACAGCTTGTGCTTTTCTCTTTATGAAAATGTTAATATCCCCTCATATATCGGCGCTGTTGACAGTATCGAGGGCGACATCTCCGGAAATGTTGTTATAACAAGCCCTGATTACACTTCATCTGTAACAGGCATTTTCACCCTGGAGCTTTCTGTTGCCAACAAAAAGGGCGATACATCAACTCTTTCACTTCCATTAATTATGGAGGACAGAAATCTTTCTGCCCCGACAATCAAGCTTAAAGAATATCTGATATATGTTGATAAAAATCAGGAAGTTGATTTTGAAGACTATATAGTTGAAGCAACCGATAGAAACGACAGAGATTTAACGGATAGAATTGAGATAGATGATAATGTGAACCTCAAAAAAAGCGGTACTTATACCGTTCATTATTTCGTTACTGACAGTAACGGAGCAAAGGGTCACTCTGTTCTCAATGTCGTAGTGGAAGACTAATACCGGGAGAATAAATTTTTATGAATAAAGGCAAAATTTCAATCGATTATTACAGCATCCTGAAGGATTTGTTGAAAAACTTTTGGGTGGTTTTATTGAGCCTTCTCATAGGTGCTATGGGTATATATATTGCAGAGTGTAGTGTTTACAAGCCGGAATATACCGCAACCGCAACCGTTGTTGTTAACGTAAAAGGGGCTTCGTCAAACTCTTCGTCTACTTATACTATTTCCGCTGAAATGGCAGAGGTTTTCTCAAAGGTTTTTTCCGAGCCTGCTATGAAAAAAGCTGCTGCCGAGCATCTCAGGCTTGAAAAATTCGATGGTCGTGTTGCGGCAACTGTTCTGAAAGATACAAACTTTATAAATATAAGCGTTATTTCCGATAGCCCTCGGAAATCATATGAGCTTCTTAATTCTATTTTACAAGTTTACCCCAATATTTCTGAAGAGGTTTTTAAAAATTCGGTGATCACCATTTTAAAGCATCCGTCAATGCCCTCTTCGCCATCAAGCGCCGGGTTACAGCACAGCAAAATAAAAATATTATCAATAATTGCTTTAATAAGTATCGGTGCAATTGTCGCTCTTTCTGTTTTCAGAAACACAGTAAAAAACGAAAGAGAGTTTAACAACAAGGTAAACGGAAAGCTTTTGGGCTGTATTCCCCATGAAATCAAGGCAAACTCAGTAAAAGAACTGTTTTCAAAAAAGAAAAAGGGTCTGCTTATTGATGGCAATGCTTTTATAAGCACGAAATTTGTTGAGTCATTTAACAGAATCGTGGCAAAAATTGAACATCAGAATTTGCTGGATGGTTCAAAGATTTTTGCTGTTACAAGTGTTGCTGAAAACGAAGGTAAATCAACCGTTTCTTCTAATCTTGCTCTCTCTCTTGCTCGCAAGGGTAACAGAGTTCTTTTGATGGATATGGATGGAAAAAAGCCTGCTATTTATAAGCTTTTTGGTTGCTCATATGTAGAAAATACAGAGCTGGGTTCACTTTTCAACGGTGAAATTTCAAGCAGCAATTATAAATTAAGACGATATAAAAAAACCAATCTGTATTTAGCTCTTAACACCCACACTTATGCTAACAGCCACAAATGGATTGAAAGCGGCATAGCTAAAAAAATTATTAGAAGCCTTAAAGGTATGGTGGATTATATTATAATCGACACTGCACCTATTTCTGTTGACTCCTCTGTAAATGAAATTATTAAGATAGCCGATAAGACTATTCTTGTTGTTAAAACAGACACTATTGAAACCGGTACAATAAACGATGCTATCTCAACTATTACAGATGTTGGTGATAATTTAGCAGGCTGTATTTTGAACCAGACTCACCCTGATATGCTTATGGCATCATTTACAGGGGCCGGTGATGATTTTAAATATTCTCGCAAATTTTAATTATTAAAAAAGGTTAACGATTATTAATCGAAATAAAGGAAGATTTCAAGAATGAGTATGAACGATAAGGGATTACAATTTAATAAAGATGATAACGTATCCTTTTACTTTAGCGACTTTTGTCGCGGTTTTAAAAAGTTCTGGTGGGTTATTGCAATTATATGCGTGTTATGCTGTGTCTTTAATGTTTTTAAGTACCACAGAAACTATACTCCGATGTATAAGGCTGAGGCTACTTTTACGGTAAGCACACAGGACAAGGCGTCCTCCATAAACGGAATTTCTGCATATAATTTCTATTATGATGCTTCAACGGCATCCCATCTTGCTTCAACATTTCCGCACATTTTAAGCAGCAACCTGTTACAAGATGCTGTAGCCAATGATTTGAATTTACCTTCGCTCCCCGTTAATTTGGCGGCATCATCCGTTTCAGGTTCAACTATGTTTACCTTAAGTTCCACAGGACGTGACCCACAGTTGACTTATGATGCACTTATCAGCACTATGGAGAATTATCCTGATATTGCAAAATATGTTGTCGGCAATATTAAATTCAATATTATTACAAGTCCTGTTTTGCCCACAGAACCATACAACAAGCCTGCTTATTTTGACGAGGTGTTTACCGGTATTACCTATGGTTTGGCTATAGGCCTTGTTCTTTTGCTTTGCTACACCACTTTCAGAACAACAATTCGTACAAAAAAAGATATCAAAGCTAATCTTAATATTAAGTGTTTCGGTGTTATTCCGTATATTATCAAGAAAAACGCAAAAAAAGAGAACGAACCATTGCTCATTAACAGTAAATTAGCCGACGGCAGATTTCCTGATAGCATAAGGTCAATCAGAAGTGTGCTTAAAAAAGGCCTGAAGGACGATAAAAAGATTATTGCGGTTACAAGTACTGTTGCAGAGGAAGGTAAGACCACAGTATGTGCAAACATAGCAATATCTTTTGCGGCAATGGGCAAAAAGGTGCTTCTTGTGGACTGCGATTTGAAAAAACCAAATGTTTTGAAAACGCTTGAAGTCAATGAAGATGAATTACAGTATGCAACCGTTACAGACAAATATAAAATCGCATATTTGGATAAACATAAATTCTATGTCATGACTCTTGTTGCCGATAACAATATAAATGAAATTATTAACAGCGGTAATTTGGCTGATATTTTCTCCTTAGTCAAGGCGGATTATGACTTGATTTTGGTTGATACTCCTCCCTGTAGCATTGTTTCAGACGCCATGTTTGTGGCACAGGCCTCAGATGGTGTTTTGTATGTAATTTTACAGGATACTGCAAGAATTTCTAAAATTAAGAGTGGCTTAGACTCATTAATGTCAACTGATTCTGAAATTTTAGGTTGCATTTTAAACGGTGCTCAAACAAGTGTTATGGGCTATGGCTATTACAAGGCTTACAATAAATATGGCTATTACAAGGGTTATGGCAAATATGGCAGATACGGTAAATACGGTAAATATGATTATTCCAATGTTTACGGCTACGGTTATAATTTCCGTTTCGACGACGAAGATGAGGATTCACTAAATCAAACGACATAAGTGGTAAATCAAAAACAACAGAATTATTGGGGTGCGGTATGGAAACAAAGGTTAAAGATAATTCTAGACTCGGCTATAAGAGTGTTTATAACAGAATATTTAAGAGATGCCTGGATTTCACAATTGCCCTCATCGCAATTCTTGTGTTATTACCTATAATTTTGATTTTTGCTTTGGCTGTTCTGATTGATGACGGCTTTCCCATTTTCTATACCCCTTTAAGATGCGGGTATAAAGGGAAACCATTTAAAATTATAAAATATCGCACTATGGTCAAGAATGCCGATAAAATCGGCGGAGGAACAACAGCTCTTAACGACCCGCGAATTACAAAAGTCGGTTCAATTTTACGCAAGGTTAAAGCAGATGAAATAGTGCAGCTATTTAATGTGTTAACCGGAACAATGAGTTTCGTTGGTCCTCGACCTGAATTGCTTCAATATACTGAGCAATATACAAAAGAGGAAAGCGTAATTCTTAAAGTGAGACCCGGAATTACCGATTACAGCTCCTTAGAGTTTATAAACCTTGATGAAATAGTGGGTGGCGAAAATGCCGACGAAATGTATGAAAAATATGTTTTAAAAAGAAAAAATCAACTCAGAATTAAATATGCACAGGAAGTTTCATTAAAAACGGATTTTATTATTTTATTAAAAACTGTTTGGTGTGTGTTAGATAAATTTGTAAGATTTTTTAGGGTGAAATGAGTTATCCGAATCTGCCTAATTCTTTCACCATAGAGCAAGAGGGATTCGTAAATGGAATATGTAAAGCTTAAAAACACTGATATTTCCGTTTCAAGGCTATGTATGGGCGGTTGCCCCATGGGTGGCTATGGTTGGGGTTATGTCAGCGAAAATGCGGTTATCGCAACCGTTCATCGTGCTATTGACGGTGGCGTTAACTTCTTCGATACTGCTGATACCTACGGTTTAGGTCAATCCGAAAGAACTCTTGGGAAAGCCCTTGACGGAAGAAGAGAAAATGTAATTATCGCAACAAAATTCGGTGTACGCGCTGAAAAGGGTAAAACCTTTTATGATAACTCTCCGGAATATATTGAAAAAGCTTTAAACAACAGTCTTAAAAGATTATCCACAGATTACATAGATTTATATCAAATTCATTATCGCGATAAAACAACTCCCTTGGATGCTGTCTTAGAGGTGTTGGAACGATTTAAGGAGCAAGGGAAAATCCGTTGTTACGGTTTATCCAATATCCATGGTGATGAGTTTAAGGAAGTAGAGCCATTTTTAGGCAAATTTGCTTCTTGTCAAAACGAATATTCTCTTGTTACTCGCGACAATGAGAACGACCTCTTGGTTAATTGCAACAATCTTCAGCTTACACCTATGACCTGGGGAAGCTTGGGACAAGGTGTTTTAACCGGTAAATATAACATCAATTCCGGGTTCGGTGTCAACGATAGGCGCAGCAGAGAGGTTTACACGAATTTTCATGGAGATAAACTGAAAAAAAACGTGGAAATCGTTGAAAATATGAAACCTTTGGCTGAAAAGTTCGGAGTTTCATTGGCAGCTTTAGCGGTAAGATTTATTATTGACCATATCCCCGATTCCATTGCATTGGTAGGTGCTAAAAATCCAAGCCAGATTGATGGAACTATGACCGCTATGGATTTCAGACTTTCAAAGGATGAATTAGAATTTTTGGAGAGTTTATAAGTATGACACGCGAGAACAACCGTAAGATGAGCAATGAAATCAGCTTGCTATATACGATTGGTGTGTTGTTGACAATTTTGGGGCATTCTCACCCCAATGATTGGACAACATTCCCTGCACAGCCTGTAGAATTTATTTATTCATTTCATATGCCGCTTTTCTTTTGCATATCGGGATACTTATTTGCGAGGTCAGGCAGTCTTGAAAGAGACGGATATTTAAAATGGATTGGCGATAAAAGTAAACGACTGTTAATACCATATTTTGTTATTTCCGCTATTTCGTTTATCCCCAAAACATTGTTAGAAAAAGGAAGTCTTAATGATATAGGTTTTAATGAGCTTTTAGAATGTTTTTTTGCTCCGAGGCTTAATATTTGGGGGCATTTTTGGTTTCTTCCTGTTATTTTTATTTTCTATTTTATTTTTGGCTTGTGGAGAAGCTTTTTATATAATAATTTAAAATACAAAAAATGTGCAGTTTTCGGAATACTTTTAGTTGCAATAATGTTGCATTTTATAAAAACCGATATTGCGTGGCTGGGCTTCGGAGATTTATGTAAATTTGCTGTTTACTTTGTTATTGGTATTTTTGTTTATGAAATACTGAAGATAAAAAAACTAAGAAACAGAAATCTCATTGCAGGCACACTTTTGCTTACGGCTGTAAGTATAGTGTTATTTTTGAAATTTCGCCACAACACATTTGTTATGTTTGCTGAGAGTATATTGATGCTTGTGGCTTGTTTATTTGTATCGCAACTTTTATCAGAAAAGAATTTTAAATGTGTAAATTTTATCAATGAAAATGTGTTTACATTTTATATTTGCTCGTGGCCATTTCAGGCTGTTAGTGAAAAAATATTAGATTTCTTCGCTTTGGAGTGGTATGTGTACACAATTGTTATGTTTTTTACAGGAGTTTTAGCTCCGTTTATTGTAATTATAGTTTATAAGAAGTTTAAATTTACAAACTGCAATTTTTTAAGTTACCTTTTGGGGTTTAGAATGGTGAAATGATATGAAATATAACAGTGAACAATTAGCCTGGTTAATTCGCAGACATGCGATAGAGCTCACGCATCTATCCGGTGGATCTCATATTGGCTCTATTTTGTCTGTTGCAGATATTATAGCTGTACTGTACTCAGATGTATTGAACTATGACATAAATAATCCTAAGTGGGATGGTCGGGATCGCTTTATATTAAGTAAAGGTCATGCGGGACTATCTATATATATCGCATTGGCAGAAACAGGCTTTTTTGATAAAAATGAACTTAATACTTACTATCAAAACAGAAGCAGACTTTCCGGACATGTTTCTCATTATGTTCCGGGAGTTGACTTTTCTACCGGTTCGCTGGGTCATGGGTTGTCAGCCAGTGTTGGTATGGCTTATGCCTTAAAAAAGAAGAATAATACCGCAAATGTATATGTTGTTCTTGGTGATGGCGAATGTGACGAAGGCTCTGTTTGGGAAGCAATGCTTTTTGCTAACCACTATAATTTAGATAATCTTGTAGCAGTTGTTGATCATAACAAAATGCAAAGCTTGGATTTTTGTGAAAAAACAATTTCAAAGGAATCCTTAGCAGATAAATGGAAAGCATTCGGTTGGAATGTTATTGATATTAATGGTAATGACCATAAACAGTTGAAAACAGCTTTTTCAAATCTGACCGAAAATAAAAAACCAACTGTAATTATCGCAAACACAGTAAAGGGATACGGAATTCCCTTTATGGAGAACGATATTTTATGGCATTACAGATTCCCTCACGATGGTTGGGAATATGATACCGCTGTTACAGAGCTTCATAAAAACAAGCCGTATGGTGTTGAGGATATATATACTCCTAATGGTATAGAAAATCCTGTTATGCCGACAGAAAAAGATGATATTTATAATGACCATACAACCTCGGCTACCTGGAAGCCAACATGGATGAACGAAAGGGAGGAAAACTAAATGCGCGATACATTTGTTAAGACCCTTTGTTCTATTTGCGAAACCAATAAAGATATTGAGCTTATTACAGGAGATTTGGGATTTGGCGTTTTAAAGCCCTTTTTTGAGCAATTTCCTAATCAATTCACAAATGCAGGTATAGCGGAGCAAAATATGACAACCGTTGCTGCAGGAATGGCACTTGAAGGCAAAACAGTTTTTACATATTCAATAGGTAATTTCCCTACCTTGCGTTGCCTTGAGCAAATCAGAAATGACTGCGCATACCATAATGCTAATGTTAAAATTGTGTGCGTTGGTGGTGGCTTTGTTTATGGTTCTCTCGGTATGAGCCACCATGCAACGGAAGATATTTCTGTGATGCGGTCAATTCCCAATGTTGCTGTTTTTTGTCCCGGTGATGCTTTAGAAGCAGCTGCTGTTACAAAAGCTATCGCTAAATATCCGGGAACCTGTTATTTAAGATTGGGCAGAGGCGGAGAGAAGCCTATTCACAAAACCCTTGAAAACTACGAAATAGGCAAAGCTATACCGATTAAGGAAGGTAGATATGTTGCCATATTAACTACCGGTGCAATATATGAAGAGATTGATAAAGCGTTGGGTATTTTGGCGAAAAGCGGTATAACACCATCGGTCTATTCTTTCCCCACTGTTAAGCCTATTGATAAAGAGACAATAAAAAAATGCGCAGAATCACACACAATAATTGTAACCTGCGAAGAAAATAATATTATGGGTGGCTTTGGTAGTGCTGTTAGTGAGGTTATGGCTGATAACGGACTAAACAGCAAACTTATAAGAATCGGTATAGATGATACATTTTGCGATGTAGTAGGCGACCAGGCATATCTTCGCGATATTTATGGAATGAGTGGAAAGAAAATTGCTGAAAAAATAATTGAGGCGATGAAATAAATGAAGAAAATATTATTAACCTGCACAGACTTAATGGCGATTCAATTTATGGTTCCTCATATTCATTACCTTGCCGAAAATGGTTTTCATATTGAATTAGCTTGTTCAATTGTAGGTAACAGATACGAAGAACTGAATAACGCTGTCGGTGATTCAGCAAAAATACATACGGTAAGATTAGAACGCAACCCTTTCTCCCTTAACAACCTTAACGGCTACAAGGATATGAAAAAACTATTGGCTGAAAATAAATATGACCTTATCTGGACAAATGAACCTGTAATGGGTGTTATAACACGTCTCGTTGCTCGTAAAGCCCGCAAAAATGGTACAAAGGTTCTTTATATGGCTCATGGTTTTCATTTTTGCAAAGGTGCTCCACTGATAGATTGGCTTATGTGGGCTCCCATAGAATACATTATGTCGTATTTTAACGACATCCTTGTGACAATTAATTGGGAAGACTACAATCGTGCTAAAAAATATTTTAAAACACCGGAGGTTCTGCATCTTGATGGTATAGGGGTGGATTTATCCCGATATAATTGTTCCTGTTCCCGTGCAGAAAAACGCTCACAATTAGGTGTTTCAGACGACGACATTTTGCTTTTATCTGTAGGTGAATTAGAAAAGAGGAAAAATCAGGAGTTAATTATAAAAGCCCTTTCCAAAATAGAAAACACCAACGTAAAATGTGTAATCTGCGGTATTGGCTCCCTTGAAAACAAGCTTAAAAATCTTGTTGCTTCTTTGGGTTTAGAAAATCGCGTTTTTTTTCTTGGTTACAGAAAAGACATCCCCGAAATTATGCTTGCTTCAGATATCTACGCTCATCCCTCTCTCCGTGAAGGTCTGGGCATTGCATCCTTAGAAGCTATGGCCTCAGGTTTACCTCTTCTTGCTTCAAATACCCGAGGCATATCAGACTATATTGAAGACGGTGTAAACGGATTTATGTGCAATCCCTATGATGTAGAAGCTTATGCAAAAAATCTTGAAAAGCTTGCATCTGACGAAATTTTAAGAAATACTATTTCTGAAAAAAATCTTCTCAAAGTTCATCAATATAAAATTGATATCGTCAAACCCGCATTAAAAGAATTGCTTGAAAATTCTTTATCTGAACAAAAAGAATATGTAAAGGTTAATTGAAAATGAAAATTTCTGTAATCATTCCGATATTTAATGCAGAAAAAACCCTATCAAAGTGTTTGGATAGTTTATTAGCACAAACCTGTGATAATATAGAAATCATACTCGTGAATGATGGTTCTACTGACTCTTCGGCTGAAATCTGCAAAAAATACGCTTCTCTTTACACCGAAATTAAATATCTTGAAAAAAGAAACGGCGGTGTATCCACTGCAAGAAATGCAGCCCTCGATATTGCTCAAGGCAATTATATCACATTTGTTGACAGTGACGACTGGGTAACACCCGATTTTTTTGAAACGATAAACGGCGTTTTAAAAGATTTCGACTATGATTTCATTCAGTTTTCTCAGTGTACAGTCAAGGGTAACGAATGCCACGAAAAGCTATTACCCGCTTTCGACAGTTCAAATCACGAAGAAATCATTCACAGGCTTGTATCGGATATGTGCAAAAAGCATATAAACACGCCCCACGGAATGGTCTATAAAAGACAAATAATTGAAGAAAACGCTATTCGTTTCAAAGAGAATATTGAGGTTGGCGAAGACAGAACGTTCAACATTCAATATGCTCTTAACATAAAAAGCTTCAGGGTTTCAGAACAGCCGCTTTATATTATTTGCCTTGAAAACGAAGATTCGTTATCAAGAAAAAAGAGAGATGACCTGGACATACAAATTGGAAATGCAGAAGAGCATCTTAAAAAGGTACTGAGTAAAAGTGCCCTGTCTGAAGAAGAAAAACTTAAAGTTATTGAAGCAATAAACTTTGATAATCTCAGGGCAGTATACACAAAGGCAAAATATCTTCAACGAAACAAGCTTTCGTATTTTAGAAGACTGAAAGAGTTAAACAAATATTGCAAACAGGTTAATGACAAAAACTTTACTTATCCGTCAAGTAGATTCTGCACTTTAATCATACTTCCTGTAGCCTTAAAAATAACGCCTCTCATTGATGCAATAGGCTGGGTGTTGACAAGGTGATTTTCTTATAAAAATTAATTACAGAGGAAACTGATTATGGAAAAAATCAAAGTATTGGTTGTTACCGCCACTATGAATGCCGGCGGATTAGAGAATCAGTTGATGCATTTACTAAGAAATGCAGATAAAGAATTATTTCAAATAGATTTTAGTTCCAAGGTAGAGGATTCGTACTACAGAAAAGAAATAGAAGCCTTAGGTGCAAAATATTACGTCCTTCCCGAAATGAATAGAAAGAACATATTCTCGTATTTTCGCGAAATGGTTAGAATTATGGAAGATGGTAAATACGACGTAGTTCATTCTAATGAATTATTCCATAGCGGAATTGTATTATTAGCAGCATATTTTGCCGGTGTCAAATGTAGAATTGCACACTCCCATAGTATTTATGATTTGGACGATATTAATATCCAAAGAAGTACACTCAGAAAAATATATTCATCGTTTATGAGATGGGTGATTTTACGGCTTTCAAATATTCAGATTGGTTGTTCTACTGCAGCGGGAGAGTTCCTTTTTGGAAAAAAAACTGTAAAAAAAGACAGTTATCATTTGTTATTCAATTCTGTTGACACAAAAGAATACCTTGAAAATTATGATAAGGACGAAACGGGAGAATTCTGTGAAGCAGAATGGATTAACGTCCTACATGTTGGACGAGTATACGAAGTAAAAAACCAACTGTTTATTACTGAGATTGCGGAGGAATTAAAAAAAAGAGAGAAGAATATACGTATTCTTTGCGCAGGAAAAGGTAATCAGGAGTACATAGATAAAGTCCAAGAAGTGATAGAAAATAAAGGGTTGCAGGAGCATATGAAGATGTTGGGTATCAGAAAAGACATTGCAGAACTTCTTCGGAAATCAAAGGCATTTATTCTGCCGTCTTTATATGAAGGTATGCCACTTGTACTGATTGAAGCACAGGCCTCAGGGCTTCATTGTGTGTCAGCAGATACATTTTCTAAAGAAGTTGATTTTGGCATAGATTCAGTTGAATGGCTCTCATTGCATTCAGGAGCTGAAAAATGGGCAGATGCAATAGAGACAGCTATCGAAAAAGGTCGCAAAGAAAAAACAGAAGTTGTAAATGCTATAGAAAAAAAGGGATTTGATTCGAAAATCTTTACGGAAAGATTGTGTAAATTATATGAAAAGAACGCAAGGAAGTAAGTAGGTTTTATGATAAAGATATTGTTTTTTATAGAAACTTTATCCGGTGGCGGAGCAGAAAAGGTGCTTCAAAACCTTGTTAATAATATGGATAAAGAAAAATTTGATATTACTGTTCAAACTGTCTGGAAGGAGAATCCTCAAGGACTTTTAAATGAAAATATCAAATATAAATATATTTATCCCAACTACTCAAAATTTAATAATTACAAATACAGACTTAGCGCTTTATTTAAAACAATCTATCCTTTACATATTAAGGATAATTATGATATAGAGGTTGCTTACCTTGAATGCGGTGCTACAAAGGTTATTTCAACATCAACAAATAAAAAAGCAAAAAAAATTGCCTGGGTTCATTGCGATTTATCTAAAAAAATCAGCAACATAGATGAATTTAAGAAAAAGAGCGTAAATTGGTATAAAAAGTTTGATAATGTTGTGTGCGTTTCCCGGGATGTAGAAAAAAGCTTTAAAAGCATATACGAAAACGTGCTTGATACTGAAGTTATATACAATGTTATAGATAATTTTGACATTAAAGAAAAATCTAATGAAAATATCACAGATTTTTCTTTTGATACAAAAATCCCAACGATTGTTTCTGTGGGCAGACTTTCTACACAAAAAAGATTTGCCCGCCTGATCGAAGCTCACAAAGCCCTTTTAGATGAAGGCTTTTTAAATAATCTTTTAATAATCGGCGAGGGTGACGAAAGAGAAGAACTGGAGCAAATTATTAAAACGACCGGGGTTCAAAAAACAGTTACACTTTTAGGCTTTAAAAGCAATCCCTACCCCTATATAAAAAATGCTGATTTATTAGCTTGTTCATCGGATTATG
>JAZNTA010000070.1:0-1779 GCA_045591525.1 Acutalibacteraceae bacterium | reverse complement strand
TGGTTGACGATAAACCATTTCATCTGGAAGACCGAGTGCAGAACCTACAACACGAACTTCATCTTTAAAGAGAAGTGCAACAGGCTCAACGAGTTCCATTTTCATATCTTCTGGAAGACCACCAACATTGTGGTGAGCTTTGACGCCATCACTTTCGAGAATATCAGGGTAAATTGTACCTTGAGCAAGGAAAGAAATGCCTTCTAATTTCTTTGCTTCTTCATTAAATACTTCAATGAATTCTCCACCGATAATCTTTCTTTTCTTTTCAGGTTCAGAAACACCTGCTAATTTATCTAAAAATCTGTCTGTAGCATCAATATAAATTAAGTTTGCATCAAGCTGTTTACCAAAAACTTCAATAACCTGTTCACTCTCGCCTTTTCTCATAAGACCGTGGTTAACATGAACGCAAACTAATTGTTTTCCAATAGCTTTAATAAGAAGTGCTGCAACAACAGAAGAGTCAACACCACCTGAAAGAGCGAGTAAAACTTTTTTGTCCCCAACTTGTTCCTGCACCTTTTTTACTTGCTCATCAATAAATGCATTTGCAAGTTCTTTTGTGGTGATTCTTTGCATATCATCTGGTCTTTTAATAATTTCCATAATATTTGCCTCCGTTGTAAATGTTTTTTACTAAAATTTTAAAAATATCAGTTTGTATAGTTATCGAAATAACCCTGAACAAGAACAACAGGAGTACCTTTGTCGCCTGAACCACTTGTTAAGTCGCAGAGTGAACCGATAAGGTCGGTTAACTGTCTTGGTGTAGTACCTTGAGAAGCCATATTACCAACGAGATTGTCACTCTTTGCTTTAATGCTTTCTGAAATAGCTTTTTTAAGTTCTTCACCACTTAAATCTTTAAAGTCATTATCTGCAAGATATTTAAGTTTTAATTCGTTTGGTGTACCAACTAAACCATCTGTAAATGCTGGTGAAACACAAGGGTCTGCAAGTTCCCAGATTTTACCTTGTGGGTCTTTGAAAGCACCATCACCGTAAACCATAACTTCAACGTGTTTACCTGTTGCACCGAAAATGAGCTTCTGAATTTCAAGAACGAAATCCTTACATTCTCTTGGGAAGAGTTTAATTGTATCTTCTGTTGATTTATTTGAACCAAGAAGACCATATTTTTCGTTACAACCGCTACCATCTACTGGAGCATTGAGAATATCATCAAGACCGCAAACAATTTTTGCGCCATTCTTAAGAAGAATTCTCTTTGTTCTTGCACGGGTGTGAATATCACAGTTAAGAACACAGTCTGTATATTTAAGAATAGTTGTTGGCTGATTAGCAAAGATAACCTCTACCTCAGCACCAGCTTCACGAATGATTTGTGAATAGTAGTCAACATAGTCAACACCTGTAAATTCGTGTTTATTTTCACCGAAAAGCTCACGGTATTTTTCGAGTGTTAAAACATCACTGTATGGGTTAATACCTGCTTCATCAATTTTATCTAAAGAAACAAGGCAATTACCAACCTCATCACTTGGATAGCTTAACATAAGCACAATTTTCTTAGCACCCATAGCAATACCTTTAAGGCAGATTGCAAAACGGTTTCTTGAAAGAATCGGGAAAATAACATCAATTGTTTCTCCACCTAATTTTGCTTTTACATCTTTAGCAATTGCTTCAACTGAAGCATAGTTACCCTGACTTCTTGCAACAATTGACTCTGTAACAGAAATAACATCTCTGTCACGAAGACTGAAACCTTCGCTCTCGGCAGCTTCAATTACACTGTCAGCAACGATTTTTGCA
>JAZNTA010000069.1:0-48240 GCA_045591525.1 Acutalibacteraceae bacterium | reverse complement strand
ACTTACCCCGAAATCGCTGCAATGCAGACAAAGGCTGTTATCCGTGCAGCTATCAATGTTCAGAAAGCTCACGCTGATTGGAACGTAGTTCCCGAAATTATGATTCCTCTTATCGGTGATGTTAAAGAACTTAAATTCGTTAAGAAGGTTGTTGTTGAAACTGCTGATGCTGAAATCGCAGCTGCAGGCTCAGACCTCAAATACGAAGTTGGTACAATGATCGAAATCCCCAGAGCTTGTATCACAGCTGACGAAGTTGCTAAAGAAGCTGACTTCTTCTGCTTCGGTACAAACGACCTTACTCAGATGACATACGGCTTCAGCCGTGATGACGCTGGTAAGTTCCTTACAGCTTACTATGACAGCAAAATCTTCGAGAACGATCCCTTCGCAAAGCTCGACCAGAACGGCGTTGGTGCTCTTATGGAAATGGCTGTTGCTAAAGGTAAAGCAAGCGGCAAGAACCTCCACTACGGTATCTGTGGTGAGCACGGCGGCGACCCCGTTTCTGTTGAATTCTGCCACAAGATTGGTCTTAACTACGTTTCTTGCTCTCCCTTCCGCGTTCCGATTGCTCGCCTCGCAGCAGCTCAGGCAGCTATCAAGGACTAATTTCCAAATATAAAAATATACGCCTTCGGGAAACCGAAGGCGTTATTTTTATGGAAATTTGTCCTTGAAGTTGTATTCGCCTTCGGCGAGCTCTATTGCTATGCAGTGATATTCGGCTAAAGCCGAGTGATATTTGCTTCGCAAGTTTTAAAGGCGAATACAATATCACTAAAGCCTTTAGGCTTTAATATCACTTTCGCAACGCGAAAATATCACTCTGTCAAAGACAGAATATCACTTTATACCTCTCTGGCGAAGAGAGGGGGACCGCGACGAAACGTAAGTGGAGTCGGGGTGGAGAGTTCTAGCACCGAAAGGTGCGTATAATAAAATTATTTACCTTGTTATCTACTAATTTTTAATTGAATTACGGAGTATAGCAAATAATTAAACGAATCCCCTTGGAGAAATCCAAGGGGATCTTTTGTGTATAGTCCTTTTCATTGTACAACCAATTGGCTTCGTTAGTTGATTTTTAGTGTTTTGATTTTGTATAATGGCGATACTTTATAAAATGAAAGGGTTGTTAATATGCAGAACGAAAATTTACTTTTTTCATTAAAAACAAACAATGAATATGCCTATGCTTTTTATATTTACGAAGATGGCGCTCTTGTGAGTATTAAAAATTCAACAATAAAAATATTCTCACTTAAACCGAGCACATTAAAGAAATTCCGCTCTCAAATAAAAAAGTCTCAAAAAAGACTGAACGATGTACCCCAACAGTTAATCGGATATAAAGACGGGCTTATACCTTTTGTAAGTGAGGTGTGTTTCGGAGATAAAATCTTTTTTATTGATTACACCATAAATGATGCTGAAACACCTAACGAAAACTACCGCTGTACAATAAAGGAGTGCTTGGATGCACTTTTCCTTTTAGGAAAATTAGAGCCGCTTGTAATTAACGATACTGGAATTTATATGCTTGACCATTCACAAGACATTCACATCCAAATACAAACCACACGCCAACAGATATTAAATGAAACAGATGTGTATGTAAAATATTCATTGATAACATTTTTGATGACAATACTTCATTGGAGTAACTACGAAATATATTATTTAACCAGCGGCACACTCCCCATTTCCAAAAATGATATTTATAGTTTCTGTTTACTTGATGACGTTGTTCAAGATTGTTCTTATGACTCTATGCCGTTTAATGATTTTATGAATTTATTAATGAAAATAAACAAAACCGCAAAAGTAAAATATCAGCACGCGTTACATAGCTGGTCATTAGATGCTGTGCGAGATTGTATACTTGCAAACAAAACAATATAGCATCTTGATATAAAAATCCCTTTTATTGTACAACAAAGAGGTTTCGTTAGTTGATTTTTGAAAATCCATTTGCTAATATATAATAAATACATCGTCTAATGCAAAATTCGAGGGAAAGAGATATACATAGATGATAGTTATAATGAAATAAAAATATGAGAAGGAAGCATTCAAATGGATTTTGATACAATTAATAAACGTGCACAACAATCGCAATATTTACTTGTAAAGGAAATGGGAGAAAAGGTACTGGATGCCAAATTACAAAGTGAGAGATTTATAAATTATTTAATATCTTACTTGGAACCACATGTTGAAGAGGTTGCGAACGCTGTTATTGAAAACGATGGAAAGAGACAAAGAAAAGAGATCATAGTCAACGATATTGTGGAAACCTACAACAAAACTGACTATATTGTTGAGTCATATAAAGATCCTGGCCTTCTTTCTGGAGATGCGATTTCTGGTATGATGTTTGCTCTTAACGAGTATGTAGAACGAGAATATCAACAGAAATTGCCTTTATTTGATATTAAGATTTATTATTCTGAGTCTTGGGGAAATACCGTTGAATGTTATATTGAGATTCAAATGTCCTACAGTAAATATTTTGATTATGAGGTCAAGTTTGGTTGTTTATAAATTAATGAACACAATACTGATTTACTCGATAGTTTTTTGTGAATAGTCCCTTTTATTGTACAACAAAGGGGTTTCGTTAGTTGATTTTTGGTAATTCGATTTTGTATAATGTCAATACTTTATAAAATGAAAGGATTGTTAATATGCAGAATAAAAATTATGTTGATTTTTCCACCAATATTTCCCCCACTGATTTTACCCTTGAAATGTATAAAAACACAGCAGAGGACGGCACATTATATTTGAATAATTGGTACGATGTTGATTGTGAAGATTGTCAGACTTACAATAATTTTGTGGCAAATATAAAATGGACTGCTGAAGATGTTGACTATGCAATAAATGAATTTAACCGACTTTACGAGGAATTAGATGTTATTGCAGACCATCTTGACGAATTAGACGGCACATACGCTACTGCAACTGAAGTATTACCCGATGAATTAGTAGCAACTTATTGTATTTTTGTTGCACCACTTGAATCGAAAAATCAAGAAGAGTTAAATGCTGAGGTTATCGGCAGAGTGTCAGACGGTCCTTGTGGGTATGGATTAATCCGCCACGCTCAACGCTTGTGCCGTTTGTTATCCCTTAACGCACCAGAGTTAGTAGTTCAAAACGAAGCAAGAATGTTATTCGCAAGTCTTGCTATTCACGAGTTTGGGGAAAGAATAGAAAAAATATAATGATAAATAAAAAGTTTAGGAGAGAATAATATGAATAATATTGAAATATATGAAATGCTTTTAGAACTTATAGATAAAAAAGCTTCTGCTATGAATATAACAGAAAGCAAATTAAACAGGTACTACATACCCGAGGGAATAGAATTAAACCAAAATTATTTAGAACGTCTTGCATCATCTTTGCAAAATAGTGGTATGATGCACAATTCTATACGTTTTAATGAAAGCGAAGAGAGATATAATCATATAAAAGAGGTTTTATGCGATTTTGATTGTCAGAAAGTTCTTGATAAATATAAATCCTGGGAAGAGTTATATGCTGCGCTTACCAATGATGGCAAATTAGATAACGGAACTAAAAAAGACACTGAAGAAAAGAGAACTAATTGGGGAAAATATGCAAAAGGATTGTATGAAGGTGCGGTATTTTTAGAGAATGATGGTGGTAATAAACAAATAGAAGCTCTTTGCAAAGAACCGCTTACAGCAGATGAGTTGAACGGAAAAATCAAAGAGTTGAGAGAAATTAAAAGAAATATTCATGGTTTGGGATTTGCTTTGACTTGTGATTGGCTCAAGGAATGTGGCTGCTATTGGTTGGCTAAACCTGATATACATATAAAAGTAGTATGTTCAGAAATAGAAGGTAAACATGAAAATATTTTGATGTCAGATGAGGCTGTTATAAAATTTATGTTTAACTTTTCTAATATCGTTAAAGATAAATATCCCGATGTAACTCCCTATAAACTTGATAAAATAATATGGTTGATATGTACTGGCAATTTTTATCTTGAAAAAGATAAAATTGGAAGAGATACAATTTTGAGGCGATTAAAAGACTGAATTTCCCCACTTTGCTAACTGCTGGACAGGCAGCTATCAAGGACTAATTCCTAACACTAAAAATTCCACCCAAGAAATCGGGTGGATATTTTTTTGTGTTAGCACATTAACTTGTTTCCCTTGTGGGAACTATTTGTTTTTAAACAGCAAAGATTGTTTTGACATTGATTATATGGGGTTAATGTGATAAAATATGGGCACAAACGAAGTGGTTATTGAAGGAGAAAGCGCTGATGAAGCACATACTAATATCTAAAGAGAAAAAACAATATATTGCTAATTTGCATTGTCATACCACACTTTCAGATGGCAGAAAAACACCTGAGGAAATTCGTGATGCATATAAAGAACAAGGGTACAGCATAGTTGCATTTTCGGACCATGATAATTATTTTGACCACAGTGGTTTTTGTACAGATGATTTTGTTGCCATAAACTCCTTTGAGGCAGATATCAGCGATAATATTGTGAGTAGCAGTCAGTTCCGAAGATGTTATCACCTCAATGCATTCAATATAAATGGCGACAAAGAGGTTTTGCTTCCTGCCACACCCGACTACAGAGATATGAAAGCTGTAAACGAATATATACAGAAGCTTAAAAAATTAGGCTTTATAGTTGCATATAATCATCCCTACTGGTCAATGCAGAGCCTTGATGACTATCGTGATTTAGAAGGCTGCAGTATAGTTGAAATATATAACAACTCTGTTTTTGTTGAAGGCGGAGATGACGGACAAGAGCAGGTTTATGATGAAATGCTCCGTAGCGGAAAGCGACTGTTTTGTACTATGGCAGACGATAATCATAATGAATTTCCTTTTGGGGATGTTCGTTGCGACAGCTTCGGAGGAAAAACAGTTTTCCTCTGTGACTCTCTCAGCTATGAATCTGTTATATCTGCTATGCAGAGCGGGTCATTTTATTGTACCCGTGAGCCGAGAATATTTGAGCTGACATTAGAGGATGGCAAAGTTCACATTGAATGTTCGCAGGCTCAACGCATAGCACTTTCTACTGCAGGAAGACGTTCGAAAGCTTTACACGCACCTGTGGGTGAATATGTAACTCAAGCAGATTTTCAACTTGAGGACGAGGATGTATACTTCCGCATCGAAGTGATAGGTCCCTCAGGAAAAAAGGCTAACACCAACGCATATTTTGTTGAGGATTATAAATAATTCAAAATCAGCAAAGGATTTGCAGAATTACCCTCTTTGCTAACTGCCACATAGGTATTGCTAATAAATAAGTTGATATCAGCACAGGATAAAAAGGCTCTCTATCGAGTAAAATCGGTGGGGTTTTTATATGAAAAACTTTCTTTTTAAAAAGTTGTATGATATAATGTGAAAAATGCAACTTGAAAAGATTTCGGAATAATATTTAGAGATAGCAAAAATAAGCAGGAGAGGTAATCAAAATGAAGAATCTGGGTTATTACAACGGTGTATGGGATGAAATTGAAAAAATTTCTATCCCTATGACTGACAGAGTTTGCTTCTTCGGTGATGGGATTTATGATGCTACATATAGCCGGAATTATAAGATATTCTCCTTGGATGAGCACATAGACCGTTTCTATAATAGTGCAAAATTTCTTGAAATAGAGTTGCCTTATACAAAAGATGAACTGAAAGAAATTTTAAACGATATGGTTCAAAAAATGGATACGGGCGAAAACTTTGTTTATTTTCAGGCAACAAGAGGGAATAATGCAATCAGAAATCACGTGTTCCCGGAGGATGCAAAGGCAAATATATGGATAAATATTTACCACAAGGAAATTCTTGATTTAAAGAAAAAGGTTCAGCTTATCACAATGGAGGATACCCGCTTTTTGCATTGTAATATAAAAACTTTAAACCTTATACCTGCAGTTATTGCATCTCAACGAGCGAAAGAAGCAGGCTGTTTTGAAACAGTTTTTCATAGAAACGGAAGAGTTACCGAATGTGCACACAGCAATGTTCACATTATAAAAAATGGTGAATTAATTACTGCGCCCACAGATAATCTGATTTTACCGGGTATTGCCCGAAAGCATATAATCAGTGCTTGTGAGAAAATGAACATTCCGGTTAGGGAAGAACCGTATTTTTTAGAACAGCTGTTTGATGCTGATGAGGTTTTGGTTTCATCCGCAGGAGCTCTCTGCCTTGTTGCTGATGAGATAGACGGGAAAAAAGTCGGTGGAAAGGCAACAGGATTGGTAGAAATGCTTCAAAAAGCTTTATTGGATGATTTCCTTTCCCAAACAAATTGAAATAATGGATTGAGTTATCATTAAAACAATCGAAACTAAAGTCTGTACCGTTTTTATGGTGCGGACTTTTTCTATAAACAGTTGTTATATTTTTATTGTTTATGGTATAATGTTGTCAGATAAACAGAAAGGGGTGCAGAATATGAACGAAAATGTAAAAAAACTCCCGATAAACAGTCCGTTAGTTAAAATTCCCTTTGGTGGTCTTACCTCAAATATGCTCAGGACAATTGCGGTTATTCTTATGCTCAGCGATCATATCTGGGCAACGTATATGAGTTTTGGTAATTGGATGACCTATATCGGCAGAATGGCTTTCCCCATTTTTGCATTTCAGATTGCAGAGGGCTTTGTTCATACCTCAAATTTCAAAAAATATGCCTTGAGATTATTGGGCTTTGCGGTAGTTACGGAAATACCCTTTAACCTTTTTTACAGTAGCAGATGGTTTAATCCCTACCATCAGAATGTTTTGTTTACTCTCCTTTTAGGCTTGCTTGCAATATATGTTTTAGATAATCTGAAAAAGAATTTCAAGGCAAAGAATATTGCACTATCTCTGTTGTGGCTTGCTTTAATATGCATAGGGGCAACTCTTGGCTTTGTGGATTATGGCTTCTTGGGAATGTTAACAGTTGTTATGTTCTACATATTAAGAGATTTCCCGTTCGCTTGGCTTGCGCAACTTTTGGGAATGGTACTTATAAATATTGTGTTCTTTGAAGGTCAGGTATGCCCCATTGAAATTTTAGGTAAAACATTTGAAATTCCTTATCAGGGGTTTGCAGTATTTGCCCTTATTCCAATATGGCTTTATGGCGGTAAAAAGGGTAAATCAAACAAAATTATGCAATATGGATTCTATGCTTTTTATCCTGTCCATATGTTGATTTTATATTTAATAAAACTTTTTGCATAAGTGGTAGACACAATATTTTGAATAAAACCTGTATCACATATTTGTTCGATACAGGTTTTTGCATATCATAAAAAGTTTTGATGCTTTTTTATTCTTGGATTTTTAAATGCTTTGCTTATAGTAGCAAACAATGGATGTAATAATAAAGATAATACAGCAGTAGATAATATTACTAGTATAGTAAATGTTAAATCGCTTTCAATGAACAGAACACGATTTCGGAATAACATCAATGGGAGCCCGTGGAATACATAAATTTCCATAGAGTATTTCCCCAATGACTCAAAAATCTTGTTGATAGGGGGGATATTAATGCTTTTTTCTTTCATCAAAAATATTGCAACGGTTGCGACAAAAGTAAGTGCGGAGAATATTTTTAAAATGATAGGAAGGAAAGATGGGGTTGTTAAAATTTTTGATGTAGCAAAAAAGAAGAGGAATCCGCATCCTGATGCAAACAATGTCAGCATCAAACCGATTTTGCCGAGTTTGTGTTTTATTACTTCCTGCAGTTCTATTATTTTGCTTTCATACATTTTCCAAAAAATACCTAGCAGAAAGCAAGGAACAGCTTGATACCACATAGGTTCTAATTTCATAACTATACACAAACACCAATATCCGCTTGTTAATGCAATAAGTGTGAAAATTTGAGGTTTTTGTTTTTGGATAAATCGGAACGTGATGAAAAATATCAGATACATTAATATTTGGCACTGCATATACCATCCGTTTCGGATTACTGTTCCGCCAAAAAAGAAGGTGCGAATAATGGTGGTGGATGATAATGTTGTTTTTGTTATGGCTATTGTACAAAAATAAAGAAGTGCAACTACCAAATAGATTGAATATGTTGAAAGTATTCTGGTTTTCCACATTCCTTTTACATATGTATCTCTTTTGAGATGTTGAGTGAAAAGACCGTATCCCGAAAAAAACAGGAAAGCCGCAACAGATAAATACCCTAATTGGTTTAAAATTAAATCTAAAACGGTGCCATCAAATACAGAAAGCTCTTGGTTGATGTGGTGTATTAAAACAAATATGCTGAATAATCCTTTTGCATGAATTACAGAACTAACCGTTAAAGTGCTGTTTCTTTCCATATAAAAATCCCCTTGAAAACTTCTTTTTTTTAATATATCATTTAGTAAGAAGCTTTTCAAGGTTTTATTGACTTAAAAATAGTATGAATTATAATTGATGTGAGGTGGGTTCAGTGGTTAATACAAGTAATACTAAAAAGATTATGCAAGGTGAGAGTCGGCAGCTCGCAAGGCTGAATAAAGAAAAAAACCGCAATTCGGGAAGCAAATATTTCTTTATTTTGCTTTTCCTTATTGCAATCGTCAATATTCTTGATGAGGTAACAAGTAACCTGACTGTTACAGTTCAGTCCTCGTTTGTTACAGAATTTTTTGTGAACAACCCATTTATGGGGAAGTTCTACACTTACGAGGACGGTCTTGCTTTCCATTCAAGCATAGGTGTTTTTACCTATGTTCTGGGGATTTTTACTCCGTTTTATAAAGCACTTGCGGATAAATGGGGACGAAAACCACTTTTTGTGCTTTCCACTTTGGGAATGGCAATAGGATTGCTGGTTATTCATTTGTCATCAAGCTACATAATGTTCCTTGTGGGTTTTGCTATCATAAGCTTTTTTATGGGCCACGATATTCAGATTATTTATATTCTGGAAGAAGCGCCTGATAAGCACAGAGCAAAGATTTACAGCTTTCTTAAAAGCTTTGGTATTTTGGGAGTTATTCTTATACCCACACTTCGTGATATGCTGATGGGTGATGATGCAACAAAATGGCGTGAAATTTTTCTTGTTCCTGCGCTTATCGGTTTTGTTGCTGTTGGTCTTGTACTTGTTTTTGCAAAGGACACGAAAGTATTTATTAATGAAAGAATAGAATATCTTTCTCGTCCCTATGAGCAAAGGCAGGCAGAGAAAGCCATTAAAAAGCAACAGAAGGAAGCCCAAAGAAATCAGTCGGGTGTATTTAACGGCGTAAAATATATTTTCTCAAATAAAGATACAAAAATGCTCATCATTGCCCATATAATTTTTGATGCAGCAATGCCTGCAATTGCGTTGTATTTTGAATCTTCAATGCATAGAGCAGGAATGAGTACCGCAAGTATTACAAAAGCCTTGTTTATGGTTCCCGTTATTTATGCCTCAATAACATTCCTTTCGGGCTTTATTGCTGATAAGTTGGGGAGAAAAGTGACGGTTACACTTTTTTCTGTAACCTGTGTAGGTGCTTATGTTCTTTTTGTGGTGGGTATTCTTAACAATTGGAATCCATATTTTATCGGCTCTCTTGCAGGTCTCTATCAAGGCTCTTATTGGATTGGCAGAGATTATATGAATGTTATGATGACAGAAAAGGTTCCGACAGATATCCGAGCCTCAGTTGTTGGTGCGGAAGGACTTTTGGTAATAATCGGGCTTGCGGTTGGTTATCTGACAACAATTATCGGAATGACTGCTATGCCTATATGGTGGGCTTGTCTTGGGGTTTCAATTCCTGCAGTTTCTGTTGCGGCAATTATATTTACCCTTAAAGTAAAAGAAACCAAGGGTGCAAACCTTGATGAAATAGAATAAAAGGAAGTGGAAAAATGCAAGCAATTTTTGATTCGTTTTTAAATTTTGATTTAAGTGTATTTCAATGGATTCAGAGCATACAGAACGAGATTTTTGATGCTCTTATGGTAGGCATAACAACTCTTGGTAACGGCGGAGTAGTTTTTATTGCTCTCGGTTTGTTGCTTTTGTTTACAAAAAAATACCGAAAAGCAGGACTTGCGGTTATAGTGGCACTTCTTGTGATGCTTCTTTGTAACGACCTCTTTCTCAAAGAATTCTTTGCGAGACCGCGTCCTTTTAATCTTATGGAAACTGACCCTGAAAAATATGCATTCTGGGGTAAAATTTATGTTTTTCCCGAACTTATAAGCAGACCCACAAGCTTTTCTTTCCCATCGGGGCACACCGCATCTGCATTTGCTGCAGCAATCGCTCTTTTATGGCATAACAGAAAAATAGGTGTTCCCGTAACAGTTTTTGCAGCTCTTATGGGTTTCTCAAGAATTTATGTTGAAGTTCATTACTGTACGGATGTTATCGCAGGTGTTGTTTCGGGAATAATTTGTGCTTTGGTCGCAGTGTTGATTGTAAAATTCCTTTTTCCTGTTGTTGATAAAGGTTTGAATATGCTTTTTGCAAAAATGAAAAAATAATTCAGAAGAAAAAATTGGTATTGTTTCGTGCTTTTTTACAAGTTTTTCTAAAAAAACTTGTGCAAAGCTTTCATTGTTTAAGTGTTTTTATTGTGATAAAATTTATTTAACAATTTATTAATAATTAATGAGGTGGGCTTATGAAATTTAAAAGAGTACTTAGCATAATCGTCGCGCTTGTGATGATTGGTTCTGTAATGCTTGTTCCTGTTTCTGCAGAAGAAACTACAAGTATTGCAGCAGAAGGTACACTTTCTGGTTATGTTGCGGATTATGACAGAGATACACCTGTTATCATTGTTCATGGTATGAGTCAGAACGATACCTATCTTCTAAATGAAGACGGTACGAGAATGACTGACAGCAATGGAGACTATATTACAGGTTGGCCATTAGAGATTGATGTTATGGGTCTTCTTAAAGAAGCTCTCGGACCGCTTCTTATGTCTGTAACAACAAGAAGTGATGCCGGGCTTACGGATGCTATGCGAAAAGGTGCATATGAAGCTCTTTATGCAATTCATAAGGATCCTCAGGGTAATTATCTTACTCCCGTTGAGGTTCCCTGTTACGAATGTCCTATGAGTCAGATGACTGACGAGATTAAGGAATACTATTATAATATTCTTCCTCTTCAGGGCTTGGCAGAAATTGTTGGTGAAGAGAATATTTATTATTTCGGTTACGACTCATTCGGTGATGTTATCGGCGAAACAGAAAAACTTAACCATTATATTCATGATGTTGTTCTTCCCCAGACAGGTGCGGAGCAGGTCAGACTTTGTAACATAAGTCTTGGCGGTACAATCGGTGTTAACTATCTTGAAATGTATCCCGAAGATTATGAACTTATAAAGAGAATGCTTTTTGTTATTCCTGCTATTGATGGTTCAGATATTATCGGCGATATTCTCACAAATAATCTTAGCATTATTCATGATGATGAAATGCTTTATGGCAAATTTATTCCTTCATTATTAGGTGATAGCTCATTGTCATATTTTATCAACATTTTACTTCGTATCTTACCCGATGATGTTCTTAAATCTGCTTTGAGCGGTCTTGCAGAAGGTGTTGTTGAAGCAGGTGTTCGTTCAACAACAATTATTTGGGCACTTTGTCCTACAGATTATTATGAAGAAGCAAGGGCTAAATGGCTCTCCGATGAAGAGTATTCTTTAGTTCGTGAAAAAGTTGATTATTATATGCAGGCAAGAGCAAACTTTGAAAAGAATCTTTATGCACTTATGGATACAGGTGCACAGGCCTTTGATATAGTTTGTTACGGTGGCGGAATGTTCCCTCTTTGCAGAGATTATAATAAAACAAATGGTGACGGCATTGTTCATTCCACTTCTGCATCAATGGGTGCAACCTTTGCAGATGTCGGAAAAACATTGGGCAGAGATTATAAAGTTGTAGGAACTCACTGCAGTAATCCTGACCATGACCACTTTGCACCTGACAGAACAGTTGACCCAACAACAGGTCTCCTTCCCTGCACAACCTGGTTTATTAAAAATCAGGACCATGAAAAACTTCCTCACAACGATGTGGCACTTAAAATGGCGTTTGATATTATGACTGATGATAATATTGTTGATGTTTACAGCAGACCTGATGTTTATCCTCAGTACAACGAGGGCAGACTTGTAAACAAGGTAAGAGAATACCTGGAGATATGGGATGAAGCAGATAAATCTCAATTTACTGATGATGAAATAGCGTTTGTTGAAAGTGCAGTTGCAGAGGTTAACAGACAACTTTCCGAAACAATTGTTGATACATCTGAATGGAAGGATGCAGAAGCAGAATTAGAGGTTGCTTTGGTAAGCTTAGGGTTGGTTGAAAGCACAGCTCCTACAGAAGCAGAAAAGGATTTAACATCTGTTGTTAAAACTCTTAACGAAACAATAAACTTTATGTTTGAGTTTGTATTTTAAAAATTGAGTTCATTAAAAACCTTGCGAGTGAAAACTTGCAAGGTTTTTTATTGCAAAAAGTATGATATGGTGGTAAAATAAAATAAGTATTGTTTTATAAAAAAGAGGGGAAATATGAAAGCTTTTAGTTTGATACTTGCATTAATAATGATTTTTTCATGTATGGTTGTACCGTCTTTAGGTGCTGATAATATTGAAAGTGGTATTTCTGTAGCGTCTGACGGGACAATAACAGCTACCTCTGATGATGGGATTCAATATGTTGTTTTTATGGTTACAAATATACACTATAATAACCTTGAATCTTATGTTTCAGAAATGGTTACTCTTCATGGTGAAATAGATTCTTCTTCCGACAGAATGTATGCCTTCGGTGTTGTTGGTCCTATGTGCCTTACGCAATCTATTGAGCAGATGAATGAAGAGGTAAATACTGTTTTTGCCCTTGCAGAAAAATATAATGTTCCAGTTTTCTTCCAGATGGATGATTGCACAAATTATTCTATTGAATTTGGTAATGATGCAACAATTGATGACGAAGGTAATAAGTTTTATGACGACCCTGAAATGTGCGAATGGATTGCTTTTCCCGAAGAAGGTGAAGAATGGGGCGGTCAGGAATATGATATGCTCCCAAGATGGCATTGTAACTGGAGTGGCGTTCCGTTTGCCACCGCAGGAGGATTTCCTTGCTTTAACTCTCCGAAATATCTTGATTGGTATGAAAAGCAGGTAACAGAGGGCTTTATAGAGCCTTTGGTTGAAAACTACGAAAGACTTAAAAAGGAAGGCAAGGCTTACCTTCTTGCAGGTATCAATACCGGTTGGGAAACACAGATACCTGATTACACAGATAAAACTTATGATTCCCTTGAAGAGTTTGAAAAAGCTCAATATGGTATGCACGCTTTACATAATTTAGGTTATGATGCTCAATCTATTTTTGAGGAAGCAGTAAACCGTATGCTCAGCGAAAAAGAGGTTATAAGAGAGCTTCTTTATGAGGTTATTGCCGATTATATAGAATTTACCTGCAAAATGTTTTATGATGCAGGCATAGAAAAATCTAAAATATTTTCTCATATAGTATCTGTTTCATCCCATCTGGGTGGTTGTTCAACGGAATATCCTCCTACAGAAGTGTGCATTAATGATTATTGCACTCCCGGTTGGACAATGAGTCCCGTGACCTGTCAGTACAATTTGGCACAGCTCGAAAAAGAACTTGGGGAAAACGGCAGAAACGAGTATGTTAATGCGGAAGGTTATGCTCACTATACTGATGTGGCAACCTGTACAGCATATTTTGAAGAAAGTCTTTGCGGTAATGCAAAACTAATAACAGTTTTCGGTTATGACCAGGCAACAGGTACTTATGGTTATCCCAAAGAGGAGGATTTCTATTTTGTTAAGGTTGTTAAATCCTGGCTTGCCCGTGAAATAGGTCCTGATTATACTTGGGCAACCCGTCCCAGTCTTGTTGAAAAGCTTAAAACCTGCAAAACCTGCGGTGGTACATTATCAAACGGTTTTTGCCTTAGCGATAACTCCCATTATGAAGAACCCTTCAAGGACGGAAGCGGATTTTATAAAATAGAAAATGCGGGGAATCTCTATTGGTTCCGTGATCAAGTAAACAATGGTAACAACGCTATTAACTGCAGGCTTTATAGTGATATCAGTGACAATATAGATATATATGATGCAAACGGAAATCTTAAATCGGATAACTTCCGTGCGTGGACGCCTATAGGTGAAGGTCCAAAATCAATTTTTGATGATGGTGTTGAATTTAATGGGGTTTTTGATGGTTGCGGTTACACACTTAGAAATTTTTATAACGCAAATGGAGATGACTATACCGCTTTGATTGCCTATTTGGGAAGTAACGGTATTGTCAGAAATGTAAATATCAGCGCCTCGAATTTTAAGGGTGCTCAATATGTTGCAGGTCTTGTTGCACTTAATGAGGGTACAATTCAGAATTCCTGTAGCAGCTGTGCTGTTGAAGGTACAAAATATTTAGGCGGTATTGCAGGACAGAACGCAAGTGAAAGCTCTATATTAGGTCGGAGTGCAGGAACAATAAATAAATGTTATTTTGCGGGTAGTGTTACCGGAACAGGAACGAGTACATATAGCTGTTATGTAGGTGCTATAGCCGGTAGCAATGGCGGAACCTTATCAAATGGATATTATTTAAGCGATTCTGCAACGGCAGACGGGAATGTTCAACTTGGTGTAGGTGGGTCAAGACGGACTAATTCATCTGATTCAGGAACTACATCAAAGACTCTTGCTCAATTCCAAAGCGGTGAGGTTGCTTACTTGCTTCAGAATAACGATTCTGTTCGTGTATGGGGGCAAAAAAGTAATACCCCGGGCTCACTTCCCGTAATTTCGGGTAAGCCTATGCACGCAGTTGCAAAGTATGAATCAGATATAGGTTATTCTGTTGGTAGCTTATGTGATTTGAATGATGATAAAAGCATCGGTACAGCAGACTATCAGATTTTTATTAATATGGGATTGAGTGACAAGAATACAGAAGAAACTGCTAAGGATGTTGTTACTTTTGCCAGAGCAGATATTAATGGCGACAGGGTAATTGATGTTATAGATGCAGCTCAGGCATGGATAGTTTATTTTGGATTTCAAACATTAGAAGTATATGGTCCCGGCGATTTCAATGGTGATGGCATTTGCACGGATGAAGACACAACCAATATAAAACAGACAATAACCAATAAAAATTATGTGGGAAAAGCCTCATTGATGGCTTGCGATTTTAATGGCGATGGTAGTGCAGATGGTTGTGATTTGGAAGAAGCCTTTGGTATTTCTGCTGAGGATAACTATGTGTATTTTGATACCCAATATGGTGATAATGAACGGCATTACTTTGATTTATACATTCCTAAGAATAAAAAGACTGTTGGCATAGTTCTTATGCTTCACGGTGGTGCTTGGATGTACGGAGATGAAAATGAGTTTGCCGGCAGACTTGAGCAGGTTGCGAAGGCAGGCTATGCAGGTGTGGCAGTAAGGTACCGTTATATTGACGAGAAAGTCAATCTCGATGATATAATGGATGATATTGAGTGGGCGATGACACTTGTTAAGGAAATCGGCGACTCTCACGGAGTTGAAATATCGGGATTCCTTTCTACAGGTGGTTCTGCAGGCGGTCATTTATCGCTTCATTATGCCTATTCCCGTGCAGATTCTTCTCCTATCCCGCCCAAAGCTGTTGCAAGCTATTGCGGTCCTGCAGATTTATCGGATGAGTATTATTATTACAATGAAGAGCTTCAAGCTAACAATGGTCTTGGCGATGAAGAGTTTGTTGCTCAGGTGCTCGGTTATGCAAGCGGATATCCTCATACCTATGCAACACGTGCCGAAGCAAAGGAAGCTTTGAAATTTGTTTCGCCTATTTATTATATAGATGAAAACACTGTTCCTACCGTTATAAATCACGGTATGAAGGACGATATTGTTCCATACAGAAACGCTGTTGATTTAGATGCAAAGCTTACAGAATACGGAATAGAGCATGTGCTCAATTCCTATCCAACCTCAGGTCACGGCTTGGAAAAGGATGCAGAGAATATGGCACTTGCAGAACAGCTTTTGTGGGAGTATATTTACAAATATCTAGATTCTGTTGACGCTTAAACTAAACACCTCATTGAGCAATTAAAATCAATGAGGTGTTTATACTTTTATGCTAATGTTTTTAAATTTTTTGTTTCAATACCCTTTTCTTTAAAGTGATTTTTACAGTTCTAGGTGTAATATTCATAGCGCTTTCTTCTTGCTTTCGGATTGTATTTCCTACTAACAAGGGTCTTATTTTTCTGCTTTTGTCAAGTCTTTTTTTAAAAAAACAAACCGAACTCATTTTCTGAACTCGGTCTGTTTCTTAACTTAATGGTATTGCCTTTCGGGTGGCGTTTTTTACCACTTGTTTTCAAGTTGAAAACTTAAATTTGGTGTTAGTTTGAAACAATAATAGAATCAATATTTGTAAGATTTCGGTTGTTGACATAAAAAAGACAAAATGATATAATTTAATAATGGAAATTTGTGTACGTGTCAGATGGTATGGAGGTAAAGATATGAAGAAAAAAATGTATTTCTTTCAGGTGAATTACCCTTATGGTAGATCTGCTCATATTCCCTATACCGCGGGACAGCTTGTTGCTTATGCCATGGATGATAAAGATGTTGAATCAAACTACATTCTCGAAAAAATATTTTTTTTGAGAGAACCATTGGACAAGGTTCTTTCTGAAGTGGATAATCCTTCTGTTGTTGCATTTTCAACATATATATGGAACTACAATTATAACAAAACTTTAGCAAAGAAAATCAAGGATAGATATCCTGAATGTATAATTATTTTTGGTGGGCATCATGTATCTCCCGGTGGAGTTTTACTCGAAGAGTGCAATTATATTGATTATCTTCTTCATGGTGAAGGGGAAATAATATTTAGACGACTTCTCCGTGCATTGATAGGACTCGATAGAACCGAGGAGATTCCAGGGATTTCTATGCGTACTCCAAATGGAATACTTACTAATCCTGAAATGATTTCTTCGGAATGTAATTTTCCTTCTCCGTATTTAAATGGTTATTTTGATAAAATAATCAAAGAGAATCCGAGTATGGAATTTATGGCGTTGATTGAAACCTCACGCGGATGTCCCAACTCTTGTGCATACTGTGACTGGAGCAATATGAAATCAAAAATCCGGTTATTCCCCCTTGAAAGAATATATGGCGAGATTGAATGGCTGATGAAGAACAAAGTATATGGCTTGGGTTCTGCAGATTCAAATTTCGGTATGTATAAAAGAGACGAGGAAATAACAGATAAGATTGTAGCTGCAAAAAGAATAAGCGGCTTTCCGGTTAAATTTCAGACATCATATGCTAAAAACAGTAGCAAAAGAGTGTTCGATATAGGTATGAAACTGGAGAAGGAAAATTTAAACAAAGGAATAACTCTTTCGTTTCAATCAATGAGTAAAGAAGTTCTTAAAAATATTGGTAGGGAAAACATCAAAATTGAACATTATGCCGAGTTGATGAAACTTTACAACGAAGCAGGGGTTGCAACTTATACGGAACTTATTCTTGGCTTACCGGGTGAAACTTACCAGAGTTTTGTGGATGGTATAGATAAATTGCTCAATTTAGGACAACATAATTCAATATATATACATAATTGTGAATGGCTTCCTTGTTCGATAATGGGCAAAAAAGATTATGTTGAACGATACCAAATAAAAACATCGCATATTCCGTTGAATCAACCTCACAGAGAGCCGGATGAAAATGATACAATTCTAGAATGGTCGAGCGTTGTAACATCAACATATTCTATGAGTAATGAGGAATGGAAAAAAATGAATATGTTTTCATATACTGTTCAGGCTTTCCATCATATGGGTTTGTTGTTGTTTTTTGCTCTTTATCTTTATAACGAAGGAATAAGCTCATATAAAAAGTTTTATAGTTCTTTGTTGCAGTATTTCCTTGAAAATCCGGATACAGTTGCAGGGGGGATTTTTAAAAAAATAGAAGAGCATCTTGATGCGGTTATATCTGAAAAAGGCACGTTGAGTTGTGCTGATGAAAGATTCGGTAAGGTTCAGTGGCCATTTGAAGAGTTTATTTATCTTAGTATTATTTATGAATTGGATACGTTTTATGATGAAATGTTACCATTCTTAAATAAATTAGGTATTGAACAAAGTGTTTTTTTTGATTTGTTCAATTTTCAAAAAAATATGATGAAACGACCGTTTGAATCTCAAAAGAGGTTTAAAACACAGTACGAATTTCTTGAATATTTCAAATCTATTCTCGATGGTAATGTTAAAAGATTGAGAAAGAAAAATACTCAGATAGTATATGATGCAAAACGATTTAAAAATTGGGAAGAGTTTTCAAAATTCATTGCTTGGTATGGAAGAAAAAATGGTGATAGTACGTATATAAGAGAGTCTCTCATAGAAATGGAGTGATAATTAATGACAAAGAAAAACATATATTTCGTTCAAGTTGATGTTTCAGCATATGCTGAGACACAAAATGCGTATCTTCCGTATACAGCAGGTATTCTTGTTGCCTCTGCTTTTCAAAGTGAAACAGTAAAAAGTAATTGCATGTTTAAGGAATTTATTTTTTTGAGGGAAGATATTGAGGAAGTTGTTGAACGTCTTGATAATCCTGATTTTTTTGGTTTTTCTTGTTATTGTTGGAATTCAGAGTATAATAAATGCCTTGCAAAAGCGATTAAAGAAAAGTATCCGCAATGTCTCATTGTTTTCGGAGGACATGATGTGCCGGATAATTTTGATATGCTTGAGAAATATTCGTTTATTGATGTTCTTTGTCATGGCGAAGGTGAGGATACAATAAGGTGCTTATTAGAAAAGTTTTCTTTAAATGAAGAATTTGATAGTGTTAACAATATATCTTATAAAAATGCTGATGGAGAATATGTGCGAACATCAACCATTTTGCAAACAACACTAGAATATCCTTCACCTTATCTTGATGGCTGGTTTGATGATATTATTGAGAAAAATCCTGAAATTACATTCAATGCGATATTGGAAACAAGTCGTGGTTGTCCGAATCAATGTGCATATTGTGATTGGGGTTTGCTTAAAGCTAAGACAAGATTATTTCCTTTTGAAAGAATAAAAGCTGAAATTGAATGGATGGCAAAGCATAAAATTGCATTTGTTTGGGGTGCAGATGCTAATTTCGGTATGTTTAAAAGAGATATTGAAATTGCAGATGAACTTGTTAAAGCAAAGAAATTAACAGGTTATCCTGAAAGAATGAGAATGAACTATGCAAAGAATAATTTTGAAAATGTTTTTGCCATTGTGAAAAAATTCAAAGAATGCGAATTTGACCGCATTGGAGCAACACTTTCTTTTCAAAGTATGTCATCTGAGGTGCTTAAAAATATAGGTCGTAAAAATACTGCCCTCGATTTTTATAAAGATTTGCTTACCATTTACAATAAAGAGAATATGAAGACTTATTCAGAACTTATACTAGGATTGCCTGGTGAAACCTACGAAAGTTTTATAGAAGGTATAGGTAAACTTTTTGAAATAGGTCAACATTTTGTTTTTGAGGTTTATGGTTGCATTTTGTTACCCAATGCTGTTATGGGACAGAAAGATTATATTGAAAAGTTTGGGATTAAGACAGTTCGTTCTGAAATTATTAGGCCGCACTTTAATAATGAAGCGTTTAGTGTTCCTGAATACAATAACATAATTGTTGAGACAAATAGTATGAGTCGCGAAATGTGGGTTAGAGCAACAACATTTTACTATATGGCCAAGGCTCTTCACGGCAATGGTCTTCTTCGTGTATTTAGCATATATTTGTATAATGAAAAAAATATTCCGTACGAAAAGTTTTATGATGATATATTAAATTATTTGGATGCCAACCCCCAACTCTTTATATCTAAGCTGTATTTTGATATAAAGAGCCATGCCAATGAGCTTTCTTTAGGTATGATAAACAAAAAACTTATGTTCGAACCTTGTGGCGAAATTGTATGGGATGATCATGAATATGTAGTCCTTAATGTTTTAGAAAAACTTGATGTTTTTTATGACGAAGTTTTACCATATTTAAAAAAATATGATATAGAACAAGATGTTTTTGATGATTTACTACGTTATCAAAAAAGCATCATCAGAAGACCTAATGACGAAGTTCAGGAAATATCTTTGAATTATGATTTGCATAACTATCTAAAGGATATTTATGTTAATAATTTCCATTCTTTAGAAAAAAAGAAGCATATTCTCAGGATGTACGATAGTAATGTTATGGATAATTGGTCGGACTTCGGTAAATTTGTAATTTGGTATGGCAGAATGGGATGGTCTTCTTATAAAGACGATATAACAGAGATATAGTCTCTGGAAAGAAGAAATCAAAATGAGAGAGAAATACTATTTAGTACAAATAGGAGTATCTTATTCATCTCCTTGCTTTTTACCTTATTCGGTAGGTTGTATAGCAGCCTACCTTAAGAGTGATGCTGAAATAACAAAGTATTATGAAATCCCTGATATTGTGGTAATGAGAGAAAAGATAGAAGATGTTATCAAACGTTTTAATAATCCATCTTTTGTTGCTTTTTCTTGCTATACTTGGAATCTTGAGTATAATAAAAAACTTGCGGTTGAACTTAAAAAACTGTATCCTAGTGTTAAGATTATTTTCGGGGGACATAGTGTTCCACACAATAACAGTTTTTTAGAAAAATATGAGTTTATCGATTATCTTATGCACAACGAGGGAGAAGAAACCACAGCACTTTTTTTGAAAGCGATAAAAAATGGAGAAGATCTTAGATGTGTTCCTAATATTTCATTTAGAACGCAACAAGGGAATATAAAAACAGAAGATTACCACCCTCAAGATATATCTTCTTATCCTTCTCCATATACAATGGGGATTTTTGATAATATAATGCGTGAGTTCCCAGATAAAGAATTTCATGCAACACTTGAAACAAACAGAGGCTGTCCGTACAGTTGTTCTTATTGTGAATGGTGCTTTACTAAAAAAATCCGTAAGTTTTCAATGGAGAAAATAAAATCCGAAATAGAATGGATAGCTAAGAATAAAATAAGATACTGTTATTGCGCTGATGCAAACTTTGGTATATTAGATAGAGATGTTGAAGTAGCAAAGTATGTGGTTGAGCAGAAAAAAATATACGGGTTTCCTCAAGTGTTTAAGCCATGTTATGCAAAAGAAAGCGATGAAAATGTTTTCGAATCAGGATATCTGTTGAATAAAAATCAAATAGATAAGGGCGTTACTTTAGCCTACCAATCGTTAGATGTTAAAACTTTAGAAAACATTGGAAGAAAGAACCTCACTCTTGATCATTTTTCTAATTTGGATTTTCGTTACAATGAAGCTGGAATTCCGACTTATACGGAACTAATTTTAGGATTACCAGGTGAGACATATGTTAGTTTTTGCAAAGGAATTTGCAAATTATTGGAATCGGGACAAAACAATTCAATGACAGTTTATGAATGTCAAGTTTATCCGAACACCCAAATGGGTGATCCTAAATATAAGAAAAAACACGGAATAAAGACTTCGAGAATACCGTTGCTAGGTATTCATTATAATCCCGAGTTTAATGGTGTTACTGAATATTTTGATGTAATAACTGAGACAGCGACTATGCCTAAAGATGATTGGATAAAGGCATATATGTTTTCAGTAATATTACAAGTTTTTCATCATCTTGGTTTACTAAGATTTTTTGCGATATATTTAAATAAAGAATGTAATATATCATATTACGACTTTTATAATATGTTATTTAACTACATATATTATGAAACTGACGGCTATATGCATGAGTTTTTTAAAAGTCTGTACTATCGAAAAGCAGATACCAAAACTGCTAATTGGACTTATCAAAGAGATGTGTTTGGTACAACAGGTTGGTATTTCGAGGAAGGTGCTTTTTTAGAGTTGGTTTATCATAGTGACTTGTTTTGGAAAGAGATTTTACCTTTCCTAAAAAGCTTCAATATAGACAATGATTTGTTTGATGATTTGTGTGATTATCAACAGCTAGTTGTTAGAATGCCAGATATAAACGAGGTTGAAATTAAATCTACATATAATTTTTATCCGTATTTCAAGGCAATTGCAGAGGGTAAATATATTCCGTTAAGGCGAGTTAATAATACTCTTTTTATAAAAACACATCAAGCAATTGATTCATGGGAAGAGTATGCTAGAGAAATAATTTGGTTCGGTAAGCGTTATAGTGCCACTCTTCTTATAAATCCTAGAGAAGATATTAGATATTTGGAAGATTAAAAGTTTTGGTGTAACTGTTATGTTTGATAAGGTAACTATTGTAATAGGCGCAACAGACGAAAGTAAGTCTCTTATTGAAACTGTCGAAACAATAAGATCAATTTGCGATATTGCAGATATTGATTCAATACTTATAGTAATACCTCCTCGTGCGGAGAAAAGATGTATAGATACGATTGATTTATTGATGGAAAAATATCCACATTTCGTTCGTAAATTGATTCAACGCCATCCGTATATTGGGGGTGCTATGAGAGACTCAATAAACGATGTTTTTTCTTCACATATAATGTTTCTTTCAGCAGATTTGCCTACCAGTCTTGATTGTGTTCCAATTATGATTGAAGCGGCCAAAAGTAATTCGTGTTCAATAGTTAAAATTTCAAGATGGTTAAAAAAAGATTGTTTTTATGGTTATAACAAAACTCGAAAAATCTTTAATCGTATTGCTCAAACTTTTTTGAAAATACTTTTTTGCTCTTCTTTGACTGATTTTACTAGTCCAGTATTGATTAGTCCTACACATATTTATAAAAAGGTACGTTTTAAAGAATGGGGGTTCCCGTGTTTGTTAGAAGCTGTTTTATTGCCCTTAAGAATGGGTTGTGAGATTAGAGAAATCTCAGCTAAATGCTTGCCTCGTACTGAAGGTCATTCAAAAAATTCAACATTGCAAACAGTACTATATTTGAAAACTGCAATTAGGATTCGCTTAACTCCTAAAAGCAAGTTGATTAAATAGTTTTTATTTTTGTGTGTTTTGCAGGAAGGTGTAACATAATGAACCTTGTTGAGATATTAAAACCAGATTTTGTGTATGAGGATGATAGAGGAAACCTTGTTCAGGTTACTCATGAATCGTATGCTCAGATTAATACCATATATACAAAAAAAGGTGCAATCAGGGGTAATTATCACTATCATAAAAATACTAAAGAAGTGTTTTTTGTGATTTCCGGTGAAATTAAAGTGAAGCTTTCTCTTGATGGTATTGTAGAAGAATATTCATTTAAAAGCGGAGATATGTTTTTGATACATGAAAACGTAAGACATTATTTTGAATATCTTGAGGATACGTATCTTATAGCCTTTTATACTTCAAGGGTTGAACTTGAAGACGGAACAAAAGATATTATATGTGACGAATAAGACATTATTTATAAATTTGGAGAATTTATTTAAAAATCGAGGTAAAAAATGAAGAACGCTTATTTTGTTCAAGCTAATGATGTTTATGGTAATGATAAAAAAAGCACTTATATTCCTTATGCAACAGGATGTATTCAAGCCTATTGTATGAGAAATGATATAATACGCAATAATTACAATTTTGGAAAAATAATATATTCCAGAAGACCGGTAGAAGATGTTTTGGCGAATTTAGATAATCCTTTTGTGGTTTTGTTTTCTTGCTCTGTTTGGAATATGGAATATAACAAAACTGTTGCTTCAGCAATTAAAAGTAAATATCCTGAGTGCTATGTCGTTTTTGGTGGTCATAACATTTCTTCAGACGGAAAAGATCTTGAAAAATATTCATACGTTGACTTTTTAACACATAGGTTCGGAGAAGAGACAACTGAAGGCGTTTTGGTAAATCTTATCAATAATGGTAGTTTTGAAGATGTGCCCAATATTTCTTTCCGCGATAAAAATAACCAAATAGTAACAACAATGTATGCGCCTCAGACAGGTAATGATTATCCTTCGCCGTACTTAGAAGGTGTATTTGATGATATTTTGGAAGATGATATCGAGTTTTCCGGGCTTTTTGAATCAAACAGAGGATGCCCGAATTCTTGCTCATTCTGCGATTGGAGTTCTCTCAAAGATAAAGTGAGACTGTTCCCTATGGAAAGGGTTTTGGCAGAACTTGATTGGTTTGTAAAACATAAAATTGAATATATTTATTGCACAGACGGAAATTTTTGCCTTTTTGACAGAGATGCTGAAATTGCCGATTATGTGGTTGCATGTAAAGAAAAATATGGATATCCTAAGGTTTTTAAAGTGTTCTTTACCAAAAACAGATTTAACTTTGTTTTTGATGTAAGCACAAAATTCTTCAAAAGTGGATTGGATAAAGCGAAGACAATATCTTTCCAAAGTATGAACCCTGAAGTTTTAAAAAATGTAGGTCGCAAGAATATATCAATAGATATGTTCAGAGATTTGATGAAAAAATATAACGAACTCAATATTTCAACTTTTTCTGAGTTGATTCTTGGTTTGCCGGGAGAGACTTACACATCTTTTTGTGAAGGTGTAAGCGAATTGATTGAAAACGGACAACACCATGCGATCAATATCTATCCCTGTGAATTGTTGCCTAACTCCGAAATGGGTCAAAAAGCATATCAGGATAAGTTCAATATAAAAAGCTCGCGTGTTCCTTTTAAACTTATTCATTCTAATGGTGATGAAAAAGAGGATGGTATTGTTGAATATTCAGAATATATAACCTCAACTTTTTCTATGAATGAGGATGAATGGGCAAGAGCGTTGTTGTTTGCGGCATATGTTCAGGGGTTGCATAATCTGGGGCTGCTTCGCGCTGTAGCGATTTATTGCAGACAAGAGAAAAATGTTAAGTATAACGATTTCTATAATGAACTGATAAAGTTTTCTACAAATAAAAATATGCCAACTTTGAACAAGGTATATGAAAAAATCAGCGGTTTATGTAAGGGTATTACTAAAAGCGAAAATGAAATGGTTGCAACTTGTTCGGGCTTGGGTAATGTTTTTTGGGGCTTTGACGAGTTGGTTTTTCTTGAACTTTATAAAGAACTTGAAGAGTTTTATAAAGAAGTAAAAGCATTTGTTATTGAAAAATATGGTTTTTGCGATGAATTTGAGGCTGTATTTAAATATCAGTATGATATAATCAAAAAGATTAACGTTGATATGGTCACAATTAACAGCGAGTATGATTTTTATTCGTATTACAATAGAATTTATGCAGGTGAATATGAAAAGTTGAGAAAAGAAACAACTCAATTAGTTATTAAGGACGATAACCAGGTGAAAGATTTTTCGGATTTCGCCAGAGAAGTTGTTTGGTATGGCAGAAATCGCCGTGCAACAGATTACACAAGCACTAATTATAGTGTTGAGATAAATTAAAAGGTTTTTCGGTGAATGTATATGAAGAATGTTTATTTTGTTCAAGTAGGATTTGAATTTGACGGGTCTGTATATCTTCCTTATGCAGCAGGTACAATAATTGCCTATTGCCAAAATGACATAAAAGTTAAAGAGGTTTATCAGTTTCCGGATATTATTTTTAAAAGAGAAAAACTTTCGGATGCTTTTGCTAAAATAAAAGAACCTAGTGTAGTTTCATTTTCCTGTAGTGTTTGGAATATGGAATACAATAAAGCTCTGGCTAAAAAAATAAAAGAAATATATCCAGATGTAGTGATTGTTTTCGGTGGTCATAGTGTGAGCGAAGATGCTGGTTTATTGGAAACTGAAGAATATGTTGATTTTTTAGTTTTTGGAGAAGGCGAAAGAACATTTGCATCTCTATTGAATAATCTTTTGTGCAACGATATTGCAAATACTGATAATATTGCATACAGGCAAAACGGAACTGTGGTTAAGACTAAAAGATGTTATTGTACAAGCCTTGATGATTTGCCATCGCCATATCTTTCCGGTGTTTTGGATAAAATTGTTTCTGAAAATAAAGGCGTAGAATTTCTTTCAGTTCTTGAAACAACAAGAGGTTGTCCATATTCTTGTGCATATTGTGATTGGTGCGCGGGTAAAAAAATGAGACATTTCCCTATTGAGAAAGTTCGTGCTGAAATAAAATGGTTGTCTGAAAACAAGATAGCTTATTGTTTCTGTGCAGACTCTAATTTTGGTATGTTTGACAGAGATATTGATATTGCCGACTATTTAATCTCTGCTAAAAAGAAAAACGGATACCCTGAGGTTTTCAGACCTTGTTATGAAAAAAACAGCGATGAGAGAGTATTTAAAATTTGTAGTGCATTAAATAGTGTTGGTATGGATAAGGGTGCAACAATGGCATATCAGACACTTTCTGAAGAGGCATTAAAAAATATCGGAAGAAAAAATCTCACCATGGAGCATTTTTCTTCTCTTATGAAAAAGTATAATGAGGCAGGTATTCCAACATACTCTGAACTTATTTTGGGTTTGCCCGGCGAAACCAAAGAGAGTTTTTGTAAAGGTATTTGCAAATTGTTTGAAAGCGGCCAACACAATTCAGTTAGTGTATATCACTGTGAAATGTTACCTAACTCTGAAATGTCTAAACCTGAGTTTATAGAAAAGCATAAAATTGAAGTAATAAAAGTGGCGTTCAACCATATTCATAGTGCTCCAAAAACTGATGAAGAAGTGGAAGAGTTTTCATATCTTGTACGTTCCACAGCAACTATGAGCAGAAATGATTGGGTCTATGCAAATCTTTTTTCAGTTTGCGTTCAATGCTTCCATAGTTTAGGTATACTCAGATTTTTTGCCATGTATTTACATGATGAAAAGGGTATTTCATATTATGATTTTTATTCTGCATTGTTGGAGTTTATTTTGAACAGTAATGGTAGACTGTATGCTTTATGGGATGGATTCAGAGAAAAATATCAGAATTCTCTTGCAGGTGATTGGAATTATCATAATAAAAAATACGGTAATGTTACATGGTTCTTTGAAGAGGGCGCTTTCATAGAGATAATAGAAAATTATGCTGAATATATGGAAGAATTAACTAAGTTTTTAAATGGATTCAATATTTGTGATGACATTATGAGTCAATTATTAGCATATCAGAATATGTTCTTAAGAAAACCTTTTGATAAAGAAAACACCCAAGTGTTTGAATATGATTTTCACACCTTCTTTACTCAAATAACAAGAGGTGAAACTGCATCTCTTGAAAAAAAAGAGAGTAAAGTTACTATTATTCCTAAAGTAAAATATACTTCATTTGCAGAATATGCAAAAGAAACCGTTTGGTTTGGCAGACGAAGAGGCGCAACCATATATGGTGACAAGGAAACAATCATAAGCTGAATATTATTCCCGAAGTAAAAAAACAAATCTCTGTTTCAATTTTCAAACAGAGATTTGTTTTTTCTTATAGATTAAATGTAAAAACTGATTCTTGTTGAGTTAATTAATCTAGAGTTTTTAAATTTTTTGTTTCAATACCCTTCTCTTTGAAAAAAGCTTCTGTTTCTTTTTTGAATTTTTCTGCAGAGAAGAAAGTTGAATTATAAACATCAATTGTTGTACCGCTTTTGGTAACAAAAACAATATGTTCATCATCTTGGAATTCACCTTTATATGTGTAGCCTTCAACAATTGCAACATAGTCGATTGAACTATATTGACAACTTGTTCTTGAAAGCGGAAAATCCGCAGTTGAATAAAGGAAATCATTGTTACGGAGGACCAAAGTTGAGTTTATGCAAGTGAAAAGCGAGATTATGGCAATACTTTCTGCCAAAATCGTGAAATATTTCAAAACTGTTTTTGCCTTGGGCTGTAATGTGGGCATATGAATATTTTTATTCTTTGCTTTTTTTCTGCAAAAAATGTTTAAGGCAATTGCAACTGCAGGAAGAGTTGAGAAAAACGGCAGAAAAATCAAATTTTCTTTTATACCGTAAATGAAAAGATAGTCTGTTGCGGTTAAATAAGTTAATCCGCAGAACAGCCCGATCATAACTGCGGAAAGAGGGATTGTCAAAAGTAAAGTGTATAAAAGAATTTTTAAAGAACCCTTTGCATCCGTTCCCTGTCGGGCAGTACCTTTTTCGGTTGATGCATCATTTGCGGTTTGCGAAAGTTGGGGCGCTTTACCACCTTTTTCAAGGTAACTGAGAAGATTATCTTCGTAAAGAGAACGATATTTTGCTTTTTTTAAGGCTTTCAAAGCTTTTTCTTCTTTGCCCTTGAAGAATAAAGCAGGGGAACCCAAAACATAAGTGTCAATCTGATACTGAAAAAAGTTATAAAACATCATTGATAGAATCTTATCTGCAGAGTCTTTTAAAAACTGACTTGCTTCAATAATATTATCTCCGAAATAAGCATTGATTTTTTGCTTTTGTTTTTCTATTAACTTATTCTTTTCGACACCGTTTTCTGCTATTTGTGAAAGTTCGGGGATAAGCTTTTTTAAAAGTTTTTCTATTTCTTCAAAGCAACTTTTGACAAGTTCATTTGAATCAACAAATGAATAGGTATAGCAATTGAAATTTTCGGGTTCAGTTATTGATAAAATATCATATACGGAGAAGGTTATGGACGGTTCTCTGTCAAAGAAAAATGAAAGCCATATAACTTGACGGATTCCGCCACCTTTCATATTTTCTATGTAATATATATCCATAGAAAACTCACCAAAATTGTATCGTGCAACGACACCGTTTTTGTTGTTTTTCTTTTTATTTGTAATCAAAGTTTTTATTGACGGGCTTTCGGTTTTTAAGTGAATACCTAATTGTCTGCACAAGTTTGAAAAATAAGTTAGTAAATCCATTATTCTCTCCAAAGTAAAAATATACAAAATGTATTTTACTAAATTCTTTCTTTTTCGTCAACAGTTGCACTTTTAAAAGATTTGGAGTATTATTATTATACATTCTGGGAGGTGCATTATGGAAGAAATAAAAGTTATAGATTATGGTTTTTTCAATCATGATGGTCTGGATTTTGAATATCATATAAGCGGTAATGAAAACGGTGAAGCTATTGTTATGCTGAATGGCAACGGTGGTGATTATCGTTGCTTTGAGGGGGATTTATACAGACCTCTTTCAGAGTATTTTAAAATCATTCGTTTTTCAACAAGAGGAACAGGCAAAACACCTTTGGGTGATAAAAAACTTACATTTGAGCTTTTCTGTGATGACTTAAAAGCTCTTCTTGATCATTTAGGTGTTGAAAAAGCAGGCTTTTGCGGTTTTTCCGATGGTGGTAATCTTGCTATGTGCTTTGCGGTGACGTACCCTCAATATGTGGAGCGTCTTGCAGTATTCGGTTCAAATCTTAACACAAGAGGAACAAAAACAGGTGACCAGCTTGGAATTATAAAAGACCACAGAATATATGCAATTAAAGCGGCACTTACCAAAGACCCGGAAATGATAAGAAGAAGAGAAATCGAGGGAATGATGGTAGGTCAACCAAAGCTTAATTATAAAAAACTTTCGTCAATCAAAGTTCCTTTCCTTAATGTTTTCGGTGAGTTTGATATGATAAAACGCAGACACTCAAGAAAAATAACCAAAGCAGTTGAGGGTGCAGAAGAGGTTATGATTCTCAATGGTGGTCATAGCACAGCATTCAGAAAAACAGATTTCCTCATTCTACCCGTTGTTAAAAAGTTTTTTGGAATAATATAAATAGATTAAATAAAAGTCGGAGCAATTTTTGCTCCGACTTTTCTGTTGTTATATATCACAATCCGATTTTTGATATAAATTCATTGTATTCGCTGACTAAATCCATATCTGCATTCGAAACTTTTTTTACATATTTCAGTTTTTGAGGTATTTCTTTTAAATTCACAAAACCTCTTGCAACCCACGCAACAGGCAAAAGGTATTTTCTGCCCTTAATAAATTTATAGCGTTCTTCTATTGTTTTTGCGTCAGGAAAGAATGTGCCTTTTAAAACATTGCCTTTAGAGCCGACTTGATCATTCCTTAATGTTATTATTGATTTATCTCTGGTTTTTCCGAATAAATCCGACCCAAAAGTATAATCTTTCAAAGCATCTAAACTATCCGGTTTTATATCATTTGTTTCAAAGGGTAAATCTATTTCAAACCACTCACTACAAGCGAAAAAAACGATTTTAAAAAAACGCTCTAAACGAAGCTTTTTTGAATCCTCGTATATTTTCTCAAAATCTAACGTGCCACTGTTCGCTTTTAAAAACAATGCAATATCCATATACATTCTTATACCGGCACCACCCTTATATAAATGCTTTGCCAAATGGCAAAAAAGATATATAAGATGAAGCTCTTTCTGTGGCGAAAAACGTTCACCGATATCCTTTTCTGAAGTTTCAAAGGCATCAGAAAAGTAAGTAATTACCTGTTCGCCCTTTCCTAAATCAGTATCCATAAGTTCGGTATGAACCTCACATCTGCTTGCACCTTTATCATAGCTATAGGTAGGCTCCCAATTTTCTTTTACACTGTAACCGTTTGCAGTAAAAATTTCATCTGTTTTTTGTCTGTCTTGTTTGTTTATAAGAATATCAATATCTCCGAAAGTGCGAAGCTCCGGAACAGGGTAAAGGGTGCGTATATACCACCCCTTTACAGGCATATGGGGGATTTTATTCTTGCTTAGCTTTTGCGATATAGTTTCAAACATATTAGCTTTGTTGAAATTAATTGCAATGGTTTGATAATAACAATCCACAAGTTCCTTTTTAATATTTTCATCTTTTATTATATTCCATTTTTTATCCATATAAGCTAAAACAGGTAATATTCCTTGAATATAAAAAAAATATGAAAGTTTACCCTCGTTTGCATCAAAGCTAAAGCAAGGTTTTCTGTTGTGTATAAATGCAGAAAGAATTTCCAATATAATATTTTCTGTCATCTATAATCACCTCTTTTCCCTTTACTCTAAATTCAAAACACATATTTCGGGTAAATTTAAAAACCTTGGAATAAAATTATAACCGGATAGTCCGGAGGTTATTACCATTTTCATTTTTTCTCCAAGCATATAAAAGCCATAATCATATTCGGGGAAGAAACCCTGCATTGGAGCATATAAGCCCCCTGCAAAGGGTAGCCTTACAACTCCGCCATGAGTATGTCCGCTCACTACAAGGTCTATATTGTTCCAATAATTATATGCACCATTAAAAATAAATGTATCCGGCATATGAGCTAAAACAATTGTGGGTAAGTCTGTTTTCTCAAGGTCCTTTAAAAAGATATATTCTTTTGAGTTTTGAAATTCTTCTTCAGTTCTTCCGAAAGGGAAAGCGTGACCCATTGTCCCGCCTATACGAATTTTTTGACCACCTATTTCGCAATCCACAAAGGAGTCATCTAAAACTATAATACCATTTTCCGTAATAGTATTCACAAATCCGTCAATTATATCGCTTTTGTATTCCTTTTCTTGATTACCATAAGAAAAATATACGGGAGCGATATCTGAAAGTTTAGTTAATAGATTTGTAGTTTCAGAAAAGCCGTTCTTCGCATCATTGTTATCGAGCATATCACCCACAACAAAAATCGCATCCGGATTCTGCTCACTTATTTTAGCCAATAAGCGTTTGTTATCTCTTCCATATTCTTTGCCGTGAAGGTCAGAAATAACAACAATTCTCGCACTTCCGGATAAACCCGAAAGGTTGATGGTGTATTCTGCAACGGACAACAAACAATTTCCCACCACTGTAACCATTAAAACAACAATTACTATGGTTGATATTATTGCTATTGAAATTTTTTTGCTCTTGTTTTTATTTGGTGTCATTTTATCTTAGCCCAAACCTTTGAAATATATAACTATATATGTAAAACATGCTTTATTTTATTGAATAGTGACCGAGCACTACTGGTCAATAAAATGGTTGTAATTAATTCTATTTGTATTTTTATAAAACAGAAAATAAATGCCAACATTAAGAAATGTTTGATTATATAGTCAGTTTTAGTTAATGGTGCTTAACTAAGCCTATAATTTTTCTTATTGCGCTTTTAGGACTTCTAAAGAATCTTTTTGTATACATTGCTATATCTTGTATATAATCCACAAAAGTGATTTTGTAGACCTTTTCGCAATCGAGACGCGATTCTAAATCCGACATTACCTTTTTATAGGGGATAGATTGTGTGTATTTTGTACCCCAATGAACAATATCAGTATTTTTCCCGTTGGTTTTACATAAAGCAATACCATTTAAAATATTCATATCAAAGCGGTTTTCATGCTCCCAATAGCATATAATTGAAGTACCGTCGTGGTCTATGGGTTTACATTTGTTAAGTGCCATACTAAGAGCTATAACAGGTTCATCAGCGGGATCCACGAAATCTTTGAATTTGTAATCGGCATAGTTTTTTGAAAGCGTTTTTGCATCTTCAAGAATCCTTTTGCATCTTTCAGTTTTTCTCATATAATAAATACCGCCGTGAAGCCCCACAACGTAGTCTATTTGTTTTTGTAAATCTTCATTAAGGTTTTTGTACTCAAACCAACCCCTTTTATCATCAAGGGGTAAAACCCTGCCGTAGCAGCAAAAATCATCGGCATTTTCGAATATATCAAAAAGGCGGTTAATATCTCTGAAGGCGATACAGTCTGCATCTATGAAAATATTTATGTCATAGGGCAGAAGGTCAAACATGTTAATTTTGTCAAGATATGAACGAGAGGGAGACTCAAAAATGCGAACCTCGTCAAATTCTTTTGTGTACTCATTTTCGGTGTCACATAAAATGGCGAAGGGAAGTGGTTCTTTTGTTGTGAAACGATAAGAGCGCAAAAGATTTCGTGCGATTTTATAATATTGTTCTTTGCCTGTTGCTATTGTAACAAAGCCTTTGGTAAGCGCCATAATTTAACCTCTTTATAATAATGTTTTTTATTTTGTATAGTTTTGTCACAATGGGTTTCATAAAAAATTTTTTTGGAAGATGAACACTGTATCGTAACTTTTCAGTGTACCAAAACTAATGTTATAAACAGAGTTTTTATATTCGTTTTTGGGGGCTTATTCTATCTCAACCCCAATTTTTTTAATATACAACTATATATGTAAAATACGCTTTATTTTAAACTATGTATTTCTTTATTACGGGAAATTTATTTAAAACCAATGAAATTAAATAAGATACAACTATGGTGAAAATTAATGTTACAGGTACAGATAGAACAGGATGGAATGTTTCGCTTGAAAAACCTACAGCCTTTAAAAATTCAATAATAAATATATGCACAAGGAATGCACCAAAGCTGTATTTCGAAAGTTTGGGTATTATTTTATTAAGCTTTTCAGTACCTTTTGCGTTATATTTGAACCATATAAATACAGCTACTGACATTAAGAATACATTTAGACTGAATGAATTATAAAATTCTTCAGATGGTGTGCCTGCATTTTTTGCAGCGAACAGATTCAAAAGTATTGTAAGACCAAGCCCTGCAAAACCAAGAATATATATGATTGTTCTGTGTTTTTTGCTAATTTCAGTTTTATTTAAGTAGAAACCCAGTATAAAATAAGAAACGTATCCGACAACAAGCTTGACATCGAAGTTTTTAAAAACTGTAGTAACATTTTCAAATATTATTTGGACATTGTTGCTTAAGAAATTATTTGTAACTAAATCAATTTGTGTTTTTATAAAACAGAAAATGATTGACAAGAGTAAAAAGTATTTGATTAAGTTGTCATTTTTGATCAATTGCTTTATAAGGGGAATACACATATAAAGTCCCATAATCATCGGTAAAAACCAAAGATGGTATGCACCTGAAATAAAACTACCGATAATTTCAACAAAGCTTACTTGATATTCTTCTGTGAAAATCATCTTGCTAATGGGGGGAACAAAAGCATAAAAGGCTGACCATACAACGTATGCTATCGCCATACGGGATATGTATTTTTTGTAAAGGTTTTTTGTAGAGATTTCTCTTGGTAAAAAAAGCGCACCGCTAATCATCACAAAAACAGGGACGCCCCATCTTGTTGCGCCACTACACATATTGTAAAAATTCCATGCTGTACTTGTTACTTCAAAATTGTACCAATCTTGTGCAACTACATGAAGTAAAATTATAGCTATGGAGGCAAATACCCTGAGATAATCAAGGTGATATTGCCTTTGTGCAAGTTTATTTTCTGCCATATTAAGCTCCTTTTAGAGTTGTTTTAATAAGTGTTAATCTTTAAAGTTCGCTTTATTTTATTGCAAACTCTTTTAGCAAAATTTAATATACGATTATAAAAAATAATAATGTTATATTTAAAATCAGATAAAGCCAACATAACACTCGGCTTATTTTCTCTTAATAAATTTAAGGCGCTAATTTGTTTTAAATAAATAGGCGTTTTGGTAAATCTGGTTCCCCAATGCATAATATCTGTATAAATATTTTCAGGAACTACATATGCCGAGTTGTTTTTGAAATTGAACTTTATTCTGTTCTCGCATTCCCAATAGCAAAAAATTGCTGATAAATCGTGGGGGATTGGTTTGCATTTATTAACAGCCATACTCAAAGCAATAAGAGGCTCATCGCCGGGGTTTGTGAATTTACCTTTAAACCCATAAGTATAATAATCTTTACTGAATTCTTTTGCGCAATCAAAGACCTTTTTACACAGGTCCGTTTTTCTCATATAGTAAATACCACCGTGTAAACCTACTACATAGTCGATTTGAGACTTCATATCATTCTTTAAATTATCATACTCAAACCAACCTGTTTTATCATCAAGTGGCAAAACGCGACCGAAGCAGGAAAAATCATCGGCAGTTTCAAATATATCAAAAAGCCTGTTTATATCTCTATATACAAGGCAGTCTGCATCAATGAAAATATTTATGTCGTAGGGAAGTAGGTCATACATTTCTAATTTATCAAGGTAGTTACACTTTGCTTCATTAAAAATGCATACATCATCAAATTCTTTTGTTAATTCATTATGCTCATCTGCAATAATCGCAAATGGCAAGGGGGATGATGAACAATACTTATATGAATGCAGTAAATTGACTGCCATTTTATAATATATCTCATTACCCGTTGCAATAGTAATAAATCCTTTTGTCATACTTTTCTCCAATAAGGGTTGTTCTATACACCAGTTTATTCGGTTCGTTTGATTTTATTTTTTATGTATCTCTCTAATCTGAATATTATCCGTATAGGCTTGGGATATAATACTCCATACACCATATTAAATGCCCACTCTTCTTTAAATTCTATAAGTTTTCTCTTTTGTCTAATAAAAACTTTTAATTTCTTTCTTAATTTTTGTGCCTCTTCAACCCATGTTTTGTTCTCCAAAAGACGATAATACATATTCGCACAAGCTACGGCATAATTTCTATAAACTATTTTTTTGATTTTATTAAAATCTGTGTTTTCATAAAAGCTCATTTGTTCTTCAATTGCCCACAAAAAATCTAAATTTTTTAAAGAAAAACGAACTTGTGTGGTACTATTAGGATTATGTCTGTAAAAATATAACTGTTCATCAGTTATATTAACATTTTCAGCTTCATGAATCCATTTAAACCCTACCGCACTGTCTTCATATATTTTGCCAACAGTAAAGGGATGCTTAAGCAAAATATCTTTTTTGATAAGTTTAGCACATGCTGCCCAACAAATATAATCACTACTGTGCATAAGATGAATAAGCGAGTCCTCGTTAATCTGATGTTTTTTGAAGTCCCATTTGTTTTTATATGAGCAAAAGCCATCGGGACAAATATGAGCCTTGCATAAATCACACACAGATATTTGAGTATTTTCATCCACAGCACTATATAAAATTTCTAACATTTGAGGGTGAATTAAATCGTCGCTATCCACAAAATTTATCCACTCACCTTTGGCTATTGCAATTGCGGTGTTTCTTGCTGCTGCCTGTCCTTGGTTTTTTTGATGAATTATGGTTATTCTTTCATCATTGTTTGCATATTCATCGCAAATAGCACCACTATTATCACGCGAGCCATCATTAACAAGTATAAGCTCAAAATCGGTAAATGTTTGCGCCAAAATACTATTTATACATTCGTGCAGATATTTTTCAACATTATAAACAGGTACTATTACAGAAATTTTTGGCATACCAAAGCTCCTTTTTATTACAGATAAAGACAATATATCAATACAAGGCGAGTTATTTTGATTTCAATTTATTTATTTTTCTTCTTAGCCGCACATAATATGACGGGTTCAAACAGTCTTCTACTAATCTTTCGAAATTTTCTTTACCTAAATTTTCAAAGAAATAATTTCTGAAATTATGCTCATATACGGATTTTACCATAGCGCTATTATTTGCGATTGCCAAATTAGAGGAAATTTCTTGAAACCACAGGCAAGCTTTAACCTGTTCCAAAAGATACTTACCTTTTTTCGATTGAACAAAAGCAACGGAAACACCTTTATCATCGGTTATATGAGGTAAAATATTTTTTATCCCCCAAAGGTCGCCCATTGTAATATCGCTATTTTTGTTCACACTTTTAAATTTACAATGATAGCAGCATTTTCTTAATGATATATTTTGCAAAAAGGCTTTCATATACGAATCTTTATGGTGGAGCTCAAGATATTTTGCTTTGTTTATAAATTCTAATGTAGAAGAAAATGAAAGCCAGCCATTTGTTTTATCTCTGAAAGAGGCAGCGCAAGCTTTTGAAGAAAATTCTTTTTCCTGATGCTTTATGTATTCCTGCCAAGCCTTTGGTGAAGGAACTCCGTGACAAATAAAATCAAGGGTAAATAAATTTTCATAAGGTTTTTTCAGGTAGCTTAATAAACCCTCTATCTGGCAAGGAGTGCCACAAAACAAAACCGGTCTGTTTGTAATTAAGTGTTTTTTTATTTCTCTGAAACAAAGTTTTGTATCACTTTGAATATATTTAGAGCCTTGAAGAGCGTACAAGTCTTCTATCGAATCTACACCTTTGTGGCTTAAATACAAGTTTTCGTCAAAGGCTGCTCCATATACAATACCGCCATTTTCAATAATATATTTCGCTATTGTATAAAATAAACCGCCTGAGGAGCTACTGATACGCACAGTATCATTTTTGGAATAAACAGCGTATGACTGTATAGACCCTTTGCCTTTTGGGTTTTTGTTTATTACAGGGCAAACCTTTTCACAAGCACCGCAAATTATACAATTATCTCTTTGGATTTCGGGATGTAAAAAGCCATTCTTATCAGCGACCATATTCAAGCAGTTTTCAGGGCAAGCATTGGAGCAAGCACCACAGCCAACGCAATCAATATCAGGAAGCATTAACTTTTTACATCCTTTCTGAAAAGTTTTTTATAAATTCGGCTTACAGGTTCTCTTATTAAGTCTTTTTCGAAACTGTTCATACCAAGGCACCAAACAGAGGCGGAAAATACAAGCACATACAATACACCGAATAATAAAAATTCAGATAATGATTCTACTTTAACAACCTTAAGTATAAAAATACCAAACAGAATCGGAATTATCTCTGATGGTAAAATTCTGAAAATGCTTTTCCAAAACATTGCCATATTTAAACCAAGCTTTTTGTGATAATAAATGTTCATAATTATAACATTTGCAAGAGTGATACCTATTGCGGTACCGATTGCGCAACCGATTATTCCGAAGTGCTTACACAAGGGTATGCTTATTACGAGATTTAAAAATGCCATTATCACATATATTATAGAACGGAATCTGTGCTTGTTTTTGGCTCTTTGGATTTCTATACCCACATTTTGAATTAACGGAATCGTAACGGGAGCACAAAGAATTAAAACAACCTTGTATGCTTCCTCATATCCGATACCGGCATAGTATCCTACTATAAAATATTCACCGAAAAAGATGAGACCTGAAAAAACTAATGACAAAACTAAAAATTGGATTCTTCCCACCTTAATCATCAAATCTGTTAATCTTTTGTTGTCTGTTTCCATAGAAACCATCTTATTTATTCTTGGAGAAAAAACGCTTGAAATTGTGGAGGAAATAGTAACATAATAATTGTTTAAAGAAGCGCCAATTGAATAAACGGCTACAGATGCCGCACCATAAAATCTGGCAATTATGTATTTATCGATACTCCAATTTATTTGGTCAACAATTTGATTTAAAAAAATGAAAAAAGAAAAAGTAAACATGCTTTTCAGCATATTAAGCTGAAAGCCGCTAAAACAAAATTTAAACTTTAACACTTTAACCGAATAAATAATGGTTACCAATGTATTAATTATTGTTAAAATAAATGCTCCTATTGTAATCGCAACCGAACGAAAACCCATAAAAAGTAAGGATAATTTTACCAAGTTACTTAATATGGTAAAAATAATGCCGACTACCCGAGAAAAAATAAATCTCTCATGCACAAATATATATGAACCAAACACAGAAGAGGGTAATGTAATAGCCATAGAAAGGACAGATATAAACATAAGCTTTTTAGCTATATCCAATTCGTTTTCTGTAATTTCATTGCCCAAAACGAACCTTGCATTGAAAACAATAACCATGCCAACAATAAAAACGACTAATGCTATTACGCTAAAAATCGTTATATACATTCCGTTCAGCTTGGCTATACCATCTTCGTTTGCTTCTTTTTTTCTCTTATGATAAAAATAATTATAGGAGCCACCCAACCCCAAATTCAATAGGCTTAAGTAGCCAATTACCGCACCGGCAAGTGACATTACGCCATATTCATCCTGACCTAAAATTCTAATAATAATAGGGGTAAATATAATACTTATTAAGTTGGATAAAATCATTTGAGTGTACGATAAAACTACACCTGATTTAAGCTGGTTAACCTTCATTTTTACCTCTTATTTGAATAAGAACTCTTTGACTGCATCCACACAATATTTGTGGTCTGCTACATATTCGGGTATTCTGTCTTTCAAAAAGTCTCTCATATTCTGTTCATTATTAAGCAATTTATTAAAATCATTTAAAAGCTGAGTTTCTTTTTCCATATTCTGAACACTGCAAACATATCCTTCTGCCGTACCGAATAAATCTTTAGCGATACCTATGGATTTTTCGGAATAACCGACTACCAGCGTGGGCACACATGTTGAATAAGCTGCAATTGTTGCATGCGTTCTTGCACCAACAAAAATTTTACATTTTGAAATCAGGGACTTTAATTGGCAGCAGCTATATCCATCGCCCACAACGAAAACTCTGGAATTGTCAATAAAGCTTTCTTTCAGTTTATTAGCAAGAAGCACATCATTATTATCTGTATTTGGGTAAACAACGTGGGGTATCAGAGCAATATCAAAATCTGTTTCAGCTAAAATCCAATTTATCAATGTAATATAATTTTTTAACCCTATATCATTTTCAGAGCAATTGAAAACGAAAGGACTTATGTTTATACCAATTATATCCTTATTGCGGTTTTCCCACTCCGTTTCTTCCGGTTTTAAAGCAAATGCAGGGTCAGGAGAGAAAATAATTTTTGTTTTGACAGAATATTTCTTTAACAGCTCAAGAGAATCACTTTCCCTGACACAAATTAAAGAATATCTGTTTAAATCCTCTATAACATCTGGTGTCATAAACCTCTCAGAAAGTGTAGCCCCCCATAAAATGGTCTTTGTTCCTTTTTTGTTAAGCCAATAATTTCTTGTACCTAATATTTCTATTTGATCTGGATAGCAGTAATTGTCCCCACCAATGGAGAGAGCGACCTCCCCTTTGTTATACATATACTCGAATCTTTTTTTACCAAAAAATCTGTAATACATTTTTTCGTGGTCACTATACAGATGCGAGCAAGCTCTGTAAATAATTCCTAAGGAGGAGTTATGTTCAACAGGGGTTTCGTTAATCGGCTCAATCGTTACTATATCACTAAGCTTATAGTCTAAATCACCTTGAATGTTATTAGAAAACAGTAATGTTTTTCCTTTTTCTAAAGAAAGCAAATCAACAGTTGAGCGAACTATTGCTTCGCATCCGTGATTATATGCGGAACCATGGGCATACATTATTGTTCTTTTTTGATTCATTTTTTCACCTGCTAAAACATTTTTTCCAATAATTCAATAATATTAATGTTTTTTTCACGAAAGACAAAACTCGCATCACTATATGTTTGTCTTTCTTTTTTTAATTTCTGTATGCCTTTAAAAATATCCTCACCAGATACTTTGCACAGAATACCATTAGATTTAATTGCAAAAACTTCTTTTGCTCCGTCAGTTTCGGTTGATAAAACCGGAATACCTAAAACCATTGCTTCTGTAATAGTTAAGCCAAATGACTCAACTCTGCTTGGTTGCACATATAAATCTGCCCTTGCAATATAGGGGTATGGATTTTTCTTCATTCCAATTAAATTAATATAATTTTCTAAACCATATAGGATTATTTGTTTTTCAATGTTCTCTCTTTCCGGACCATCACCAACGAAGATCCAGTTTATATTTTTTTGATTGTTTTCTACTAATAGTCTGCAAGCCTCAACAGCTAAATCGAAACCTTTTTCTTTTGCTAACCTTCCGCAAGAAACTATATTGAAGTTGTTTTCCGGGAAAAGACCATCTTCAATAGGCTCTTTGCTTTTCTCTATAATTGAATCTATATCTATAACGTTATTAACCGTAACAATCTTGTTAGCGTATTTTTTTCTGTACGATTTCAGCTTTTTGGCAATATTATCTGATACCGCAATTATCTTTTCACTTTTTTCATAACCATAACGGTCGTGATATTCCTTTCGCATTGCGCCGTGGTGATAAAACATCAAAAACTTTTTTGCGTTTATAGCTTTTACCGCTATTTCAGCAGTTCTGTCGCTATAAATAATGGCAGTATCAAAGCTTTCGCCTTTTAGTTGTTCTTTTATGTAGCCCGAATAGAGATGGTTTTCCAAGGCTTTAAATAAAATATTCAATACACGCCAAATAAATCGACGAAAGCGGGTAGCTCCTTGGGGTTCTTCTAATATACTATATAACTTTTTGAATCTATACGGCTTTGTAAATGTAACAAGTCTATGCCTGTCCGCTACAATAAGTCTGCAGTTTTTTGTTAATCTTTCCGCCACATCAAGATAATTTTGCGTAATAAGGCAGGTTACATCATATTTATTATAATCAAGCTTATTAATAAGATTTACAAGGGCTGTTTCTATTCCGCCAATCCACAAAGCCTGACTTACAAAAATAATTTTCTTCTTGTTATTTTTCAAAGCTACTCTTCTCCGGTAAAATAGTCTGGAATGCAGATTTTAATTCTTCTGAAAGGTATTGAAAATTATTTTCATCTGCATCATCATTTACGCATATCATATCATTACTTTGGGTTTTAATCGCACTGCACACAAAATTAACTGTATTTTCATTAACAGAGCAAACAAGGTTATCTGTATTATATGGGCTGAAGCTTCCGTTGGCTATTTGCCACCAGAGCATTACCCATTGGTTAACATCATCTGCAGAGCGGAATTTGTGGGAGCTTGTTTTATTGAGTAAGTCTTTTTCTGATTCCCATACCTCTTCAAAGGTCTTTTTTAAATATGCACCGGGCGCGTGAAGATTTTTAAAGCCAAAAAAGTAATCGGGAAAAAGCTTTTCCAGTACAAGGGTTCTTAAATTATCCTGCCACCTGTAGATTGGGCCTATATATTTTTTGTTAAAGCTTTTCACTTGCTCTTTTTTATTAAAATGGTTGTTTATAACACCCATACCATTAACTGCCGCGTGTTGCCAGATTCCTGTATCTCCCTTAAACGCCATAGGCACCTCGCCACCATATGTACAAGGAAGTCCTTGTGAGAAAAAAGCCTCTTCAGTCATATTACGAATAATAAACATATCGTCGTTAAAGTAAACAAATTTCTCTGAAAGCCCGGGTATGCGGTGGATATTCATTTCAATAGCGTGGGAGCTGAAGGTGGGAAGATATTCCGCCGGAATAAAATCTGAATGCTTTACAATATTAAGCTTGGGATTGTTTAAATTTAAAAATTCGGGGATGTGGCCCCAGGTAACAAAATGGATTTTATTAACCCACGGGGTGAATTTTTCAACACCGCGAAACCAATATGGGAGAAGACCCCAATCACGATAACGGCTGACAGAGTTGCTGTCATCATTAACATTGGAGTCGTATTTAGATTTTTCACTTTGCCATTTTGGGTCGTTACCGTCTACCCAAAGAATAACGAAATCTATTCCCATAACAAACCTCTTATGTAATATTTTTACCTACAAAAGGAACTTTTCTTATTATAACTGTTACAAGCAAGCTTAAGGTATAAACAACTATTGTTAAAAGTGGTATGCTTACAAAAGGTGAAATACTTACCGCAGTCCAACCGGTTAAACCTATAAGTTCATTTATAAGGGCATGAACTAAATAAACACCGAAGCCATATTCTGTAAGTTTGGAAAAGATTTTAACAGTTCTTTTGCTGAATTTAATCTTACTTACCCTTTTTACAAAGAATGTATAAATTCCGGCTGACTCAATTATAATATTTGGCATAAGATATTTAACAGACCAAATTTCACTGATAGATTTTAAAGCGGGTACGGAAAATACCAGACAGTTGAAAATCAACAATAACATAGCCAAAATGTATAGTGCATACTCAACTTTACGAGATATGTTAAAGTTTTTGATATAAAATCCTAATATAAAATAACCAATATACATCATACCAATCGGCAAACATGTTTTATCCATTATTGTAGAAATTGCATTTCCCATAATAGGTATATTAACACCGAAATTTTGTAAAATTGAAAAAATCAGAAATATAACAATAAAATACTCTGTAAGTGATTTGCTTTCTGTAATTTTTCTTAATATTGGTATTGATATATAGAGACCCGTCAACATATAAAGGTACCACATATGATACGGCCCTACTATAGCTTCATAAACAAGTCCTTTCCAATTAAGCACATTACCACCGGTAAACATCGCACTCACATAATAATATGTTTGGTAAATAATTGTCCAAAATAAAAATGCTACAACAAGACGCTTGATATATTTCGTAAATAACTTATTTATTGTAAATTCCTTTTTGGGATTCAAAAATAATCCACCGGAAATCATTACAAATATCGGTATACACCAAGTGATTATTGAAAACAAACTATTTATCACAATAAAATTAAAACTTTTACTTGGAAGTTCATCCATTGTGCCTCCGCAGACATGCATAGTTATAACACACAACATAGATAGAAGACGCAAAATATCAAGCTCGGTTTCTCTTTTTTTTATGGTTGCCATTTTTTACCGCCTTTTTTTAGTTTTGTTATATTCTTTCCTAATTTATCACACAACATATTAATCTTTAATATTTTAAAAAGTATTATTCTTATATAATCCAATGCAATACAGCCTATCAAAATAGCGAGTGATATTGCTATTACCAAAACAAAACCTGCTGCAAAAAGAAAATATTGGAATATCTTTTTTGGTAATGTCCGTATAAGGTGGTTTAACAAAGGACTGAACATAAATACCACAAAATATGCATTAAAAAACCAATAGCGTCCTCTTATCAAGGGAAGAAACATTGATACAATACGAAGAATGTCTATTCCCATATTTCTTTGCTTAATTACTATCCTCTTATCATCTTAATATACTTTTTACTAAAACTGCAATCTTGTGCTGTGCTTACATTATTTCATTACTTGTTATCAGTTATTTTTTTAGTGAATATTTTATAGCTTTAAACAAATCGAATTCCCTGCATCTTATATCAATAGCTTCAAATTTATCTGTCCTTGTATATGTGTGTAAGCCACTTATATTTTTATGTGGGGTAACTATATTTTGCGAGAAAATCTCACAATAAAAATTTTCCGAAAATACTGATTGAGATATATCAATTTTATTAAAGGATAAGCCATCGCCATAACTATGCTCATAATTAATTTGGGAGGGTCTGTAAATGCCATCTTTTTCCATAAGAATTGGACCTGCACCTCTAACACGGAGAGCATTATAAGAACACCATTCTATTGGCTCTACACCACATTCTTGATCATCTAAATGAAGCTTATATGCTCGTGGTTCAACCTTTTCGTTTAGAGGGGTTGGAATGAATGTTAACAATATCAATTCGCCATTATTCTCAAAAACGGTTGTGTCCACATATTTTCCTTTTAGCAGGATCGCTTCACATTTCCATTCGTATGGAAAACAAACAGCTTTATACAAACGAACTTCGTTTGCTTCGGATGATTCGGGAATCATATACCAGCAATCCAAATGCTTAAACACAAACGGATACGAATAATGACAATTGTCTTTTATAACCACCGTTGCCTTTGAAACAGAGCAATCATCATATACTTCAACAACCTCAATATGACCTTTATCCTTTACAACGGCTTCATAAAACATATAGGTCTTACCTTCGTTTTCAACGAGCATAGGGTCAGCAGACCAGTTTTTATATGTACCGGGTATTACCTTGTCGACAACAAAATTTTTTCTGTCAAGTATGCTATCATTTTCTCTTTTACAAATAGCTATTTTAAAAAAGTATGGTGATAAAAACAATTTTCTGTATAATTTATTAAACATGTTTTCCTCCTACTTCTTTATATTTATAGATATGTAGTTTCGTATTTTAGAGTACAAAACGAGTATTTTTATGAAAAATATTCTTTCTTTTTTCATAAAACTATACAACAACTTATTTCTTCTGCATTGGTTTTGCAATTCGCCAATACATTCATTTATATAAAAATTATCGATAAAGGATTTGCACAAAAATCGTATTTTAGAATAACATGTGGTTGTTAATTTGCAAAAAAGCAAATCGAAATATATCCCTAAAACAATATTTTTCAAGCCGGGAACAGTCACATTGTATTTTTGCATAATTATTTTTTCATATTTCAAAAACACCTCTGCTATTAAATCTGTGTTTTTTACAACGTCCTCAATTATGTTAATTCTATCATAGGTTCTGTCATTATAATAATTGATTAAGTAAATATAATATGGTTCAGATAATGTGGCGATTGTTTTAGCAAAGCAAAGCGTTTGTAAAACTGCACTTAAATCTTCATAATTGGTGAGACCGACATCAAACTTTACGCCATTTGATATAAACAACTCTTTTTTTACTAACTTATTACAGTATGAGGAAAGATAATTGCTGTTAAACAATGCCTCGAATTTATCAATAAAATCTTTTTGTTTGATTTTCAAATGCTCTTCAAATGATTTTATTTCCTCTTTAACAACAGCTTCGTCTGCTAAATAAACAAATTTCATTCCAAAAATGATTAAGTCTATATCGTCCTCTATCAGCTTTTCAATTTTTGGCATATCAATCTTTTCCAACAAGTCATCTGAATCAATAAAGAGCAGATATTTGCCCGCAGCCTCTTTTACGCCTCTGTTTCTCGCTGCTGAAACACCGTTATTTTCTTGCTCACAAAATTTAATAAAGCTGTATTGGGAGCAAAGGCTATTGCAAACAAGGGAGGTATCATCCGTAGAGCCATCGTTAACTATTATTATTTCGTAATCATTTAAGCCGGAGGCTATAATACTTTCAACTGTTTTTTTCAATGTGTTTCCGCAATTATATGCAGGAATTATTACGCTAAACAACATAAATGTCTCATCCCTCCCATAAAAACCTATAATTTGTGTAGTCATCAACAGGAATAATATCCACATCAATATAGCATCTATTATAAAACCAAATAAGGAACACACTCAGAAAGATTATAATTATAAACCTTTGCTTTGGTGAAATATCTAACCTGATACCTTCACCAATTCCCATAAGTTTTTCATCCTTATATTCTGCAAAGGAAAGGGGAATAAAAATAATAAGGAATTGTAAATAGTAGTCTGTAAGCCTTGTAAAAACATTATCAAAGCCCGAAAACATCTGTAAAACTGCGGCTACAAGAATTAAATTGGCAACCTTTGAAAAATACTTACCGTTAAAGCCCTTTAAAGCAAATCCCGCTACTATAAACAGAACTATTAAAAAGAATCGTCCGCCTAAATCAGCAGTATCGCCAATGATACCATCTTCATAATAAAAATCCTGCATTATCTTTACTATTTGATTTTTATTAATAAAAACAACTACTGCACCGCAAATATATATAATGAGTGTCTGCAAATTGAACTTTTGCTTAGATAAAAGATATGCCGGAATAAATATTAAGGCGGGGGCATGAACAAAGCCGGCTAATATTGTAAATAAAAGGAACTGCTTGGGTTTTTCCTCCATAATACCAACAAAGGCTATCATTATAAGCCCCATAGCTATAGATTGCTTAATAGCGCTAAAGCCAAAACAGTAAAAGCCCATGCAGTTCCATACCAAAAAGCTGAGCCATGGGAGAGGGGAGTATTTATAAATTAAATAAGCTACCGCAGCCTCAATAAATATGGCAACTGCAATGAGAAATACCTGAAATTCCCCATCAGATAGAGTTGAAAAAAACTTCATCAGCCAATTAAAGCCGAAGTTTCTGCCCTCCTGAAAGACAGCATCACTGAACCATCCATTTTCAGATATATGCAAATAACTGTAGCAGTAGCTTTGCATATCGCCTGTTAAATACGGATACCTTAAGCCTGACAAAAGTGAATGGAGAACAGCCATTATCACAATATATTGCTTTCGGTCTTTTGCGCCTTGAGGCATTAAAAGACCTAATACAATAATTGCAACTAAAAGTAAATAGTATTCTAAGCTTTCCATGCTGTCTCCTTTCAGGTTTATTTTATAAGATTAAAGAAAGCTTCTGTTTTCTTAACCGAAGCTTCAATCGAAAAGCCTTTACCCCTTTCCATAGCTTTTTTTTCATATTTTTCTTTTAAGCTGTTGTCAAATAAAAGCTTTTTGATTCCTTCCGATAACGCTTTTGCATTACATTCAGTTATTATTCCGTATTGAGAGTTGCCTAAAAGCTCCTCCATGCCGTTACATTCAGTTGTAACAATAGCTTTTCCTAATATAAGCCCCTCTGCAACAAATGAAGAAAAACCTTCAAAATCTGATGAGCAAGCTAATAAATCCGCCTTTTTAATATAGGGGTAAGGATTGCTTTTAAAGCCCAAAAGTGTAACTGTTTTTTGAACTCCGGTCGTTTTAATAATTTGCTCCAGTTCTTCTCTTTCGTCACCCTCGCCGATTATTAAAAGATTATTTAAAAAGCCTTCGTCTAAAAGGATTTTGTGAGCTTCAATCAGTCGGTCAAATCTTTTTTCTCTAGAAAGTCTGCCCACAGAAACAATTATTGGGATTTTTTTATCAAATGAATAATCATCAACACTTTCATTGGACTTTTCTTTGATGCTGTAATCGTCTATAACATTGTAGATAACTTCAGTATCAAACTCATTTTTGTATATACCTTTAAAGCTATTTTCTACATCTTTGGAAACACAAGCGACCTTATCAAATTTTTTATACCAATTTACACTTTTTTTCTTGAATTCATTTATATTTCTGATTTTTTTAGATAAATCGCAATGAACCCACGCTATTTTTTTAGCTTTTTTATTTGTTGATGTTGAAATAACCTTTGTGGCGCCACATTCAAGATAAGCAACCTCTATATCGTAATCACCCTTGATATGTAGCGGATAAATTGTTTTCAGCAAAACGCTAAGTCTGTATTTATAGTTATTTAATCTTGAGTAACATGGATATATGTATTTATACTTTATATTTTTATTTAAATATTTTTCGGGATTTTCCCTCCAAACAGTCTGAACTGTAATATCAAACTTTTCGTTATCCATATTATTAACAAGATTTTGAAGCACCTTTTCTGCTCCACCACCGGACAAGGTTTCTATAAAAAAAATTATTTTTATCATAAAATAACCTGCTTACTTCCTTACGTTCTGTACATATAATTCACAAAGTCTTTTCGTAAAAATTCTCGAATCAAATCCCTTTTGTTCTATAGCATTTACAACTTCTGTTTTCTCTTTTCGAGCCTTTTCAATAGCCCCCTCTATTGCTCCTGCCCATTTTTCAGCTCCTGTCTGTAATGATAGCCATTCGACAGCATCTATTCCGAAATCCACTTCCTTAGAAAACGTATCTGCTGACACACAATGAATACCTGAAGCCTGTG
>JAZNTA010000068.1:0-1960 GCA_045591525.1 Acutalibacteraceae bacterium | reverse complement strand
GTGTCCAATCATTATAATGGCAAGAACAGTTGTAAGAAGCGGATAATTCATAGTGTTATCGGTTGATGAAACTATAACCAAATATATACTGAGTGCAAGGGCAATAATCCCATTTTCAACCTTTCCTTTTTTGCCAAAATAACATACTCTGACTAAAGTCATAGAAACAAGCCATAAGATATATCCCCAAAAGCCAAGGTCTATAAAATACTGCAAAAAATCGTTATGAACCGATGAAACACCGACATTCATATTTGTGCTTAACTGATATGTCAAAAATCCGATTCCGTTGCCCAAAAACTCCGGTGAAAATTCGTAGAACTTATCTACGGCATTGTAAATGGTCACACGACCGCTTGTGTCTATTCCTGCTTTTTCAAGCAATGTAAAGACATCAAGCTTTATGATAGCAATATATCCTATAAGCAAAACTACCAATATAACAGAAAAAATCACGGTAAGTCGCATAGCTGTATCTTTTTTAAATTTTGCAATAAATTTCAAAAGCCAACCAAATGCTAAAGCGATTACAATAGCGATAATACCAATTCTCTTGAATGCTGTAAGAAAACAAAACATCGTGAGTCCAAGTAAAATAAAAAACACAATATCTTTCTTGGGTTTTAAAAGCATATATATGAGATACGCTCCAAGGCAAAATGCAAGCTCGTGAATCTCTGCCTGAACAATAATATCTCCGGTTTCTGCTGCAAAAGTCATAACAAGGGTTATAAATTCTGAAAAGAAGCTTCCAATGCCATTTTGTGCTATAATCGTCAAAAGCATGAGTATATTTGAAATAAGAATTGCAATAAGGTTATACCATATACCTTTTTCGCCGAACACATACAAAAACGCAACTGCAGCCAAGGTAAATGAAAGCATATTGTTATATACAAAAGCACCTGACAAACCTCTTGAAATAACCGCCGTATCAACGCGAACTATAAACCATATGAAAAGAGATACTATGATTGTTACAAGCAAAGGAGTAGAATATACGAAGGCTTCTTTAAGTGAAGATGTACCTCTTGCAATATTTGGCTTAAATAAAAATGCAAAAAACGCTGATACAAATAAACACAGGGCAAATGCATGACGGTATGTAATAAACAAACCAAGGTTAATTACTTCTGTAAGAAAATAGTACATAAGTACTGCTATTGCCATAAAGTAAACCTTAAAAGCTGTTTGTACAAATCTGTTTTCCATAGTTCATTTGCCCTCCTTTCATAGTCTTATTCGGTCACAACTTCCTTTTTCAGCGGCTCGGAAACATATTCCTTTTTACTTTTTATTGCCTCTGAAAGCAGTTTTCTTGCAGTTTGATTTTCCTTAAATGTTTCTGCAATACCAACCTTATATTCTATCCTGATTTCCTTATATTCTTCACGGTCATCAAGTCTTAACTGGAACAACCTCATTATATCTTCAACGGTAATGTAATCAGTATCCTTTGCCAAAATTACAAAGCTGCCGTTTCCGTTATAAATAAACTCTGCATCTGTTTTTCCAAAGGTTTCTTTCAGGTACATTGTAAACATCTTTATAATGTCGTCACCCGTCTGACGTGTATGATCGGCATTTATATTTGCAAGATTTGCAATGTCCGCCATACAATACACCGTACCGTCATCTAAGAGTTTTTTGTCCATAGATTTCAAATACTTATCAAAGTATGCACGGTTATTAAGCTCTGTAAGATGGTCTGTGTAGAAAATATAATGTATAATATCTCCAAGTCTTCCTAATACAAGCGCACCGCCACAGCAAAGGATTATAAGGAAGAAGAATGCAATCAATGTATATAAGTTTACATTGACACTCGGTTTAACCGAAGCAGAGGATAATACCGAAATATAACTTGCACCAAGATATTCATTGTATTCCTCATTAGTTTTCATCGTTGTACTGTATAAGCCATTCAAATCAGAAATAAGTTCTTTGATTTCTGTATCAA
>JAZNTA010000067.1:0-14477 GCA_045591525.1 Acutalibacteraceae bacterium | reverse complement strand
ATAGCATGATTGAGCTCATATTCGGAAACCGGGTCAAGATTTGCAGAGGGTTCATCAAGAATAACATAAGGACAATCCTTATAAAAAGCCCTTGCAATTGCAACCTTTTGCTGTTCACCGCCCGAAAGCATCAAGCCCTCCTCATCAAATTCTCTTAAAAGAATTGTTTCAAGACCGTCGGGAAGCTCCTTATCAAAGCCTACTGCTTTGAGAGCTTTCCATACTCTTTCTTCATCATAAGTCTTTGAAAGAGCAACATTTTCTCCAACAGAAGCAGAGAAAATCTGAAAATCCTGAAATACTGCGGCAAATCGGTCACGGTGAGAAGCAACTGTTTCCTCACGAATATCTCTTCCGCCGATTTTAATGCTACCGTCTTTCACATCATAAAGTCGTAAAAGCAGATTCGTAAGAGTTGTTTTACCTGCACCGTTATAGCCAACAAGAGCCACCTTTTCATAAGGCTTGATTTCAAAATAAATGCCATCCAAGGAATTTTTATCATTACCCTCATAAGAGAAGGTAATATTTTCAACAGAAATTTCTTCAGGCTCACCGCATTCGGCAATATGTGGTCCGTCTTTAATATCATTTTCAACCTTTAAGAATTTGCGGTATTTATCAATGATTTTTGAGTGTTCGGTAAAGTTTCTTACACAACCTACTGTAAGATAAAGTATTCCCGAACCGATTTGCACCGCACCATTGAAGGTTGCAACAAAATCACCTGCGGACATTTCCTTTGTAACAATTGTTTTGTAACCAATATAAAGAGTTAGGACAAGCATAAAGCCTATAACATTTATTGATGCACCTTGGAAAAAGAAAAGTGCATTGGTCTTTTTTGCATATTTTTTCTGAATATCAACAACTTCATTGGATGCTGTGCCGAAACGTTTTCTCAAAAGAGGGTATATTCCGCTTGTGCGAATCTCTCCTGAATAATCCTGCAAATAGAAAATACGTGCAAAATAATCACCAACCCTATGAGCTTCGGTTATTTTCTCTCTACGCTCTATCATAAGGTCTCCCGTGTATTTTCCAACAGGAATAAAAATAACTGTGGACACTACAACAATAAGAAGTGCTATAGGGTCAATTGTAAACACAAGAGTACCAATAAGGATGAAAGAGATAACCTCTTCAACAACACCCTTAATCATGGGAATAAGGTAACGAATACTATTTGAAGAGTTTTCAACTGCAAGTATAAAATCCGAATAATATTCGGGGTTATCATATTTTGAAAGGTCTATTGTTGCTGCCTTTTTATAAAGCATAGACTGCAACCCCAAATCTAATTTTTCTCTTTCTCTATGAGCAAAAAATTCAAAAAAGAGTGCATTGAGAATATCTCCGCCAACAAGCAAAGCAATTATAAGACCAATACCGATTATGATTTTTTGCGGACTTCCGCCTACGCTTACCTCATCAATAACAAATTTAAGACCAATTACGGAAACAAGTCTGCCCGGTAATGTACAAAGAATATGGAAAAATATTTCTCCTATAACTAGTCCGGGAGAAAGCTTAAACATTACCTTCGTCATATAAAAAAGGTTTGAAAACACGCCTTTTTCTGTTTTTGTCTTTTTCATACAATAGCCACACTCCCTTCTTTTTCTCTGTAGCTTGAAGCCTGGAGTGTAAACATCTCGGCATATTTGCCGTTCAATTCCATAAGCTCATTATGAGTTCCGATTTCTTTTACTGTTCCGTCTCCGAAAACATAGATTTTATCAGAAAGCACAGCACTTGAAAGTCTGTGAGAGATATAAATAACTGTTTTTCCTTTTGTTGCAGAAATAAGGCTTTCATACATATTATATTCTGCTATGGGGTCAAGTGCCGATGAGGGCTCATCAAGAATTGCCAAATCAAAATCCTTTGCAAACATTCTTGCAGTAGCGATTTTTTGTTGTTCACCGCCTGAAAGACCTATACCTGTTTCGTCAAACTCCCTTGTAATAATCGTTTTCTCCTTTTGCGGTAAACGATTCACAAATGTATCTGCTCCGCTGTTTTTAAGAGAAGCTAAAACCTTTTGTTGTTCGTTTTCACTTACAACCTCTTTACAAATAACGTTCTCCGCAACAGAAACAGCAAACACCTTATAATCCTGAAAAACAGTTCCGAATCTTTTGCGAAGTTCTTCAATATCATAGTCTTGTAAATTTCTGCCATTATAGAGAATTTCACCCTCATCCGGGTCATAAAATCTTAAAAGAAGCTTTACAAAGGTTGTTTTTCCTGCACCATTTTCACCAACTATAGCAGTTGTTTCGCCCTTTTCAAATTTCAAGTTAAGATTTTTTAAAGTCGGTTCTTTTGCGTGAGGATATGTAAACGTAACATTTTTGAACTCCAATGTTTCAAGCTCGTCAGGTAAAACTGTTCCACTGACAATTTTTGATTCATATTCAAAGAATTCTTTTAAGTTACCAAAATAAAGTGACTCATTTTTCACAACAGAAATTGCCTGACTCATATCGTTAATAATGTCACGGATATTACTCATTGCCGTCATAATGACAGAGAAATCTGCAAGTGCAAGATTTCTTTTAAATGCATAGCGATATGTGGCATAAGCATAGGTTGTGGCAACAGGTAATGCCTGACCAAAAAATCCGGTAACGACTTCGTAAAAAGCAATTTTCCAACCATATTTTTTAATTATTTCGCGGTTTTTCTCTACTGCATTTGAAAAACGTTTGTGAAGAACATTGAATACTCCGGAGGTCCTGATATCCTTTGAATATTCTTTTAAATAAATAATCCTTTTAACATAAGCCTTTGAACGCTTATGAACTGTCATTTCCTTATCTTTTTTTACTTCAATTTTCCCTTTTAGTGCCTGTGCCGCAACAACCGGAAGCATAAATAAAAGAATCAATAATATCTTCGGGTCAATGGAAACAACATACGCAATTATAAAAACCCCTGTAAAAGCGGCAACAAAAATACTGGAAAAATAATAAATGAACATATCATAGTGAGAATCCGAAACAATCTCTGTTGCACGTTTATATTTATCAAAAAATTCAGGGTCTTCAAAACAAGCCATATCTACACTGACTGCTTTCTCAAAAATTCTCTCATTCAAAGCCTTATAAAACTGTTTGAATTTTACACTTAACACATAATTGGAATAACTCTGAATAGCTCTTGCTAAAATTCCTGCAACAACAAACATCAAAACTGCAAAAATAAATGCCTTAAACGGTAAACCCTTTTCGAGCACTTGCAAAATTACTCGCAAAAACCATATTTCCTGAACAAATGCAGTAAAAAACCAAAAGCCTCCTGTTGCAAGTATCTGAACAGTAAAATACCACGGGCAACATTCTTTGATTATCTTTACTGCATAAAACACGTTTTTCAGTGTTTCAAATTTTTCTTTTTTCGTTTCTTTCTTATTTTTTCTCATATTTCCTCCGTTAAAATTTTCGGCAAAATGTTAACGACTCATTTTACCGTCTTCGGTTAATTCCCGGAGTTTGTGTCTGTTTCTGAGGTGAGAGGGACTCAAAAACATTCCCGTTTCCTGCCTGAAAGCATTAAAATTTTTACGGCTTGCCCTTCAATAAGTCGTGGCACCGGCTTGCCTGTGCCACACGATAAAGTTTGATAGAACAATACTCTCATCAGCTTTGTTCTGTGGTATGGGCAAGCCCATACCTTACAGTTAATACAACTACCAAACAAAAGGATGCTTTACCGCAAAAAAAATCTCCGAAAAGCATTAACTTTCCGGAGCATAGGCAATTATAATGCAACTGTCAGCAGGAAGCGGACACAATAACCGGATTGTTTTTTCTTGCTCTAACCATTTTCATCATCATGTCCAGCTCCTTTCTTAAAAATTTTTATTCGGGTTAATTTTTGCACCGACACGGAGTGCTCTTTAAAAGTAGCATATATTATTTTGTTTGTCAAGAATTGAAAAGAAAAAGCAGGATAAAAGTGGCAAATTGAAAATGGCAAGTGGCAAGTTTCGGGTCTGCGACGCATTATAAAGCTTCGCAATTATTTTACCGTTTCTTCTACGGCGCATTTTCACGCCCCTAAAATGGCAATTGGTGGCTACAATTTGCTCGTTGCATATTAAATAAATATATGTTATTCTTTGTTTGGTGATATTATGATTAAGCTTAAAGAAAATGATGTTATTCTCTTTCAAGGGGATTCTATAACTGACGGTAACAGAGGCAGAAACTCTGACCTTAACCACGTTCACGGTCACAGCTATCAATATATGATAGCCGCCGAGCTTTCCACTGACAATTTAGATAAAAATGTAGAATTCATAAACAGAGGAATAAGCGGAAACAGAATATCCGACCTTTACGGCAGATGGAAAGAGGATTGCCTCAATTTAAAGCCCACAGTTCTCAGCATTCTTATCGGTGTTAACGATATGATTTTTAATTGGGAACACAGTTCAGGCTCTGACCCGGAAAGATATGAAAAAATCTTCCGACTTCTTCTTGATGAGGTTTTAGAAGAAAACCCCGACACTCTCATTGTTATTATGGAGCCTTTTTTTGGCGATAAAAAAGAAGAAGACCTTGATAAATTTTTTAAAGAGGAAATCGGTGCTTATCAGGAAAAAGCAAAAAAGATTGCCGAGGATTACAACGCTGTTTTTGTTCCTCTTCAGGATTTATTCGATTCTTACAGAGAAAAAGTTGATATATACAAGCTTATATGGGATGGTGTTCACCCAACAACAATAGGACACGAGCTTATTGCAAGACGTTGGAAAGAATGCGTTAAAGATAGACTTGAAAGCAGATGAGGTTAGTTATATGAAAACGGTTAATTGCAAAAAAATTAAAATCACAGATGGCTTCTGGAAGGCAAAGCAGGATATGGTAAACGATGTTACCCTTAAATCCGTTTATGACAGATTCAAGGAAACTCACCGTTTTGACGCTCTCGACTGCACCTGGAAAGAGGGCGACCCTGATATGCCTCATGTTTTCTGGGATTCTGATATTGCAAAATGGATTGAGGGTCTCGCTTACAGCCTCAATTATTCCGAAAATGTAGAGCTTGAAAAGCTTGCAGATGAAGCTATCGAAAAAATCATAAAAAACAGAGATGAAAACGGCTATTATAACAGTCATTTCCTTGTAACAGGTGAGCGTTTCACAATAAGAAATGAGCATGAACTATATTGCGCAGGACATCTTATGGAAGCAGCGGTTGCATATTATGAAGCGACAGGCAAAAAAGAATTTCTTGATGCTATGTGCAAATATGCAGATTATATAGAAAAGATTTTCGTTAAAGAAAAAACTGCAAAATTTGTAACACCCGGTCACCCTGAAATTGAGCTTGCACTTGTAAAGCTTTATGAAATAACAGGTGAAAACCGTTACCTTGAGCTTTCAAAATTCTTTGTTGATAACCACGGCAACAACTCTGTTGATGAACCTCTTTATCCCGGTTGCAACCTTATTTATAACCAAGATGAAATGCCCTTAAGAGAACGGACCACCGCAGACGGCCATTGTGTAAGAGCTTTATATCTCTTCTGTGCTATGGCAGACCTTGCAGATATTTATAATGACAAGGAGCTTTTTGAAGCAGCAGAGCGTTGCTTTATGAACATTATTGACAAGAGAATGTATATAACCGGTGCAACGGGTAGCACCTGCCACGGTGAATCATTTACAATTGACTACGATTTACCTAACAGAGATGCCTATGCTGAAACCTGTGCTTCAATTGCCCTTGCATTTTTTGCAAACAGAATGATTAAATTAAATCCCAACGGCAAATATGCTGATGCCGTTGAAAAGGTTATGTATAACGGCATTCTTTCAGGCATTTCAATGGACGGCAAAGGCTTTTTCTATGAAAATCCTCTTGAAATCGATGTGGATTATAATGATGTAAATAAATGTACCGATGGCGGAAAGCGTTTCCCCATTACCCAAAGAAAAGAGGTTTTCGATTGCTCCTGCTGTCCTCCCAATGTTATAAGATTTATTTCTTCAATCGGTGAATATATTTATTCATATACAGAGGACACACTTTATGTAAATCAATACATAAATTCTGATGCTGAAATTGAGGGTATGGCTGTTTCACAGATTACCGACTATCCCTCATCTGAGGAAATAAAAATTCGACTTGAAAAAAACAATAAAAAATATATCTCTTTGAGAATCCCCTCTTGGTGCAAAAATTTTGAAATCAACAGGGCTTATACTTTCAAAGACGGCTATGCTTATATTGAAGCAGCTGAAAAGGATGAAATCATTTTAACTCTTTCAATGCCTGTTAAATTCATATCTGCAAATAAAAAGGTGCACGATTGTGCAGGACGAGTGGCTATTATGAGAGGTCCTGTTGTTTACTGCCTTGAGGGGGTTGACAACGGCAAGGATTTGAACTCTCTGAGAATTGATATTAAAGAAAAGGGCGAACTTTCCGAAAGAACTTTTTTAGTTCCCGATATAATTCTTAAAGCATATAAAGAGCCCGAAAACGACAGCCTTTATTTTGAAGCAACAGAAGAATATATTGAAACTCAAATAAAGCTCATTCCCTATTTTGCATACGAAAACAGAGGCGAAACAGATATGCTTATATGGATACTTAAGAAATAAGGAGAAAGTGTATGAAAAAAATATTAAAAAGAGTTTTTCTTGTTTTATTAGTTCTTATTGTAGCGGTAACCGCTGTTTTCTCAACTTATTTAATAAGTTTTGTTAAATCCGATGAAAACTTTGATTTAAAAAATGGTGATATAATTTTGAAAGAAAAAACTGAAATAGCTATAAGCAAAGGTTCTCTGACAAATACTGTTTTAGACCTTGCAAAAAATGATTGCGGTTGGTTTAACTACTACGGAATTGAATATTCTTCCGATTGCTATATAAAAGCAACCATCAATTATTCTGCAGGATTTAAAGAAAAAAATGAAGATTTCTTTTTAGAGCCTTCAAAAGAAAAAACTGTCTTCTATTCCTTTGTTGATGATGCTTTAGAGGGAAAAAGAGGAAATAAAGTTAATTCAATCACTTTTGAAACATTAACCGAAGGTAACGAAAATATAAAAATATATGGCTTTTCCGTATTCAACCGTGAAATTCCAGAACAGGAAGTTTTCATTCAGAATGATACCCATAAATTAGGAATTGATTTGCTTTGGGGCGGTGCTTTGAGCTACCTTGAAGACCTTGATTCCAATGTTCAGGCAGTTTCAGTTGACGGAAAAATCAAAGTTGACTCCAACGCAAGTGAACGCTATAATGCAGAATCTGTTAATAACAATGTAAACCTCATTAACAGAAATGATACAGGTCGTCTTGTTCAGCAATCCTATTACGGCACCATTGAGTATGACCACGGCGTATATATGGAAAACGACTGGCGATATAATCCCGTTCAATGCGGTAACCAGTTTAACGATGCAAGTAAAATTGTTGATTTGAAGGTTACTGAAAACAGTATTTACGTTAAATGCCGTCCTCTTGACTGGGCAAAAGAAAAAGAATACATTACTCCCTCTTATATGGAAGCAATATATTCTTTAGAAAACGGTTCTGTTCACACTAAATGCAGATTTGTTGATTTTTCAGGCTACCCTGAAGCAGAAGCAACTCAGGAAATCCCTGCTTTTTACTGCATTGAGCCTCTTAATAATTTCGTTTATTATGGTGGTGACAAGCCCTGGACAAACGATAAGCTTACAAATGAACCCGAGTTGATATTCTGGCCCGATGCAGGCTATCCCAATTTTTACTCAAAGGAAAATTGGTCGGCTTTTACAGGTGAATTCGAAGACAGCTTCGGAATTGGTGTTTATGTTGATAATGAGGAAGCTTTCCTTGCAGGTGTTTTCGAGCGTGAAAAAACCACCAATGAAGACCCATCAAGAGATGGTCCTACATCTTACATCGCAATTGTAAAAAACAGAATTTTTAAAAGCTTCGACCCTTATGAGTACGAATATTACCTTGCAACAGGTGATACAACCGAAATAAGAAGCACTTTTGAAAAAATAGATAATAAATAAAAAATGTACCCTATTTGATTTTCAAAAATCAAATAGGGTACTAATCATTTCTTACGGTTCAATATTCCAGCCGTTTTCGGCAAGGTCATAATAATGTTGTTCAAGCTCTACATTACCCACACTGTTAACAGTAAGTGTTGTTCCGCCAATCATATCAGGCTGCCAATAGCTACCGAAACCTGACTTAACTGCATAAGAAAGTGTAATTCCTTCATATTTAACATAATAATCGTTAACATGGTCGTGACCAACAAGCATTGTTTTTGTACTTCCAAGCTCTTTGCAAAGGCTGAAGAAACCATTATTTATGGGAGAAGGTCCACCGTATTCAAATCTTCTACCCGCTGCAATATCGGAATACTTAGGGTCGATTATACCGAATTCATAACCTTCTGCTTCAATACAAACGCTTTCCCAAGCATCAATGTACTCACGAACAGGAATGTGCATAATAACTGTGCTTTCTACAGTTCTGCCTGCCATTTCAGCAATACCATTAACTGCCCATTTATACCATTCCTGCTGATTATTCCAGAGATGGTCATAATCTTCAACAATTATTCCATCTTCAAGAACGAATCTACCATGATCATGAGTATCCATCATAAACAAAGTATGAACAATTTCACCGTTTTCTGTAATATTTATAATGTAGTTACCATAGCCCATATCCTCGGGACCGAACTGGAAAAGGCAGTTTTCTGCCTGAATAAGATTATACGCAACCCAGAACTCACTGATGCAACCTTCACCATCGTGGTTACCCATAACAGGTGCCCAAGGGATATCAAAGCTATCTAAAAATTCAATAAGTCTCATATACGCTGCTGTGTCCCAAGCATTGTCACCGGAAAGAGTGATAAGGTCGGGGTCATTATCTGCAATAAGTTTTGTAATAAGGTCTTCTGAACATTCCCCTAATTCACCATACGCTTTTGCATCGGAAAGCTGAATATCTGCAAGGTTAAGGATAACAAAATCTTCGCCTTCCTGTTTTTCGAGTTCAATGTAATCTGCTGCATCGAATGTATCATTTACAGACCACTGTGTGAAATATGATGCTTCTCCACCGGGTGTAAGAGTAATCTGAAGGGGTGCAAGAATCTGTGAAAGACACATGATGTAAGTAAGAATAAGTTTAATAATTCCCATAATGTTACCTCCCAAGTTTTATATTAATATATTTATTTTCTTTCTTTTATAACTTTAGCAGGGGTACCAACTGCAACTGAATATGGTGGAATGGGTTTAACAACAGTTGAACCGCAACCGATAACGGAGCCCTCACCGATATTTCCTGAATACATAACCTTACAGCCCATACCGATATAAACATCTCTGCCGATTGTAACCTTTTCACAATGACCGCCCTGATGATAGATAATATCATTGGGGTCATCAAAAATATGTGAATAAGGAGTAAGATTTATGCCCTGAGCGAGAAGGCAGTCTTCACCAATTTCAAGACCTCTGTGGCCGAAAAGAGTTGTGCCGGTGCCGATATATGTACCTCTGCCAACATTGATATAGCCTTCCTCGGTTCTTTCTGTATCAAGGTAAACTCTGTGCTGAAGGCGAACATTATCACCAAGAGTTATACCCTTAGGGCCTCTTGCAATAAGAGTACAACCATCGCAAATCTGAACATCGTTACCCACTGAAACATATTCGGGATTTACAATGTTAACACCTTTACCGATAGTAACATTTTCGCCCATAGATTTGAATTTTGTTCTATAATATTCAACACGAAGCTTTGCGGCATATTCGGAATCATCATTCATAAAAATAGTTTTATAAAAGCTTTCCTTTGCCTCATTATCCATATTGTTGAATGCGTTTGTGAAAAAGTTTTCCATTTTATCAATCTCCTAAAAGTCCGTGGAATCTTCCCATCCAATAAGGAAGCAGGAAGTTATAAGGCATTACTGCTCTCATACCTCTTGCACCATCACCTGAACCGGGAAGAGTGGAGGTACGGTTAACAACCTTGTTGTTTATATAAACAAATTCTTCTGCACCGCTGTCGCATACGAACTGATTTCCGTCATAGTTGCAGAATGCTCTTGCGGAATACTCAACAGGATATTTAAGCTGAGGGGGAATACCCATTGCTTCTTGCTCCGTATCCCAGACAATGTCTTTTCTGTAGCTGTTATATATGGGCCAGCAAATAAGGTCAAGATTCATTTCAGAAAGAGATTTTGCAGCGTTTTCAACATCGCAATTATTGTTTGTTAAAGAACCATAAACCATATTGAACATAGGTGAACGCTCAACTCTTTCATACTGCCAATGATGAGTAAGACCCATTTTAAAAATTTCTTTTTCTGCCTCGTTATCTGTGTAAACAATAAGAGGATAGATGTTTGTAAAGTCAAGCTGGTCATCAATATGTGCCACGTGACCGTCTTCAACCTTATACTGAATGCAGTTCATTGCATAGTGATGCTTTTCGATAAGCATTTTATAAACATCATTATACTTTTCTTCCCCTGTTACGTGATATGTAGTTTTAAGGAAAGAAAGCATTTCAAGAGAGTTTGTTCCTCTTTCATAAAACCAACGGTCATCGTTATTAAGAAGCTCAGGCTCCCAATTCGCCCATGTTGTAGGCACGCCGTCAACATCGCAAAGGTGGAAATTATTTTCAAGAATATGGTCTGTAATTGTTTTTACAACCTGTGCGATTTTTTTCTTTTCTTTTTTATCTGCAACAAGGTCAAAATAAATACCGTATGCGAAATAATGACCTGTCATTTCGTCACTTGAGGTTTCGCCGAGCCATTCGCAATCGGGATTGTTTTCGCAAGCGTGCCATTCCTCTCTGTTTCCGTCACCGAAATTCTCTTCATTGGAATATCTTGTTGCTCTTGCGGTGAAGCCGGGCTTACCTGTAACCTCAGTAAGTTTAATCATTGCTTCAACTGCTCTTTTGGCATTAGCCTTTGCTTTTTCATCACCTGTTACTGCGTAACGGAAGCACTGGCTAGCACAGTAAAGACCTGTGAAAAGTCCGTCATTATCCGAATTAGGAAGCCAACCTGACTCTAAATCGCCATATTTGCGAAGAACTCTGTCTACCTGATAGCCTTCATTTCTTGTAAAGTATTTTACAGCCATTTCATCATAGTGATTAGCTTTTTCTTCAAGTGTCATATATTGAGATGTGATAACACTGATACCGCGAGGTGTAACTGCAGCAATAGTACCGTTATCGGAAACAGCAATTTTAGTTACTGTGGGGTGCATAAGCCACGCACCATATGAGAAATATGAAATTTTACCCTCAATAAGAGTTATAACACCTGTATTAGTCGCAAAATATTTTTTACCGTCAGCGGCAAAAAACATATCATTGAATGAGCCATCGGGAACTGAATAGAAATCGTTACCGTTGAACCAATAGTTTTTGCCGTCATATATGTTAAGGCCTTCATCGGAGCCTACCCATAAATGACCGAGGGCATCAATCTGAATACAGTTGATTTTTTGGCTTGAAACACCTGTAACATTGGGGAGAAGCTCTGCCCAGTGGCGACGCTTACCCTTCATAGACATAAGCCCCTCTACAAGCGAGCCAACATAAACAGTTTCGCCATATTTTGATTTATTATTAAGCGCTGCAAGGCAAACTGTATCTTCAGGCAAATCAACAATTTCTTTAAATTCACCATTTTCCATAAGGAAAAGTGCATTTTCTGTTATAAGCCAAAATGAACCGTCAAGAGCAACAGAAATATCAACAACAGGTGACTCAAAATCTGCTATTTTTTTGATTTTTCCTTTTTTAACCTCTGCAAGTGAATTATTAACTGCAGCATAAAGCTTGCCGTTTCTTGTAAAAAGCTTTGAAACCTTTGCAGCTGCTTTCTTAACCTTGCCGTCTGCATATTCAATAAGGCCATCAGGCTGAGCTATGTAAAGTGTTTCCCCGTCAAATGCCACATCAAGAACATTTTCTACATCAATTCCTTTATCGGCAGTGAGAAAAACTTTATCATACTGTTTAAATTCACCGAAGTGAAGAGTAGATTTTTTCATTTGAACTCTCCTATGTAATTTATTGTATGATAACAGTTTAGCATATTCCGGTAAGTAAAACAAGTTTTCTGAATGTAATATTTTTCTTGCATTTTTTATACAGTTAATATAAAATTAAGTTATAAAATAACTTGATTTTGGGGTGTTTCATTATGTTATCTATTTTCGCTTCTATGTGGGGTAAGTTCGCATCACTGATTATGAGCTTATCTATGATGTTCGGCACAACCTTCGGACTCTTTGTTCCTGCAACCACAACCGCACCTGAAGATTACCTTGACTCCAACATAAAAAATGTTATTTACCTTATCGGTGACGGTATGGGCTTTAACCATTTGGAAAAAGCTAAAAATGAAAGAACCATTAAGCTTACAATGGATACCTTTGCTTATCAAGGTGAATCTATGACCCGTTCTTTCACAAATGCCGTTACAGACAGTGCCGCAGGAGGTACTGCTTTGGCAACAGGTGTCAGAACATATAACGGTGGTATCGGCGTTTATCCTATGGATTCCCTGGATGTTTTCTCCCATCCCAAAAACCTTACTGAGCTTTGCCTTGAAAGCGGTAAAATGACGGGTGTTATCACAACCGATGAAACATCGGGTGCAACTCCCGCTTCTTTTTCTGCTCATTCTTCCGACAGAGGTAACACAGAAGATATTACAGAAGACCAGCTTACATCCGATATAGATTTAATCTGGGGTGCTCAGAATGGCGTTGCAACCAAGAGCGATGCAGAAAATAATGGCTTCACCTATGTCACAACAACCGCTGAAATGTTGGCTTTAGAAGAGGGTAGCCGTAGCTTTGCACAGTTCACAAATGCCCTCTGGACACTTACACCCTCTGATATCAATACTCCTAACCTTGAAATGATGACAATGAAGGCAATTGACCTGCTCGATGATACCGAAGAAGGCTTCTTTCTTATGATTGAGGGTGCTCATATTGATAAGCATTCTCATAGCAATGAAGATGCAAATATGACCGAAGCTCTTCAAGAATTTGACGAAACTATTGAATATGTGCTCAATTATGCAAAAGCAGACGGTGAAACCCTCGTTGTTATCACTGCTGACCACGAAACAGGTGCTATTGTTGCAAACTCAGACGGAACATATTCTTTTACATCAGGTTCTCACTCTGATGCAAATGTCCCCGTTCTCGTTTATGGTTCAGAAGTGCTTATTCAGAATGGCGAAGTTCTCAACAACTACGAAATTCCCATAAGAATTGCTTACATTCTCGGCTTTACAGAGGAAGAATTTCCCTTTGAGGTTGTAGCATAAAACCAAATTTTCCCGCAGCCCCGTTAATTCGGAGTTGCGGTTTTATATAAATGAAAGGATATATTTATGCGATATATTGCAGACCACGATTTTCACATTCATTCAACTATTTCACCTTGTTGTCACGATGAAAATCAAACACCCGAAAATATTTTGAAATATGCAAAAGAAAACAGCTTAAAGAAAATATGCCTTACTAATCATTTATGGGATGAAAAAGTAAAAAGTCCTGCAGATTGGCATCCGAAACAACAATTCAGTTGTCTTGCGGAGGTTCTTCCATTACCGCAAGATGAAAATATAGAATTTTTATTCGGTGCAGAAGCGGATATGGATTATGAATATAATTTGGGCGTTAGTGAAGAAAGATTTGATGCTTTAGATTTTATAGTTATACCAACAACACATCTGCACTTAGCAGGAAATACGGTTAAAGAAAAAATCCAAAACCCTGAGGATGCGGCAGAACATTGGATAAAACGGCTTAATGAGCTTTTGAAAAAGGATTTACCCTGGCATAAAACGGGTATAGCCCACCTTACCTGCGGTCATATTTTTAAAAGGAGAACTCCCGAGGTTATAAAACTTATTGAAGATGAAACCCTCTACAATTTATTCCAAAAATGTTCGGAAAAAGGCGTTGGAATTGAACTGAATATGAAAACCCTTGCCCTTTCCCAAGAAGAAAAAGATATTCTTTTAAGACCCTATTTTATAGCAAAGGACTGCGGCTGCAAATTTTATCTTGGAAGCGACTCACATAAATTAGAAGCATTTAAAAATGTAAAAGAGAATTTTGAAGATATTATTACGCTTCTGGATTTAAAAGAAACTGATAAATTTATAATTGGTAAATAAAAAACAAAGCCAAAAATGCCACCGAAAAACAGAGTGAAAAGCCACAATAAAAATTTTTTAATTTTTTGCAAAAAACAGTTGACAAAACAAATCTTTGGTGATATAGTATTTAAGCACTCGCGAGAGTGGCGGAATCGGCAGACGCGCACGTTTGAGGGGCGTGTGGTAATCCCGTACGGGTTCAAGTCCCGTCTCTCGCACCAAAAATCGACATTCTTCGAAAGAAGGATGTCGATTTTTACTTTTTCACT
>JAZNTA010000066.1:0-1778 GCA_045591525.1 Acutalibacteraceae bacterium | reverse complement strand
GCAAGACGGCTTCTGAGTCTTGCCGTATCAAGAATAGTGCCTGAGCCTATTATTCTTTCTTCGGGAATGCCGGAGCATTTACAGAATGTGTAAGTAAGAATATCAACGGGATTACTTACTATGACATAGGTCGCATCGGGAGCATATTTAGTTATTTGCGGTATAATGCTTTTAAGAATGTCAACATTTATCTGAGCAAGGTCAAGCCTTGTCTGACCTGGCTTTCTTGCAACGCCGGATGTAATGATAACTATGTCAGAATCCTTTGCATCGGTATAACTGCCTGCATAAATAGAGCAGGGAGCACAGAAGGGTGTACCCTGACGGATGTCGAGTGCTTCACCCATAGCTTTTTTGTCGTTGACATCAATCATAACGATTTCTGAAGCAATATTTGTTGCGGTAAGCGTGTATGCTATTGTTGAACCGACACTTCCTGTGCCGATAATTGTAATCTTATTCATAGAAATGTCCTTTGCATTTATTTTATTATAATTATAAACAGATTTTTTGTTAGATGTCAATATTTAACAGAAATATGAATTGATAAATATAGAATTACATGGTATAATTATTCACATCTCAAAGATAAGGAGGCACGAAATGAATATTTTACATATGAAGTATGCAGTGGAAGTGGCAAAGGTTGGCTCACTCAATAAGGCCGCTGAAACCCTTCTTATTGCTCAGCCCAATATAAGTCGCTCCATAAAAGAGCTTGAAGCTGATTTGGGAATTACAATTTTTGACCGAAGCTCTAAAGGTATGTTTCTGACTCCTGAAGGTGAGAACTTCATCGGTTATGCAAAAAACATATTAAAGCAGATTGAACAGGTTGAAGATATTTATAAGAACGGTGCGGTGAAAAAACAGAAGTTTTCAATTTCTGTACCGAGGGCATGCTATATTTCCGAGGCCTTTGCTCAGTTTTCTAAAAATCTTTCCTTTGATCCTGCAGAAATATTTTATAAAGAAACCAATTCCCAAAGAACAATAAACAACATTCTTAACCACGATTATAAACTTGGCATAATCCGCTATGCTGAAAACTATGACAAATATTTCAAAACAATGCTTGAAGAAAAGGGCCTTTCTTATGAAATGGTTACGGAGTTTTCATACAGTCTTATTATGAGTGCGGACAGTCCTCTTGCCGAGCTTGATGAAATTACCTTTGATGATTTGACAGACTACATAGAAATTGCTCACGCCGACCCTTATGTTCCGTCACTTCCCTTATCAAAGGTTGTTAAGGAGGAGTTGCCTGATAATATTGAACGCCGTATATTTATATTTGAAAGAGCAAGTCAGTTTGATCTTCTTTCTGAAAATCCCGATACATTTATGTGGGTATCACCTGCACCACAAAAGGTGCTTGACAGATATAATCTTGTTCAAAGAAAATGCGTTGACAACAAAAAGGTTTATAAGGATGTATTGATATACAAAAACGGATATAAGCTTACTAAACTGGATAAACAGTTCATTACTGAGCTTTGTGAGTCAAAACGGAAACATCTGAATAAATCAAATTCTTAAACTGTCCTTCGGGGCAGTTTTCTTTTTTTATCGATAAGCGTTATATCGATAAATATATTACCGATATAACATTCTTATAATTCCCAAAAAGTGAAGCTTTTGATAGAATATGCAAGGCTTGAGATAAAGGAGGTAGCAATAATGGAAAAACCGATTGTCTCAAAAGCAACTTTAGGGAGACTTCCTGAATATCTTAATTATCTTAAAAGCATTACTGCAGAACATATTTCAGCAACAGC
>JAZNTA010000065.1:0-1696 GCA_045591525.1 Acutalibacteraceae bacterium | reverse complement strand
GCCATATAGACTTGTAAAACCTCATTGGCAATAAGAATAAGCACAGGGTCATCAGTCAGCTTTTTTGAAACAGCATCTGATGCCGCCGTAACTCCGTCAAGAAATTTCGTCACAAGCCGGCTGAGAATTTCCTCTTTGCTGTTCATTTCATAAATAATCATTCTTTTGCTTACGCCTGACAGCTTTGCTATATCCGCCAGTGTAGCACGCTCAAAGCCCTTCTGCATAAAGATAGCCGTTGCCGCCGTCAGAATCTTTCTGTAGAGCTCTTTTGTTTCGGCTTCATTTCTTATATTCGCCAAATCACCACTCCTTTTTCATTTCTATCGCGTACCGTGGTACGTTTTATGTTACAATATTAACACATAGGTATTATCATTGTCAATATTCTATATCAAAAATTCAGGACACAGAGTAAAAATTTTCATTTTATTTCAGTAAATATGACTAAACAGCATAGGCGACCGTTTTTTCGGTTTCAAAGCCTACGCAGGGAGCAAAATTCAAAGTGAAGAAGCCTGCCGTTCTGCGTTTTTCATTCACAAAAAAACGGCCGCAGTTTTACATTTTTTATCCTCCCATGGAAAAAGAAGCAAAAACGCGCTGATGCTTCCCCGTGTGCCGATAAGACAGTAATTCCGTAAAAATCATAATTTTACGGCATCTGTCTTACAGGATTGGAAAACAGCAACGAAAAGAACGATGCCGAGTCGAAAGACTTAGCATCGTTCTTTTTCTATCTAAACTTGAAATCACGGAGGATTTACTATGAAGCGTCTATTATCATACGAGTTTAACTTTGACACGGTCTGTGTGGAGCTGAAATTTTCAGACGGCACTATGATTGCCATTGATACCATTGCCGTTGAAAATGAGATAGCAGACAACATGTATCAGCGGTCAGAGCTTGATTATCTTATCTGCAATGACCCGATTGCATACGCCGATCTGATACTCAATGGCAACCTCGAAGCCTTCCTAAAAGCAGTAACTGAATACAAAATGCTCGATTGAGAACAAAAAGTATCCACAGACTTTTCTGTGGGTTCTTTGCCGTTATGGGTGTTCACAAAAAAGGAAAATACAAGATAGTGCATCGCATTGACAAAACGCCTAATTTATGCTATAACAATGCTTAAATAGTGCAAGGAGGGCGCCAAATGAGTTTAGGAGATGCTATAAGAATGTCTCGGCAGAAGGCTTTTTTTACACAGCAGGATTTTTCACAGAAGCTAAACGTTGCTCTTTCAACAGTCAATCGTTGGGAACTTAATAAAGCCAAGCCGAATATGAAAGCAATGAAAAAACTCAAAGAATTTTGCGATGAATATGGGATTGACTACGAAATCATAGAAAAAGAGTGGTTGATATTTTGAGCTTAAGCAACTGCAAACTGCTCAGGAACCGTATTTGTCCACGGAGAGTAAAATGGTATGAAAAGGATTAGATTTACAACGACTCAAATTATACTATTGAGTTTTCTTCTGGTGATATTGATCGGAAGTGTTCTTCTGGCACTGCCGATAAGCTCAACTAACGGGATAGCAGTGCCGTATATCGATGCTCTATTCACGGCAACAACTTCGACCTGTGTTACCGGGCTCGTAACACTGCCAACTTCTTCAACATGGAGTGTTTTTGGGCAGATTGTTATACTGATTCTGATACAGGTTGGTGGACTTGGAGTTATCACGAT
>JAZNTA010000064.1:0-2462 GCA_045591525.1 Acutalibacteraceae bacterium | reverse complement strand
GCATCACGCTGCAAGCCTGCGTAGCCACAACGATGTTGCAGGCCTTTCCGATGGCGAAGGGATTCTACGCAAGTTACTTGAACCCTTGAAAGGAAAGGTTGTCATCATTGATGTATGGGGAACGTGGTGTGCCCCTTGCAGGGAAGCACTATCGGAATCGCAAAAGGAATATGAACGCCTGAACAAATACGATATAGCTTATCTCTACCTGGCAAACCAAAGCCCTATTGAAACGTGGGAGAACACGATAAAGTTGTTCAATGTCACAGGCGAGAATGTCTATCACTATAACTTGCCTGATATACAGCAGCTTGCAGTTGGGGAATATCTTAAGATTGACGGCTATCCGTTCTATAGAGTTGTGGACAGGAGCGGTAATATACTTGACATTGAAGTAGATGCTCGCGACCTCGATAAACTTGAAAACCTTATAAAAGCGTTGTAATTATAGGAGTTTTGTAATACGTAAAAAAGTGGAGCCTTATGTATTGCTCCACTTTTCTATGCGTTCTTGAATTACCGTTTTGGGCAATCGGGCATTGATATTCATTAAATTCTGTATCTTTGTTATCGCTAATTGAGGTGAGAGTATTTTTGTTTCTACCAAATAGTCAAATACATATACAATGCCTTTAACAGTCACATTTGTTTCTATAGCTTTTTTTCGTAGCTGCCCATCGCCTGTTAGCAATGCATAGTTGTTAATCTTTGCATAATGCCACACAGCACAATCTGTAATAGACACATTACCACCGGCTCTGCTCTGTAAATCGATAATGTCAATCAGTTCTTTCGTGTCAAAATTTTGAACGTTCAATTTACCATTCTTGATAAACTCGTTTATGGCCTTGAGTTGTTCAGGTTCTTTTAGTTCATTGATGACAAAATCAACTGTATGCACTGTTATCGGTAATTCAAAGAATTCTTCCAACAATCCTATTGAGTAAAGATCTATGAATATATTTGTGTCATTTACTACAATTTCCATACTATACCAAGTTTAGCTGATTTCTGATTGCATTTACTGGAATATTCAGCAGCGAGCTTGCTTTTGATATAGAAATAATTTCGCTTGCCAAAGCACGATATACTAAACGTACGAAGCGATTGGATTCTTCTTGTTTATAACGACTTTTTTCTACCTCTTCTTTGAATCTTTTAGTTTGGTTCTTCTTGATGCAGAAAGTTCTGTATCGAGCATCGGTTATAATATTCAGTTCTTTTGCTTTGTACATCAAAGCATCAATGGATATTCCAAATTGAAACTGAATATCCTGTAGCTCTTGCAATGAAATATCCTTTCGGTTCATGCCAATTTTTTGAATGAATACGCTTTTGGAGATAAGCATTTCATTTGCAAATAAGTTGCAAAAACTTTCAATTCGCTTTTCGTCTATTGAATTGTCAAAGTTGAGAAGCAAATGTCCCAATTCATGCAATGCAGTGAAACGTTTGCGTTCACTATCGAAATTCTTATTGAGTACAATTACAGGATTTTTACCATTAGCATATCCGCTTAATCCGTCAAAGCTATCAGGTGCATCTATCTCAATAACTTTTATTTTGTTTTCCTCCAGAATTTCGATAAGGTTATTGATGCCATCCTCACCAAGTTTCCATTCTTCTTTAATTCGGGCAACTATGGGGAAAATATCATATTCTCCTTGAATCAAGACATTATCATATACCGACTTAAATTCAGTTTGTATATCAATGATAGATTCTATTTCAAAATAACGTTCTAATTTATCTCTAACTAATTCTTTGATAGTATCTATTTGTTTTGCACCCAATTTTGACTTTTTGCGAAATTCAACGTTGTCAATAGACACAGCAATAGGGCGAAAGAAGTAATCAATGCTTACTCCTAACGTATTTGACAAAATAATCAGAGACTTGCTATCAGGCATCATTTTCCCGGTCTCATATTTTGAAATGGCTTGTTTGCTGAGTGCAAAGCTCGCCTTTTCACAAAGGGAGTCCATTGATAGCCCTTGCATTATGCGTGCCTGTTTTAATCTTATTGGAAATATCTCTTTCATGGTTTTATATTTTGGGTTTACAAAAATAACAAGAATAATTTATTTGTAAACTATCAAATTGCCATAAATTTAATATTTTAACATTTGTGCAAGCGAACGAAATATCAATCTCGCTTGAATGTTTTATCGCGAGTGCAGCCGAAAATCGACAATTAAATTGTCAAGTTTCCATATAGAGAAATATATCCTATTTCTACAAACGGAGTTTTGTAAAACTTCTCACTCTTTACCTTTTTTCTTGGTAAATACAAGCTGCAATGCGGTGTCTTTGATTGTCAGTAGCTCTATGCCGTTTATTTGGGCGAGGCTTTCCCTCAATCGCCACGTAAGGGCATTGTACAAATCCCAAAGGTGTATTGATTTTTGGGATATTTCGCTTACATTTGCAGTTATAAAGCATTTGTAAGCGGATTTAATGAG
>JAZNTA010000063.1:0-1753 GCA_045591525.1 Acutalibacteraceae bacterium | reverse complement strand
GGAATGGTCTTATCAAATTCATCACCCACTTTATCTTTATATTTTTCGTGAGTGATCTCAACGAACTTTTTAACTGCAGCACTGCTCAGTGTATCAAGATATGTCTGTCCGTTATACCAGCTGGAAGGATTTGCTATTTCAAGAAAAGCATACCATTTTGTACCTTCAGCCTCATCATTTTCACCGATTTTTTTGTAAGAAGAAAGAAAACCGTTACTGTCAAGAATTATGTCATAGCAAGCAATAGGATTTTCTTTTTTGTTTACCCAATAGTCATTAATACCACTGTGTTTTTCTTCTCTGAAAGGAGTGAAAAAGAGACATCTGCTTCTGTATTTTTCGTCTTTTGTCACAAGTCCGCCTGCAGCACCCGATGGCCAACGGTCTTCGTCATAAAGCCATGCAAGCATTTCTTCATTTTTTGCTTTAACCACAGTATCCTTGACAAGTTCCATATATTCTTCACTAAGGTACTCGTTTTCAAGACCTGTTCTTACGTGAAGATGAAATCCGCCAAGTCCCATTTCCTTGAATACATCTATCTGACGGCATAATTCTTCTTTTGTCAAATATGAGTTAAGTGCCCAGAAAGGTGTTCCACGGAATTCAGATGTAGGATTTTTAAAAAGTTCTGTTTTTAGTGATTTTTCAACGTTCTTTTTATATAACATATTATTCACCTTACGATATTGTGAATTTATTTAAGTGTAAATTCGGCATTATTATCCGAAAAGTCTTTATTGTTTCCGATAGTGTTAAGAAGCATACTTCTTAAATCAATTTTTTCACCATTTTTGCTAAGTTTAGGTTCAACCTTTTTAAGCACAAATGAAAACCTGTCAAGAATACCTGCAAGAAGGTTATATCCTGCTGTCCCCTCAACATAAGGCATATCACCTGTGAATATGCTTAAGCCGACTTCACCAACAAAATCTGAAAACTTTTTCTTGTCAAATTCTTTATCTCGTTTTAAGCAAAGCAAACGCTTTAATGACTTAACCGTCATTTTGTCAAAGCGCTTTCTTGCAAATGCCTTAAGGTGCTTTACAATTCCATTTCCACCGCCCAGTGCGCCACGTACTCTTGCAACAATCGCAGAAGAGAAATGATTATCAAAATACTCTTGAGGTGTAAGACCGTTTAAGTCCCATCCAAAATCAGGCACATCAAGTGATTTAACCTTAAGAACAGAATTTTCATCTATGGTGATTTTTCTGTATTTTGCAGGACTTCCCACAAGAGCAGATGTACATACATCAATGAGGCGGTTGCCTTTTTCTGAATAAAACTCGTTTATGCTTTGAATATGCATATGACCTGTGAGCACAAGTTCAACTCCGTTATCAGCAAGAAACGAAGCAATCTTTCTCCAATCCTTTATTTTTGCATCTCCAACTAACTCAAAAACAGGTACAGGTGGAATAATCGGATAGTGACAAATTGCAAAAACAGAGCAGTTGTCTTTTCTTGCCTTATCAAGCTGTTCTTTTGCCCAAGCCATAAGTCTGTCATCCATCGTACCTTTTGGTTGGCCCTTACTGTCACAATGAATTGCGAGCATTCTGACACCACTACTGATTTCTACAACATAAGAGTGTGTCGGCTCATCAAATGCAATAGCATCACCATAACCAAAATCACGATACATTTCACACAAATCGTTATAATCTGTACCTTCAACAGGCATACGACCATCGTCTTTTAAAACATAGGCAGAGTCGTTATAATCGTGACCGGCTGTTATAACATAAAC
>JAZNTA010000062.1:0-48193 GCA_045591525.1 Acutalibacteraceae bacterium | reverse complement strand
GGCAAAAGCGGTGATTTTGGCAACGGGAACCTTTTTGCGCGGCAAGATCTTTGTAGGCGACGTTTCATACGACGGTGGACCTGACGGAATGTTTGCGGCGACCGAATTGACACAATCCTTGTTGGATCTGGGTGTTTCGTTGCGCCGCTTCAAAACGGGAACGCCGCCGCGTGTATTGCGCTCCAGCATTAATTTTGAAAAAACGGAGGAACAGCCGAGGGAAGATCCCGTTATTCCGTTTTCTTTCCGTACCGAGCAACCGTTGCAAAACAAGATCTGTTGCCATATTACTTGGACTTCCCCTGAAACAAAACAGACCATTTTAGATAATTTACATCGTTCTCCCTTGTACGGAGGCAAGATCGAAGGGGTCGGCCCACGGTACTGTCCCAGTATTGAAGATAAGATCGTCCGTTTTGCGGAAAAAGAACGCCATCAGGTATTTATTGAGCCTTGCGGGCTTCGCACAGAAGAGCTTTATCTTCAAGGTCTTTCCTCTTCGCTTCCCGAAGATGTGCAGTTAAAAATCTTAAAAAGCATCAAGGGACTTGAAAATGTTAAGGTAATGAGAACCGCTTATGCTATCGAATATGACTGTGTCGACCCTCTCGCACTTAAATCAACTCTCGAATTCACCAATCTCCCGAGACTTTATGGTGCAGGTCAGTTCAATGGTTCATCAGGCTATGAAGAAGCCGCCGCACAAGGTCTCATTGCAGGTATTAACGCTGCTCGTAAGGTTCAGGGAAAAGAACCTTTCACCCTTGACAGAAGCACATCATATATCGGCACTCTTATTGATGACCTTGTTACAAAAGGTTGCCGTGACCCATACAGAATGATGACCTCCCGAAGTGAATACCGACTTATTCTCCGAGAGGATAATGCGGATTTAAGGCTTACTGAAATGGGCTATGAAATCGGTCTTATAAGTCAGGAAAGATATGACAAACTTCAGGAAAAGAAAAGGCTTATTGAAGAAGAAACCGAAAGAGTTTCAAAAATCACTATTCCGCCATCCGAGGAGCTCTCAAAGGTTCTTGAAGAGGCAGGAACTGCACCGACTGTTACGGGGTGCAGACTTTCCGAACTTATCAAAAGACCTCAGCTTTCATATAAACTCCTTACTCCCTTTGATAAAAAGCGACCTGACCTGCCTCGTGAGGTTTTTGAGCAGGTTGAAATCAACCTTAAATATGCAGGTTATATCAAGCGTCAGTTAGCTCAGGTTGAAGAGCAAAAACGCCTTGAGGTTAAAAAGATTCCCGAAAGCATTGATTATGACGATGTTCAGAATCTTCGCCTTGAAGCAAGAGAAAAATTAAAGAAAATCAAACCCGAAACTATTGGTCAGGCTTCCCGAATAAGCGGTGTTTCCCCTGCTGATATAGCGGTGCTTTTGATATACTTGAAGAAATGAGGAATTTATCTATGATACCCAGAAATGAACATCCAAATCCGAATTTTAAAAGAAATGACTATATAATTCTCAACGGCCAATGGGATTTTGAATTTGACTTCGGCAACAGCGGTAAAGACAGAAAGCTTTTTGATATAAATGCAGACTTTTCAAAAAAGATTAATGTACCTTTCTGCCCTGAAAGTGAGCTTTCAGGTATAGGATATAAAGACTTTATGGCAGCAGTATGGTACAAGAGAACAGTTGAAATCACAGAAAAGCAGTTACAAGGTAAAGCATTTATCGTGTTCGGTGCAGTTGATTTTCACGCAAGTGTTTATGTTAACGGTGAGCTTGCAGGCGAGCATTTCGGTGGTTACACATCTTTCAGAATTGATGCAACAAAATTCTTAAAAGTTGGCGAAAACATCATTACAGTTTGCGCTGAGGACGATACCCGTTCACATCTTCAGGCACGCGGTAAACAAAGTGAGCTTGTTTATTCTCATGACTGCGACTACACAAGAACAACAGGCATCTGGCAGACAGTTTATATGGAATTCTGCCCCGAAAATTATATTAAATCAGTTAAATACTACCCCAATATTACAGACGGTACCCTCACAATTCACGCGGAGCTTGTTGGCAACGGCACATTCTCTGCTGTTGCTTTCTGGGACGGCAAAGAGGTAGGCAACGCTTCAACCGAAGCTCTCGGTCAGACTGCAACTATCACTCTTAACCTTTCCGAAAAGCATCTTTGGGAAGTTGGTAAAGGCGGACTTTATTCCCTTAACCTTTCCTTTGGCGGTGACGAAGTTTCAAGCTATTTCGGTCTTCGTGAGGTTAAGCTTACAGATAAAGCAATTAACATTAACGGCAAGCCCGTTTTCCAAAGACTTGTTCTTGACCAAGGCTTCTACCCTGACGGAATTTATACCGCACCCTCTGCAGAAGCACTTAAAAATGATATTCTTCTTTCAATGGAGGTTGGCTTCAACGGTGCAAGACTTCATCAGAAAATTTTCGAGCCTCTTTTCCTCCACTATTGCGATGAATTAGGTTATATTGTCTGGGGTGAGCACGGCAACTGGGGTGCAGACCACACTAATTTTGAGTCATTAAGATATTTCCTTCTTGAAATTGAAGAAGAAATCGAAAGAGATTTCAACCACCCTGCTCTAATCGGTTGGTGTCCTTATAACGAAACATGGGATATTAACGGCAGAAAACAAGATGATGACATTTTAAGAATAGTTTACAGAACTGTTAAAAACCTTGATAAAACCCGACCCTGCATTGACACAAGCGGTAATTTCCACGTTGAAACAGATATTTTTGACGTTCACGATTACGACCAGGATTGCGAGCTTTTCAAAGGCCATTATGAAGACCTTACAAATAAAAATGTTCTTTTCGACCACCAAAGCCATCGCCAAACCTGGAAAGGCGAGCCCGTATTTATGAGTGAATATGGCGGAATAAGAGTTGAGCTTAAAGAATTTGAAGAAAACGACAGCAAAAAAGCTTGGGGCTACGGCAACGCCGCAACAAGTCTTGATGAGTTCTATGCCCGTTATGACGGACTTACAACCGCTTTAATTGACTGCCCCAAAATGATTGGCTTCTGTTATACGCAGCTTACAGATGTTGAGCAGGAATTAAATGGTATTTACAGGTACGACAGAACAAAGAAATTTGATTCTGAGATTCTGTATAAAATCAATACTAAGAAAGCCGCTATTGAAAAATAAGGTGATTTGATGAAGATTTTTAAACGTATTCTTTGCATTGTTATTCCCGTAATTATTGTTGGTCTTTCAGTTTTTAGTGTTATTGCCACAGGTGTTTTTAATAAATTCACCTTTACTGTTGATACCAACAAAACTCACAATACTCTTCACAATGTTGTAAACAATGTGAATATATGGTCTATTGAAGGTAACCCCTTTGTAAATGCTACTGTTAACGAGGAAAACAATATTTTTGAGTTTGTTGAATATGTTCAGTTTATGCAATGCTCAGGTGGTACAGAGACAAGAGACTTATTCAAGGACCCTCTTGACAGAACAGTTCTTGATGACTATGATTTCACAGTCCTCATCGAAAACTGCAGAGGCGTTGTGGAATTGGGCGGCAAACCCATGCTCAAATTAGGTAGCGTTCCTCTTAAATATTCAGAAAAAGCAGCTACCGATGTGGGCTTTAATATGAACCGCTATCCGCCTGATGACTTTGATGTTTATTATAACTACATAAAAGCAATTGCAGAGGCGCTCGTTGAGGAATTCGGCAAAGAAGAGGTACTCACATGGCGCTTCGGTGTTATGACCGAATATGAAAACTACGATTGGTTTGTCGGTTCTGACAGCGAGGATGACGAAATCCTTGCAAAAGAAAGCTCCGAGGCTTATTGCAAGCTTTACGACTACACCGCACAGGCTCTTGTCGATGTTTTAGGCGAGGATGTTTTTGTTGGCGCTCATTCAATGACTGTAACCGAAGGTGTATGGGATGAAGCAATTTTCATTGAACATTGCGCAAAGGGAACTAACTATAAAACAGGTAAAACAGGCTCCCCCCTTAAATACCTTTCCGCTTCCTTCTATGATTCAACTCCCGGTGAATATACCGAGGGCTACACTCTCCCCGAAACAATTGCTTACATAAGAAATGTTGCTGAAAGCAACGGTTTAACTGACCTTATTTACGGTATTGATGAAGGCAGAATTCTCTGCGGTGTAAATAGCGGTACCAATACTGACGAGCTTTTGACCCGCACCTGCGGTTATACCTATCAGGCGGCCTATGATGCCCGTCTTATTTCTCAGATGTTCAATAATGACATTGCTTATTTTTCAGCTTGGTCTTATCTTTCAAACGGATTTTTGCAGGGCAATCCCACAGTTAGCTACCATGTTGCAAAAAATGCCGCCAAAATGGCAGGCGCAAAGCTTACACATACCGAAAAAACAGAAAACGGTATTATTATCGGTGGCGAAATTGATTCAGTTTCCGCATTCAACGAGGAAACAAACACACTTCACATTATGGCTTATAACTTTAAAAATGATTTGGATTATGAACACGATGTGGAGCTTACCTTTAATATAAACGCCCCTCAATTCAAAGGCAAAAAAGTAAAAATTACCACCTATACAATAGATGATGATTGCAACTATTTTGATGAATGGGTTGAAGACAGAAAAACCTATAACATCGGTGACGATTGCTTCGGATGGTCACCTGATGACCCTGAAATTGACAGTACTATTACCCTCAAAGATGAAAAGGCAAGAGATATCTATTTCAACGAGCTTTATTCTAAATATACAGAATGCTCAAAGCTTGTTCCCACAGAAGAAACTGCAACGGTTGAAAATGGAAAAATCGTTCTCAACAAAACTCTCAACCCCCATGCAGTTGTTTTCTATGAAATAAGCGAATTTAAATAAGGAGTCAAAAATATGGATGTAGCATTTTTTATAGCATTTATTTTTGTTTTAATTGCAAGGCGAAACGCCGTATATCATAAAGATATGTTCTTTAAAAAATACATAAGCTTTGAAAATAAAAAGGGTAAAAGACTTTTTATTCCAAAGCGTTCTAAGATTTATAAAACTGCAAATGCTTCTGAAACAGACAGAACTAAAATGAATATAATTCCTCTTATTTTAGTAGCTGTTGCGATTATTGGTTTTGTTGTTATTCTCGTTTCAGAAATCCTCTATGCAAAAAGCATTAATCAGGTAGGATTTTTCAATACAACTGATGCGGTTTTCAAATACCTTTTCTGGTTCTTATCAATGCTTTGCTTTGCCGGTGCTGTTTTAATTATCAACACATTCAAATGCTTTAGCAAAGAAACCGCAAAACAAAAAATCGGTCTTGTTGTTAGAATTATTTTAATCCTTGCATTTTTAGGCGGATTCGGTTATTCGATGTATACTTTGTTTACTATATAAAACAACAATAATCCCCCTTGATTTTTCCAACGAAAAATCAAGGGGGAATTTTTATTTACCAGCTTTTTTAGAATATTTTAATTTATAAATAATTCTCATAAGGTTCGAATCGAGTGCGCTTAAAGGCTTAACATCTGCATAAAGCTCTGCGCCAACTGCGGTTTTTGCGGCTTTTTCCATAACCAATTCAACTGCCTCTGCATCGTACTGGTTACCTGCAACGCATACTGCACCGTTATCTTTAATAAGAACTGCATTTTTGTTGCCAAGTGCTCTTGCAACCTTTTTGCTTGTTTTAAGAGTGTTGCCCGGGTTAAATGTTGCGCATTTAACAACCGGTCCGCAAAGCTGAGCAAAGTCATCAAGAAGAGGCTTCATTGTTTTGCCTTTTCTTGACATTGCAACAACGAAATCATTCTTTGTGTGACGGATAAATTTAACGTCATCTCTCTTTTTATAAATTGCCCAGTGCATATCTGCGCTGTCGGGGATTTCTCCGCCGCCTACCCAAGCACCGCTCTTTGTATCAATAATAGCTGCCTGTTTGCCCTCTTCACCAACAAAGAAACAGTTACCTTTTCTTTCACTATCACAAGGAGCAAATTCCTTTGCAGCTTTGTATTTGTTACCTGATTTGAAAACATCCGTAACATAATCAACAACACCGCTAAAGGTATCAACTGCTTTACCTGAAACCTCAGCGCAACGAGCAGCAATAAATTTCTCGCAAACTCTTTCAAGAGCATTTGCAACATTGAAAGCATCTTCATAGCTTTCGCCGAGGCAAACCGCACCATGGTGCTTCATAATAGCTGCTTTGGATGTTGAACGCTCTAACGCACCGATAACCCCTTGACGAAGCTTGGGCTGACCGGGAAGACCATAGGATGCACAGGGAACATCTGTGCCGAGAATTCCGGCATCTTCTCCATCAATATTGTTGATATCAAGACCGAGAGTGCTTACGACAGAAGCGTTCTTCTGATGAGTATGAATAACAAAATTTATATTGGGACGAAGCTCGTAACAGGATGCGTGAATACCTTTTTCGGAAGAGGGCTTAACATCACCCTCATAAGAAAGGTCTGCAATATTTACAAGAACAATATCATCGGGAGTAAGAACATCATAAGCCATACCGCTGGGAGTGATAACAAATTGCTTATCGTTAACTCTGCAGCTGATGTTACCCCAGGTTCTAACAATAAGGCCTGCTGCCAAAAGCTCGTGACCCGCTTTAATGACTAATTCTTTTGCTTCTAAAATATCCATAAGTATCTCCTTTCGGGAGTTTTAGAAAGCCACGGAAAAACCGTGGCTTTTCTGTTTTTAAAATTATTCTTTAACTGCAACGTTTGCAAATACTCTGTCAAATCTTCTGAGAGCCTCGTCAATAAGCTCAGGTGTGTACTGAGCATTAGTGTAAAGACGGCTTCCTGCAAGAGTAACAAGACCTTCTGCCATATATGCTGCACCCATGTGCTGCATTTCTTTCTTTCTTTCGCTTGTTGCGGAAAGAACACCGGGGATTTCCCAAGGTTTGGACCAGTTGATTGAGTAGTGCATTGTACCTACTGTGTCAATGTGGCAAACTGAACCCTGGTTGAATGCAACAAAGGGAAGATTATATTTCTTAATGAGTTCCTGAAGACCTTTAGTAAGTCTGTCACCCATTTCGCCTGCTTTTTGACAAGCATTCTGTTTGTCAATTTCTTCAAGTGTATAGTAACCTGCAACGCAAGAAAGAGGAGTAGCAGCCATTGTTCCGCCCATGAATGCTTTCTTAACCTTTTCGCCACTTGCATCAAGACCTGCACCGAGGTATTTCATATATTCCTTCTTACCACCGATACCGCCTGCACCGGGATAACCACCGGCAATAACTTTACCGAAGATAGTAAGGTCAGGAGAAACGCCGAAGTAGCCCTGAGCACCTGCCATACCGATACGGAAGCCTGTAACAACCTCATCGAAGATAAGGAGTGCGCCGTATTTACGGCAAAGTCTTTCAACGCCCTTGTTGAAGTCTTTGTCAAGAGGTCTTGTGCCGCTTTCAGGACCGATGGGCTCCATAAATACAGCAGCTGTACCGCCACGGAACTGGTTAAGGCGAAGAACTCTTTCAAGGGAATCAAGGTCATTGGGGAAGAATTCCTGAGTATGCTTGAAAAGGTAGAGCGGAACACCGTGTGCCTGAGTAAATTTTGAACCGGGAACACGGATACTGTAACCGAGCTGGTCAGACCAACCGTGGTAAGCACCGCCCATTTTAACAATGTTTTTATTCTTTGTAGCAAGTCTTGCAACACGGATAGCTGCCATACAAGCTTCTGTACCTGAACCGAGCATACGGAACATATCGCAGGTTTCAACGCTGTCGCAGATTTTCTTTGCAAGCTTATATTCAAACTCATGGAAAAGACCTGTTGAAGGACCGCAAGTATTAAGAAGGTCGATAACCTGGTCTCTTACTACCTTGGGGTTGGAGCCGAGAACTGTTGGGCCACCTGCCTGAAGGAAGTCAAAATACTCGTTGCCGTCAATGTCATAGAGCATCATACCGTCTGCCTTTGTGAAAACAAGGGGGAAGGGATAGTTGAATGCAAGGTTATGCTGAACGCCGCCGGGGATTACCTGCTTTGCTTCTTCAATCATTTCCTTACTTTTTGCACATTTTTTGTCATAGTACTCTTCTTCATACTGCTTGAGTACATCGGGTTTAATTGTGTAAATCGGTTTTTTGATGAGTTCGTCAAGCTGTTTTGTTACCGCTGCAGCGTCATGATACTCATTGATTGCGAATCTTGTGTCCATAAAGACACCTCCTAAAATAGAGTTTGATAACAAAAGTGAATTTGTATTCACTTTTATTATACATTAATAATTATAAATGTCAAGAACGGCTCACATTTAAACTACACAAAATATCTGCGTGGTTTTTATGAACTTTCTATAAGAAATCAGTCCAAAAAGCGTATTTTTTCCCTTTTAGAAATAAATTTCATTTTTTGTGTAATTTTTCAACATATTCATCTTTAAATATTTTCAGGTATTTGTTGACTTTGCCCGAAACCTCTGCTAAAATATAATGGACTGAATTCTATTTTAAAAAAGGAGGCAATCGCTTTGCAAAATTTAATGGATTCAAAAACACTTGCGTACATAAATATGTATGCGGTTCTCGGTACTTTGGAAAACCTTTGCGAAATCGTTCCCGAAGCATCAGAGCTTCTGCAGGGCAAAAAGCCCATTTCAATCGGATTAGAGGTTAAGGATGGTCCTGCGGCTACTCTTTACTTCAAAAACGGCAAATGCCGTATGGAGCAGGGCTGCAGCAACTGTGATGTTAAGCTCCCCTTCTCAAGCTGTGAGAAATTCAATGGTCTTATTGATGGTACAGTAACTCCCATCCCCTCAAAAGGCTTTACTCACATCAAATTCCTTCTTAAAGAATTTACTGCCCTCACAGATTTACTTTCAAAATATATGAGAGCAAGTGAAGAAGACCTTAAAGACCCCGTTTTCTTCGAGAGAAGCACAATGCTTATGCTTTACACCATCGGCGTTGCTATAGCACAAATTGGTAACAATGACCAGGTCGGCAAATTCAGTGCAAAATATATTGCAGACGGTAGCGTTCTCATCGGCATCAAAAATGGCCCCGCAGTTGAGCTTGTTGCTAAAGACCATCGTCTTGTAACTCTCAAAAAAGCTCCCGAAAAATATCGTGCAGCTATGATTTTCGATTCAATCGAAACTGCTCGTGCTCTCTTTGACGGTAAAGTTAACGCTCTTACCTGCATCGGTACAGGTAAAATTGAAATGCACGGTCTTGTAAGTATGCTTGATAACATCAACCGCATACTTGACAGAGTTGCATTATATCTTGCATAAGGAGGTAGCAAAATGAGTAATAAATTCCCGTTATATAAAACAACAAAATCAGACGAATGGTATGCTCGTGCTGCCCAGGTAATCCCCTCAGGTGTTTACGGACATCTCGGTCCTGCTGAAGGTCAGTTTATTCCCGTTAACAGATGGCCCCGCTTTTCTGAAAAAGCAAAAGGCTCTTATTTCTGGGATGTTGACGGCAACCAGTATATCGACTATATGTGTGCTTACGGCCCCAATGTTCTCGGCTACGGCGATGAGGATGTTGATGCTGCTGCTATTGAGCAGATTAAGAAAGGTAACTGTGTAACATCTCCCGATAAAATTATGGTTGAATGTGCAGAACTTCTCGTTGATACAGTCAACTGTGCAGACTGGGCATTCTTTGCTAAGAACGGTAACGATGCTACTCAAGGTGCTATCCTAACAGCTCGTGCTCATACTCACAGGAAAAAGCTTATTTTCTTCCACGGCTTCTATCACGGTGTTTCACCCATGGTTCAGAAGCTTGATTACCCCGGTGTTACTCCCGAGGATGTTGCAAACAACCTCTATACACCTTGGGATGATATTGAAAACTTCAAGAGGCTTCTTGCAGAAAACGAAGGCGAAATTGCCGCAGTAATTGCTCAGCCTTATAATCACGGTAACTTTAACGACAACTCTTTCCCCATTGATGGCTTCTGGAAAGAAGTTCGCGAGCTTTGCACAAAAAATGAAATCGTTCTCATTGTTGACGACGTTCGTTGCGGTTTCCGTCTTGACCTTGCAGGTAGTGACCATTTCTTTGGCTTTGAAGCTGATATTATCTGCTTCTGTAAGGCTCTTGCAAACGGCTATAATATGTCTGCTTTCTGCGGTAAGGAATTCCTCAGAAACGCTGCATCAAGCCTTTCGTACACAGGCTCTTATTGGATGAGTGCTGTTCCTTTCGCAGCATGTATTGCAACAATCAACAAGCTCAAAAAGCTTGATGCTCCAAAGCTTTTCGATGCTATGGGCAGAGAGGTTACAGACGGCTTCAAAAAAGCCGGTGCAGAGCATGGCTTTGACCTTGTTGTTTCAGGCGCTCCTGCACTTTTCTATTTAAGAATCGCAAATGATGATTCTCTTCTTCTTCATCAAGATTGGGTAGCTGAATGTGTAAACCGCGGTTTGTTTATCACATCTCACCACAACCACTTCATTAACGCATCCCTTACCCACGAAGATATTAACCGCTCAATAGAAATTGCAGAAGATGCTTTCAAAGCAGTTAAGAAAAATCATCCCGAATTAGGCTAAGGAATCAAACCGGGTTTTCGGTTAATCAAATAAATTTTAGGAGGAATTTATTATGGCTCTTTCAAAACAGGAGTGGCTTGCTCTTGAAAAGAAAGCAAATGAGCTCCGTAACCTCTGCCTTGACACAACTTACTGGGCAGGTTCAGGTCATATCGGTGGCGGTATGAGTGTTATGGACATTATGACTGTGTGCTATCACAAATATATGCACATCAAAGTTGAAGATCCCAATTGGGAGGATCGTGACAGATTCATTCTCAGTAAAGGTCATGCAGGTATTGCTTATGCACCTGTTCTTTGCGACCTTGGCTTCAACGACAAGGAAATGCTTAAAACATTTAACCTTTCAGGTTCAAAAATGGGTATGCACCTTGACTCAAACAAGGTTGTAGGCGTTGACGCTTCAACAGGTTCTCTCGGCCACGGTCTTTCAATCGGTGTTGGTACTGCTCTTGCAGCAAGACTTCTCAAAAAAGACTATAAAACATTCGTTGTTCTCGGTGACGGTGAGCTTGACGAAGGCTCCAACTGGGAAGCAGCAATGAGTGCGGCTCATTTCAAGCTTACAAACCTTATCACTCTCGTTGACCGTAACCATAATATGATTGACGGTAACACAGAAGATGTTATGGCTCTTGAACCCCTTGCAGATAAATGGGAAGCATTCGGCTTTATCGTTAAGAAAATTGATGGTAACAACATTAAAGAACTTTGCGAAGCTATTGACTTTGCTTATGAAAACGAAACTGATAAACCTGTTCTTATCCTTTGCGATACAGTTAAGGGTTGCGGTATCGACTTTATCGAAGGCGACTTCAGATGGCACTACGGTGCATTTGATGATGAAAAATACGAAAAGGGTAAAAAATCCCTTGAAGAAACTTATCAGAAACGTGTTGCACGTGCAGAAAAGGAGGCTGAATAATTATGGCAGGCGGATTAAGTTACACAGCTGAACAATCAACATCTCTCTCCACAGCCGAAATTTACGGTCAGGCTCTCGTTGAGTTGGCAGAGGCACATCCCGAGGTTGTTGCTCTTACTGCTGACCTTGCAAAATCAACAAAAATCGGTGATTTCCAGAAGAAATTCCCCGATCGTTTCTTTAACGTAGGTATTGCAGAACAGAATATGTTTGGTGTTGCTGCAGGTATGGCTAAGGCAGGTCTTGTTCCTTTCCTTTCAACATTCTCTCAGTTTGCATCCTTCCGTTCAGCAGACCAGCTCCACACAGACCTTTGCTACCAGAATATCAATGCAAAAGTTATTGCTACTCATTCAGGTACATCCTTCGGTCAGGCAGGTTCAACTCACCACGCTATCTGCGACCTTGCATTGACTCGTTCAATTCCCAACCTTACAGTTATCTGCCCTGCTGATGGTTATGAAACCTATAATGCTGTTATGGCAGCTTATAACACACCCGGTCCTTTCTATATCAGAATCAACCGTGGTTTTGACCGTGTTCTTTATAAAGATGCTAACTACGGCTTTGAAGTAGGTAAAGCAGTTGAAGTTCACGAAGGCTCAGATATTACAATTATCGCTTGCGGTTCTTGTGTTTTCCAGGCTTTCCAGGCTGCAGAATTCCTTGAGAAAGCAGACGGACTTAAAGTTCGCGTTCTTGATATGCACACAATCAAACCTCTTGATAAAGAAGCTGTTCTTAAAGCAGTTATGGACACTCGCCGTATTATCACAGTTGAAGACCATACAGTTATCGGCGGTCTCGGCAGTGCAGTTGCAGAGGTTGTTGTTGAATCCGGTAAGGGTTGCGCATTCAAAAAGCTTGGTGTTCAGGATACATTCGCACCTATCGGTCTTCACGAAGACATTATGAGCTACCTCGGTATTGACTCCAACGGCATTATCGAAGCAGTTCGTGAAGTAATGAAAGCCGATTTCGAAGAAGATAACGACTGGGACGACGAGTTCTAAGGAGGAAATAAAAATGGCTAACACACAGGAAGCATTATATACAAACAAAATCTTCCTTTGCGGTGCGTTGCCCCTCTTGAAAACTATCGTTGCAGATGTTCCCTCTCTCAAAAAGAAATTTGAGAAAGTTCACTGCATTTATCAGGTTAGTTGTCTTGACCCGGATGCTCCCGAAGGAAAGTGGGCAACACACTTTATGGTAAACGGCGATGAATGGCTCGTTCACGCTAACAAAGTTGCATACAGAGTTAAAAAGCAGAAATTTGTTGAGCTTCAATTCAAGAATGTTGAGTCTATGAATGCTTTCTTCAAAGGCAAAATCGGACCTGCAACACTTCCCAAAATGATTGGTCTTAACAATGCTTATGAATTCGGCGTATTTATGATGGCTCTTCTTAAAATGTCAAGCCTTCTTACAGCTGCAAAGCCGCCGGAAAAAGAAGAAGACAAACGTCTTACTGTTAAATGCTATTTCTATCTTCTTTCATCAGGTATCAGCACACTTAACAAAATGGGTCACCCTGAAATCCACGACTGGACTTCAAAGAGCCCCGACCGTGTTTATGCCTGGAAGGTTGATGGTGAGGATTCTGTTTCTGCTTACATCAGAATTAAAGCAGGTAAGAGTAAAGCAGGCAGAGGCGAATATAAACGCGCTCTCCCCTTCTTCACAATGCGCTTTAACAACCTTGACAGCGCTTTAGGTATATTGATGTCAATTGACGATATGCTTGAATCTGTTCAGCAAGGCAAGCTCATTATGGATGGTGCTCCCGAATTTGGTGCTCAAATCGGTGGCTACATGATGGAAATCGGCGCTATGGCGAAATAAAAATTACAGGTACTGTAGAGTTGACACTTTACAGTACCTGTTTTTATATGGTTTTCTTTTTTGACTTACTTATCAACTTGCTTACTATCTTACACATTCGATAAAAATGTTTGGATAGCTAAAAAAGCACATAATTTGCACCTTCCACCAAAACACAAAGTGCATTTTTTGCACTTTTCTCTTGACTCAATAGTGCAAAAATGATATAAATGGTAATAAGATACGATTTATCTGCTCTAAAGGAGATGAGATTATGTCATCATTAAAAGAACTTCGATTGTCGAAGAAACTTACCCAACAAGAGGCATGTGCTATTTTAGGCGTGTCTTTGCGTTCTTATAAAGAATATGAAAAGAATGAAAGCAAGGTTGGAACACTTAAATATCGTTCTATGGTAAGCGAGCTTGAAAAGCACATAGTCTTGGACGAAGAACATGGCATACTTACATTAGATGAAATTAAAGAAGGCTGTAAAGCTGTATTGGATGAATACGATGTTAAATATTGTATTCTGTTTGGCTCTTATGCTAAAGGAAAAGCAACAGAGAAAAGTGATGTTGATTTGATTATATCCACTGAAATTGTAGGCTTGAAGTTTTTTGGTATAGCAGAACGACTCAGAGAAACCTTACACAAAAAAGTTGATTTGTTAGACCTACGACAATTAGCAGATAATCAGGCTTTAATCGATGAAATATTAAAAGATGGTGTGAGAGTGTATGAACAATCTGAAAAATGATGCTTACTATATCGAAAAAATATTAACAGACCTTAAGTTTATTTCAAAGCACATGTCAAATGTATCTAAAGACGAGTTTGAACAAAACGAAGTCCTTTTAGATTCAATGCTGTTTCGTTTAATTCAAGTTTCTGAAAACGCAAAAAGAATGTCGGATGAATATAAATTGAGCAGAACTGATATTCCCTGGAGAGATATTTCAGGTTTGCGTAATCGTGTAGTCCATGATTATGGCAGTGTTGATTTAAAAATTGTCTATTCAACATTGGTTGATGATGTTCCTGCATTGATAGAATTGTTTGAAATTGGTGCCATGGCACAATAAAAACAGGAGTGTGATTTATCGTGTTATTTCATATTTTCAATAATCAAGACGAACGCAGAGAATTTGGTGGCTCCGATTTTTTAGAATTACAATTTTGCCAACTGAAAAGAGGAACAAATATTAAAAAAATTGTAGATACTGATACAATCACTTGTTGGCTTAACGACTCTTTATATGTGCACGGCGATGACTGGGATACTTTTTATAAGCATTATAAAACCATATTCAAAAATGGCGTGTATCCTAACTTAAAAAGTGGCGAAATTGATTGGTCCGGTATAAACTATTATTCTCCCGAGCAGGTTAATGAAATGATAAAAGCCTTAGAAAAGAACAAACCAAAAGACTATCAAGTTGTTTCAGACTGGCTGAATAAAGCAACGGCGTTTAACGGTGTTTATATTTTAGGCTTTTAATCAAATTTCCAACATTCAATAAATTTACACTTTTTTAAAAATTCCCTCTTGACACTTACGCCTTGACATAGTATAATGCTAACTGTATATTGATATTTATACCTTTGTTGGTAACAGCGGAGGGAGGGAACTATAAATGAGTCAGGTAAAAGTTAAAGAAAACGAATCTTTAGATAGCGCACTTCGCAGATTTAAAAGACAGACTTCAAGAGACGGTGTTATTCAGGAAGTTCGTAAAAGAGAACATTATGAAAAACCCTCTGTAAAGAGAAAAAAGAAATCCGAAGCAGCTCGTAAGAGAAAGTATTAAGAAAATGAGATATGAAGCCTTATTTTTAGGTTTCATATCTTTTCTTTTTTGTTTTTTTATGGTATTATCTAAAATGTAGTAATTTGACATTATTTGGCGGCGATACTATGAGAGAGAAAGATACTACAATTAAATATATGTTCCATACTGTTAATGATATAACTCCTGAAATTGTTAAGGAATTAGGGCTTGAAGCAATTCTTTTCGATTTAGATAACACAACCGTTAAGGATGCAACCCTTTCAACAATTCCCGGTGCAATTTCCTGGATTAAATCTTTAAAGGCTGCGGGTATAAAGGTTGCTATTGTTACAAACACTCCCCGTATAAGAGCCTATTGGTTTTCAAAGGCTTTTAATGTGAAGTTTCACGCATTTGCAAAAAAGCCTTTACCGTTTGGACTTCTGAGAATGTCAAGAAAGTTAAATGTTGCTATTGAAAAAATCGGTATGGTTGGTGACCAGGTTTTTACGGATGTTGCCGCTGCTAACCGTTGCGGAGCAGTACCTCTTCTTGTTGACCCCGTTGAAAACAAATGGTTCTGGAAAAATCACTACAAGAAAAACCGAATCAAAGAAGCTCCTCTCAGAGAAGCATTTTTAAAGGAGAACGGCTATTATGGAGAAAATAAATAAGCTTCAGAATTTCCTGAAAACTTCTCACGAAGCAATCCTTATTCACTCTCCCGAAAACAGAAGATATTTTACTGATTTTCCGTCAAGCGACGGTTATTTAGTTGTAACTAAAAATGATGCCGTATTTTTCACAGACAGCAGATATATTGAGGCAGCGCAGAAAAGCATAAGCTCTTGCAAAGCTCAACTCCTGACCCGACTTTCAAACGAAGTGAAAATATTTTTTGAAGAAAAACATATTGAAAAGGTATATACGGAAACAGAGCGACTAACCATTTCTCTGCTTTCTCAATTCAGAAAAATCTTTTCACCTGTTAAAATTTCTCCTTCCCAAAAACTTGATAACATTATCGGCAATATGCGCTCAGCAAAATCACTCAATGAAATAGAGTGTATAAAAAAAGCTCAACAAATTGCAGAAGATGCCTTTGAGCATATTCTCGCCTTTATCAGACCCGGTGTCACAGAAAAAAGAATTGCTCTTGAGCTTGATTTTTATATGCTTTCTCACGGTGCAGAAGCTCTTGCCTTTGAAACTATTGCTGTAACGGGCAAAAAAACCTCTATGCCCCACGGTGTACCCGACGATACTGTTGTTGAAAGCGGTGACTTTATAACAATGGATTTCGGTGCGGTATATAAAGGTTATCACAGCGATATGACACGTACTGTTGCGGTTGGTGAAGTATCCGCCGAACAGAGAAAAATTTATGAAATTGTGCTTTCAGCTCAGAAAGCAGCTTTGGATATTCTAAAAAAAGGTGTTTCCTGCAAGGAAGCTGACAAAGCCGCAAGAGATATTATAACTAATGCAGGCTATGGCGATTATTTCGGTCACGGAACAGGTCACGGTGTGGGAATTGAAATTCACGAGCTACCCAATCTTTCACCTCGAAGCGACGCTATTCTTCAGGTTGGTAATGTTGTTACAGTTGAACCCGGCATATATATACCCAACAAATTCGGTGTAAGAATTGAAGATATGGCACTTATAACAGAAGAAGGCTATGAAAATCTTACCAACACACCCAAGGAGTTGATAATCCTTTGAAATACGAAAACTTTGAACAATTAAAAACAGATTGTTCAAGCTGCAAAAGCTGTCCGTTGGGAGAAACTAGAATAAACCTTGTTTTCGGTGTAGGTAACGAAAATGCAGATATCCTTTTCGTTGGCGAAGGTCCCGGTGAAAACGAAGATTTGCAGGGTGAACCCTTTGTTGGTAAGGCTGGTCAGTTGTTAGATAAATATCTTAATGTAATCGACCTTGACCGAAAAAAGAATATTTATATTGCAAATATTGTTAAATGCAGACCGCCTCAGAACCGAGACCCCAAGCCCGAGGAGCAGGACGTTTGCATTGAATGGTTAAGAAACCAGACAAGACTTATAAAGCCTAAAATAATCGTATGTTTGGGCAGAATTGCGGCACAAAAGCTTATTTCCGAGGATTTCCGCGTTACAAAGCAACACGGAGAGTTTATTCAAAAAGGAAATATTCTTTTTATGGGTACTTTCCACCCTGCTGCACTCCTTCGAAACCCTCTCAACAAGCCCGATGCACTTTCGGATTTTCAGAAATTGAGGGATAAAATTAAAGAATTAAATATTGAAATATAGGAGATATAATTATGGACAAAAAACAATTAATTCTCGATGGTAAAGCAATACTTGGTATTGAATTTGGTTCAACAAGAATCAAAGGCGTTCTTATTGACGACTGCGGTGAGGTTCTTGCAGTTGGTGCTTTTGACTGGGAAAACAGCCTTGTAAACGGCATCTGGACTTATGCAGAAGAGGAATTCTTTGCAGGTCTTAAGGGTTGCTATGGCTCTCTTAAAAATGATGTTAAAGAAAAATATGGTATCACCCTCACAAACCTTAAAGCAATCGGTATCAGTGGTATGATGCACGGCTATCTTCCCTTTAACGCAGAGGGTAAATTGATTTGTCCTTTCCGCACATGGAGAAATACTCTTGCCGGTGAAGCTGCAAGCAAGTTGACAGAAGTATTTGATTTTAATATTCCTGACCGTTGGAGCATTGCTCATCTTTATCAGGCAATTTTAAACGGTGAAGACCACGTTAAAGATATTGCATATTTCACAACTCTGGCAGGTTACATACACACTCTTCTCACCGGTGAAAAGGTTCTCGGTATAGGTGAGGCATCAGGTATGTTCCCCATGGAAGGCAATAATTACAGCGAAAAAATGCTTGATAAATTCGATGCACTCGTTGAAGAAAAGGGCTTCCCCTGGAAAATCAGAGAAATTCTTCCCAAGGTTCTCGTTGCGGGTGAAATTGCAGGTGTTCTTACAGAAGCAGGTGCAAAGCTTCTTGACGAAGAAGGCGACCTTCAAGCAGGTATTCCCATGTGTCCTCCCGAAGGTGACGCAGGAACAGGTATGGTTGCAACAAACTCCGTAAGAGTAAAAACAGGTAACGTTTCTGCAGGTACATCCGTATTTGCTATGATTGTTCTCGAAAAACTCCTTTCAAAGCTTTATCGTGAAATTGATATGGTAACAACTCCCGACGGTGCACCCGTTGCTATGGTTCATTGCAACAACTGCACATCTGATATTAACGCCTGGACATATCTTTTTAAAGAAGTTCTTGACCTTATGGGTGCAGAATGTTCAATGGGCGATTTGTTTACTGCTCTTTTCAAAAAATCTGCAGAAGCAGATAAAGACTGCGGTAATCTTCTTTCCTATAACTATTTCTCAGGTGAATTTCTTACAGGCTTTGAAACAGGTAAGCCTCTTTTCGTAAGAGAACCCGACAGCAAATTCTCTCTTGCAAACTTTATGAGAGTTCAGACCTTCACCGCATTCGGCGGAATTAAAATCGGTATGGAAATTCTTGATAAAGAGAATGTTGAAATTGATAAAATCCTCGGTCACGGTGGCTTCTTCAAAACCCCCGTTATCGGTCAGAGCGTTTTAGCTGCTTGCATGAATGCACCCGTTTCCGTTATGGAAACTGCAGGCGAAGGCGGTGCATGGGGTATTGCAGTTCTTGCTGCTTTCTCAGCTAATAAAGAAGAAAACGAGTTCTTCCCCGATTATCTTGATAACAAGATTTTTGCAACACAGAAAATGACAACTCTTGAACCCGATGCAGAAATTGTTGAATCCTTCAACTTGTTTATGGAAAGCTATAAAAAAGGCCTTCCCGTTGAAAGAGCAGCGGTAGAGATGTAAATGCGGAATGCAGAGTGCGGAATGCGGAATTATTTTTCGTGTTCCGCACTTTTTGCAAATTGCAACTGTTGGTTGCTAAATTTTAAAGTATTCTTGATAGACAAACCCCCTTTTTGCATAGTATAATAAACCCGTAAACAAAGGGGTGACGAACTATGACTCTCGGTGAAAAAATTTATGAATTGCGAACTCAACACAACCTATCCCAAGGTGACTTAGCAAATGAACTGAATGTTTCAAGGCAGTCTATATCTAAATGGGAAAACGGCAACTCAACACCTGATTTAGAAAAAATTGTTAAGCTTGCAGAAATCTTTAATGTATCTCTCGATGAGCTAATAAAAAATCAAGAAAAAGATATACTTGTAGTAAATACTCCCGAACAAAACCCAAATATACAAACCAACACCCGCGAAAAGAAAATCGGTAAAGGTCTTTTAATTGCAGGTGTAATTTCAATTTTTGTTTTTCTTTTGTTAGGCTTAGGAATAGCAGGATTTTTTGTTGCAATACCGCTTTTCGCTTGTAGTATTATTTACTATAAAGCAAAAACCAATCATTTCTTTTATTGCCTTTGGGCAATTATTCCTTTAGCAGATTTATATATTCGCTTTGCAATGGGAATAAGCTGGAGTGTAATAAAGCAAACTTTGGAATGGGAATACAATATGAACTACGGCAGACTGGCAATCGGCTGGGTACAATTTATTGTTATCTTATTCTTAATTATTTTTTCTATTATTAAGCTTTCAAAAAATGATGTTGAAATAAATAAGAAATTCAAAAGGAATTTTATTGCTGCAATTATCGGGTTTGCTTTTTTATGGATGGGCGAATATATAAGTTCACCCTTAATTATAGAAAAAATGATGAATTATACGCATTTCGATATACAGCAAGCTATAATTACAGTTGTAAACATAGTTTTCAGCATTTACAGTTGGGTAAGAATATATTTGTTTGTGGATTTCGTGACAAAAGCTGTGCAATATATTAAAATAAAAAAGAGTTTTGCTGATTAAATCCTCCAATACTTTTTATATACAGAAGCCGGTGACTTTATTCTACGGTACAGGCAAGCCTGTACCCTACGGGTTTGTTGTTCTCCAGTGGCTAGTGACTGGCGACTGGCAGCTATTCTGGCATCTGGGATCTGGCATCCGGCATCTCAAAAAAAAAACACTTGCATTTTCCAAAACCTTGTGATATAATAGCAAAGCCTTATGACTCGGAGTATGGAGTAAGCCTATTTTTAAGGGCGTTCACCTGCCGTATTACTGGGTTATTTGGGAATATATTAATGAGGTGAAAAAAATGACACAGGCAGAAAAACAGGCAATCATTAAAGAGTTTGCTACTCATGAAGGCGACACAGGTTCTCCCGAAGTTCAGATCGCTGTTCTTACAAAAAGAATTAACGACCTTAACGCACATCTTAAAAACAATATGAAGGACCATCACTCTCGTCGCGGTCTTCTTAAAATGGTAGGTCACAGAAGAAACCTTCTTGCATACCTTCAGAAGACAGATATCGAACGCTATCGTGCAATCATTGCTCGTCTTGGTCTTCGTAAATAATTCTTTAAAACAATGGGACAAACGGAAAACCGTTTGTCCCGTTAGCCGTTTTTTTAGGCAGTAATAATCTGCTTAAAAAGGCTTTTATTTCCACATAAACTGTGGTATAATATTGTGTGAATCCGCTGATTTAGGTTTTAGCGATAAAGAAAAGGACAAGCTTTTTGTGTTTTTCTTTGTTGCTAATCCATTGAAGCGGAAATAAATAAAAAGAGGTAAAAAAATTATGTTTTTCAAAGACTTCAGAACTTTTGAAACAGAAGTTGCCGGCAGAAAATTAGTGATTGAAACCGGTAAAATGGCTGGTCTTGCAAACGGTGCTTGTCTTGTTCGCTACGGTGAAACAGAAGTTCTCTGTACCGCAACAATGGCAGATAAACCCCGTGAAGGCGTAGACTTCTTCCCCCTTTCCGTTGATTTTGAGGAAAAGCTTTATGCAGTTGGCAGAATCCCCGGTTCTTTCCAGCGCCGTGAAGGTAAGGCATCCGAAAAGGCTGTTCTCACATCCCGTGTTATTGACAGACCTATCCGTCCCCTTTTCCCCAAGGATATGAGAAACGATGTTTCCGTTGTTGCAACAGTTATGTCCGTTGATCCCGACTGCTCACCTGAAATTGCAGCTCTCTGGGGTGTTTCCACAGCAATTGCTATTTCAAACATTCCGTGGGACGGCCCCGTATCAAGCGTTTCTCTCGGTCTTGTTGACGGCAAATATGTTATCAACCCTACTCTTGAAGAAAGAGCAAAAACAGAAATGACTGTTACAGTTGCTTCTACAGATAGCCTTGTTGCTATGATTGAAGCAGGTGCTAACGAAATTTCAAACGAAGTTATGTTTGACGGTATCATGTTCGCTCACGAAGAGAACAAGAAAATCGTTGAATTTATCAAGGGCATTGTTGCTGAAATCGGCAGAGAAAAAATCGCTTTTGAATCAAATGATCCCAGCGAAGAGCTTTATGAAGCTATCAAAGCTTTCGCAATTGAAGATGTTAAGGTTGCTCTTGATACTGATGACAAGAGAATTCGTGATGAAAGACTTCTTCCCATATACGATGCAGTTCACGCTGAATTTGATGAGAAATTCCCTGAAGAAGCAGACAAAATTGACGACTGCCTCTACAAGCTCCAGAAATTTGTTGTTCGCCGTTGGCTTCTTGACGAAGGCAAACGTGTTGACGGCCGTGGTATCAATGAAATCCGTCCTCTCAACGCTCAGGTTGACCTTCTTTCAAGAGTTCACGGTTCAGGTATGTTCACTCGTGGTCAGACACAGGTTCTTTCTATTGCAACTCTCGGTACTGCCCGCGATGCACAGATGCTTGACGGTATTGATGAAGATGTAGAAAAGAGATACATCCACCACTACAACTTCCCCTCATACTCCGTTGGTGAAACAAAACCCTCAAGAGGTCCCGGCAGACGTGAAATCGGTCACGGTGCACTTGCTGAAAGAGCTCTTCTTCCCGTTATTCCTTCAATGGAAGAATTCCCCTACACAATCCGTGTTGTTTCCGAAGTTCTTTCTTCAAACGGTTCAACATCACAGGGTTCAGTTTGCGGTTCAACTCTTGCTCTTATGGCAGCAGGTGTTCCCATTAAAGCTCCTGTTGCAGGTATTTCCTGCGGTCTTATTTCTGAAGGCGACCGTTTCATGACAATGGTTGATATTCAGGGCCTTGAAGACTTCTTCGGCGATATGGACTTCAAGGTAGCAGGTACAAAGAACGGTATCACTGCTATCCAGATGGACCTTAAGGTTCACGGTCTTACTCCCGAAATCATCAAAGAAGCTTTCCAGAAAACATACGATGCTCGTATGTATATTCTTGATGAAATTATGGCTCCCTGCATCGCAGAACCCAGAGCAGAGCTTTCAAAATATGCTCCCAAGCTTCTCACAACAAAAATTGATGTTGAGAAAATCGGCGATGTTATCGGTAAACAAGGTAAGGTTATTCAGAAAATCTGCGCAGAATGCAACTGTAAGGTTGATGTTGAAGAAGATGGTACAATCTTCGTTACAGCAGTTGATATTGACGATGCTAACCGCGCTCTTGATATTATCAACACAATCGCAAATGACCCCGAGGTTGGCGCAATTTACAAGGGTGTTGTCACAAGACTTATGTCCTTCGGCGCATTCGTTGAAATTGCTCCCGGTAAAGAAGGTCTTGTTCACATCTCTAAGCTTGATGTTAAGAGAACAGAAAAAGTTGAAGACTGTGTAAATGTTGGTGACGAAGTAATCGTTAAGGTTACTGAAATTGACGATCAGGGCAGAATCAACCTTTCAAGAAGAGATGCTCTTATTGAAGTTGAAGGTCTTGTTCCTGAAAACGATGACGAACCCGAAAGAGAAAGACGTCCTCGCCGCAACAATTTCCACAAACGCGATAAAAGAGACTAATTAATAAAAACTGCATATCAAAAGGGGCTGTAAAAAACAGCCCCTTTTTATTTATGGTCTCTATAATATTGTGTATGAGTTTTCGGGTGGGGATTATTTTCCCATATTTCAGTTGCAACGGGCTTCCATGCTTTGCTGAAATCATCGCATTTTGAGCAAAGCTCTTCAACCGTTTCCTGAGATACAAAATCCGTGCTTTTTGCACCTGTTTCTTTGATAATTTTTCTTAAAATATCAGGATTTTCAAGCATGGGACAAGGCATCAGATGGTTATCATTAAAGGGTTGACCTTTTCTGTATGCCATAAAAAGTGGCTTCTGAAGAGCCTCAAGAAGAGTATCTGTTTTGATATTTGAATCCGAATAGTGAATAAAAACGCAAGGCTCCATATCACCTTTTGAGTTAATATGGAAATAATTTCTGCCACCTGCAATACAACCGCCAACATATTCCCCATCGTCCTGGAAATCCATAACGAATAAGGGCTTGCCGGTATGTCCGTTACGCATTTTCTTGAGCCAATAATACATATATTTTCGTTGTGATGGTGTAGGAATCAGCTCTTTATCCGCACCTTTACCAACAGGCATAAAGTTGAAATAGAATGCATATTTAACACCCAAATCAACCATTTTATTGAGAAATTCGTCGCTTGTTACATCGTTTACATTTCTGCTTGTGTAACAAACGGAAATACCGAAGAGAATTTTTTCTTTTCTGAGAAGCTCCATTGCTTCAATTGTTTTTTCATAAGTACCTTGACCTCGACGGTCATCGTTACTGCATTCGTCACCTTCTATTGAAAGAGCCAAAGTTATATTCCCGCATTTTTTTATATCATCACAAAGTTTTTTATCAATAAGAGTAGCATTTGTATAGATTAGGAAAGTGCACTCAGGATTTTCGTAAGCGAGGGTAACTATATCCTTTTTTCTGATAAGCGGTTCCCCACCTGTAAGCATATAAAAATGAGTACCTAAACCCTTACCCTGATTCACAATGCTTCTCATATCATCAAGAGAAAGCTGAAAGCTGTGACCATACTCTGCCGCCCAACAGCCCTTACATTTTAAATTACAGGCACTTGTGGGGTCAAAAAGAATAATGAAAGGGATATTGCAATTATATTTATCACGCTTTGCACGAACCGTTTTTGTTCCGAAATAGCCTGCATGAATTCCTAAAGAAATAAGCAAGGATTTTACTAAATCACGGTCAACATCATTTAAAATATTTTTTGCTAGTTGCATATAAACATTATCTTTATCCCCAACTGCCTTACGCATTTTTTCATAGTTTTCCTTAGGATACATTGTGAAATATTTTTCTGCAACCTTTAAAATTTTCAAAAGATTTTCTTCAGGTGCTTTATCAATATATTTCAAAATTCTTGATAATGCCACATTTGCTGCGAAGCTTACCAATTTATGCTCCAACTGCAATACCTCCTTTCTGAAAATTTCATAACTAAATTATGATATCATATATTCTAAAATTTGTAAACTATTGAAATTTTTATTAATAAAAAAATTATTGGTTTTTTCTGATATATTATACATATTCAATTTCTTGACACTCATTATATTTACATCTATAATAGAATAGTACTGAATCATCACGAAAAGAGGTCTATGCTATGAAAGCCTTACTTCTATCTTCACTTGTAAAAGTTTTCAAGGATACAGAGCCCAACTTTAAAGAGTTCAACTCTTTCTCCTGCTTAAAAAATGAAAGCTTTTCTTTTCAACTTGCACTTTTGGCAGAAACTGCAGACGAAAGCTCCGTAACCTTTGAAATTGATTCGGATATAAAAAACAGTATAACTCCTTATATTGTTAAAAATATCCCTTTCAGAAAAAACAAAAAACATAATTATGATTCATTCCATTACGATGTTAATCGCAAGGAATTTCCCGATTTGCTTGAGCCAACAGAAAACACCTTAGCGTTAAAGCCTGACGAATGGACTGCTTTATGGCTTGAGTTCAAGGCAAACTCTTCCGTTACCGGAAAACATATTATAAAAATTATTCTTTCTTCAAATAACGAAACAGCCGAAAAAACCTTTATTCTTAATATAATCGATAAGGACTTACCCAAGCAAGAGCTTCTTTATACCAACTGGTTTCACAATGACTGCCTTTGCACTTATTATAAAGCTGAGGTTTTCTCAGAAAAATATTGGAAAATTGTTGAAAGCTACATAAGAAATGCCGCTGAGCACGGGGTTAATATGCTTCTGACACCCGTTTTCACTCCCCCTATTGATACTGCAGTTGGCGGTGAACGCCCAACAGTTCAGCTTGTTAAGGTTATAAAAGAAAACAACTCCTATTTCTTTGATTTCACTAATTTCAGGAGATATGTAAAGCTTTGCCTTGACTGTGGCATTGAAGCCTTTGAAATTTCTCATTTCTTTACCCAATGGGGTGCAAAGCACGCACCTAAAATCATTGCTACGGTAAACGGCAAGGAAAAACGAATATTTGGTTGGGAAACAAAAGCAAGCGGTAAGCCTTACAGAGCTTTCTTAGAGGCATTTGCCCCTGAATTCAAAAAAGAGGTTGAAGCTTTAGGGATTAAAGACAAATGCTGGTTGCACGTTTCTGATGAGCCCAACAAAAAGCAGTTATCTGAATACAAAAAGGCTGCAAATATTATCAGAGAGCTTTTTGCAGACTTCAATATGCTTGATGCACTTTCTGACATAAAATATTACAAAAACGGACTTATAAAAACTCCCGTTTGCGGAGAAGATGTTGCCGATATCTTCCGACCGGAAGTAAAGGATTTCTGGACATATTACTGTTGCACACAGATTTATGATTTCTTACCCAACAGAATGTTTGCCCAGCCATCCTTAAGAAATCGTGTTTTAGGCGTTCTTCTTTATAAATACGATGCTAAAGGCTTCTTACAATGGGGACACAACTTCTGGTATGCTCAATATTCCAAGCATCCTATAAACCCCTTTAAAGTTACTGATGCAGGAGGAAGCTTCCCTTCCGGAGACTCCTTTATGGTTTACCCCGGTAAAGACGGCAAGCCCCTCAACTCTCTTCGCCACCTTGTTTTCTTTGATGCTTTTCAGGATTTAAGAGCCTTAAGACTTTTGGAAAGCCTTACATCACGAGAGTATGTTTTAAATCTTATTGAACAAGGCTTAGACATTCCCCTCTCCTTCAGAACCTACCCTCACGAGCAAGAATGGCTACTTGATTTAAGAGAAAGAATAAACAAAGAAATAGAAAAAAGATAAAAAAATAATCGTCTGAATTTTTTGTTTCAGACGATTATTTTTATTGTTTACGAAAAATCAAGACACCGTTGTCATACCTTGAGCAAACCATATACCCAAACGGAGCATAGATTCACCGCAGTAATGTGCACCATCATTCTCACCATTTTCGTTGTTGTTTTCCAACTTGGAAATACAAGTGGAGGTATCAATCCAGATTGAATCGGAAAGCTTATTTGATGATGTGGAGGGGTTTTCGTAAAGACCGGCAGTTGTTTTATTTATCACATTTCCGGTAGTGTCCTGTGGAACATACCAGAATGATGCATTATTGCTTTTATGCGTATTAACAGTATCAGAATAAGCCCAACCGTTAATGCCCTCCTTGTATGCGGCTATTGCACCATCAACAAAGCCGATGCGTGCATCTGAATCTCTGCCTTCAAAAGCAGTTCTCATTTGATTCACAAGAATATTCTGCAAATCGCCATATTGGTCTGCCCATTCTTTAACACAGGCATCACTCTCGCCTTGCATCCACATAAATGAACGAATGTTGATTTTATCTGCATTATGCATATTTTCAATTTCATTAAGAGCAAGGTTAACCAAACCAACTGTTCCGTCTGCAAGATAAACGCCAAGATCATTTTTTATATTTTCTGAATTAACTGCATTCTGATATTGACCTGTTGTGTCATATAACCAGTTACCGCCAAGGTAAGTTCCTGCCGCAGTACACTTAATAATATACCAGGTTTCATCTTTTGTTTCTTCATTTGTTGCAAGATAGTGAGCAATACCCACCTCGGGACCGAACCACAAATTTGCCTGACCGCCTATGCCTAAACGGAAGGTTTCAAACTCATTATTAGAATAGTGAATTCTCCAGTTATTTGTTCCGTCATCACTGTTTATATTGGTATATTTGATTTTGATGTTTGAAAAATCTGTGCTGCCAACAGCGTCACGAACCTCCTGCGTTATTGGGCTTGCACCATAAGCATTGGACTGACCGCAAAGAATAATTACATTCGCTGTTTTTGTTCTGTTTTCAATTATCTCCTCGATATTTGTAAGACATGTTTTAGATGTACCGCTTTGTTGCGCTGTTAAAATATCTCTGTCATTAATGTTAAGCACACCATCAAAATTCAAATCGCAGGCATACTTTTGTCTTGTATTTAATCTATCCTGATTTATAAGTGCTTTCTTAATAGCACTTACATCTTCTTGAGTGAAAGAAATACCATCGCAATCATAGTCACCTTTTAGATACACATCAACTTTATCAATAAAGCCATTTACCATTAACTGCATAAAAGCACAATCAATAGCATCAAGATAACCGTCTCCATCAATATCTGAGGATAGCATTTCATTAAATGTCAGCACTTCTCCGGAAAGAGCTTTATTTACAGCCTGCTGATAGTCGTTATTATCAACATCATCATCTGCATCAACATCACCTATACTCACCAAAGAATAGCTATTCTTTCCGACAACGCCATTCACCCTGTAGTTACCGCTCATATCGAATATAGGAGCAGAACCGGAATTATTGGTTTTTTGTCCCCAGAGTTGCTCCGGATTTGGCTCTTGCAAAAGATACGCAATTTCGCCATTAGCAAACTGTTCTATAGATTTATAATTATCGTCTGCAGTTACTGAGCCTTTGGATGCATTACCTACACCATACTGAGTAACACTTGCTCCGTCAGTAGCTATATTGCTGAGATAATAGCAGTTTTTAACCGCAGATTGTGATGAGCTTCCTGCAATAGCACCAACATAATAGTTTGTTGCATATACAATACCTGTATTATAGCAATTCACTATATTACCGTCATTCTTGCCTGATATTCCGCCAACATAGGAGCTACCTTTAGTAACTGTATTAAATGTGTAACAGTTTTCTATTGTTCCGCCATTCTGCCCGCAGATTCCACCAACATATTGATTTCCTTTGAAATAAGAATCATCAATACCAACTCTTTTTATTACCACTCCTGAAGCGGTGTAACCGAAAAGCCCCCCATAAGAAAGTTCAGAGTCATTCATATAAAGTCCGTTAATTGTATGGCCCTGACCATCAAAATTACCTTTATATTGATTTGTTGTAGTTCCTATTGGTGTCCATTTTCTGAAACCGGTTGTATCATTTACCAATGTACCATAATCCGAAAGAACACTGCTGTTATCGATAATATCACAAATGAGTATAGCATCAGAATCAGCAGAAATAGTGCCATTATTTACACTATCTCTGAACCAATGAAGCTCTCCGGCATTTGAAATTTCGTAAACGTTTTCTTCATTAAGTGTTGGCGCCACAACTTTTCCGCACATATCGCAAAAGCCGTTTGTATTCGTTGCGTTACAGATATCCGTATCCTTCTGTGCAACAGTCTTGAAGCTACTGCGAATAGTATCCACATTACCTGTTTTTATATAATAGCAATAGGAAATGGGCTTATAGCTCTGGAAGTGAAGCACATCAACAATACCCATATAAGAAGTAGGGTCCTCTGTTGCAGGACTGGTTGTTGAACAACGGGTTGAACCATCACCGCCATAGTAAACACCTGTATGGAAAAGGGTCTGACCGGGACAATAAATACCTATTGCAAAGCTGTCGTCGTTATCGCCCTTGAACGCCGCCCAGTTTTCATTACAAATGAAATCCTGATCAGTTGCAGTTCCCCAGAAGCCTAAATCTGTAAGATTTGTTTTTGTATTGCTGTCTGACCAAGGCTCACCACCTTGATAATACACAAAATCATTGAGAGGTTCAACACAGTAGAATGCAGGAAGCTCCTGAGTTGTAGTAACCGACGGATAACCTGAAAAATCCACAAATCTGCAAGTTGCCCTCATCATACCATCTTCAAGAGTATACCAAGCTTCCATATACGATGGAGTTATATCTACCGCTTCTTTTGCCCAGTCAAGAGGACGACATTTAATATAAAGTTCATTAGCACTGACCTTAACATCAACAATTTTACTTGCTTCGTTATAAAGGTTTCCACCCTGAACAGGGTTATAGTTCCAGACTGCTTCACCATACATACCGGGTTCATAAGGGTAAGAGCCTGTACCGTAATAGGACTGCTGAACAAGTCTGCCTGTATCGTGCGCGTTGATTAAATTAACGTTACCTTTTGTGGTATATTTATCTTTAGTCGTTCCGCCTATATTTCCTATCCCTGGAATATTTATTCCTCCTGAGGTATATGTTCCCTGGTAATCCTCTGAAAAACCAACACCTGTCGGAGCAGAACTATCCTCGTTGCTTTTTGCTGCAACAACACTATTTGATAAATCTTCAAGATAAGTAAGAGCGCCACCCCAGTCCAAATCTATACCGATTTTATAGTTGCTGTCAGAAAGGTAAACCATGCCGCTTGAATCACCGGGGTTTGTACCTTTAGATAAATCAATGGACTCTAAAGTAAAATCCATACTGCTTTTATCAAGAGGCTTAAATGTTACATTTGTAATTACGGTTTGAGTTGTTCCGCTGATAAAGCCGTCAATATAACCCGAAAACTCACCGTTTTCATTGGGCTCTAAAAAAAATTCTTCTATTGTTCCGTTACAATTCAATTCGCCTTTAACATAAGCATCGGAGGTGTATTTAATTACATAACGGTTAAAGGCTGTTCCGCTGTAATTAAGAGTATATACATTATTTGCGTAAGCAACATTTTTCTGAGAACCGTTTATGCTGACAGTTTTATTATCAGAAACTTTAACATTAACATCAAAGGTTGCTGAACCGTTACCGTAAGTAACCGTAACGGTCTGTGTGCCTGCATTTGTAAAATACTGGGGAAAGCAGATAAAGCCCTCATCAATATTCTCGCTTGTTCCGTCAGGATACTTAACTCCTATAACAAGACCCTTTGTATCAAGCTTATCGCCAATGCAATAATCCAGCTTTATCGGCAATGAAACAACGCTTAATTCACCATCTACAATCGGATCCCATTTAGAATAAAGACTTTTGCTGGAAGGGGTTACTTCTGAACTTGAAGTGATTTTCTCCCCTGTTCCGTCAGGCCCTGTGAACCAGCCTGCAAAAACAAGACCCTCTCTCACAGGAACGGGAAGAGCTCCGTATGTTGCTCCCGCAGTATATGTAAATGTTTTGCGATAGGTGTTATCCTTTGCGAAATCATAAACTTCCTTGGAACGTATTTTTATATCAGAAACCGTTACATCAGAATTTGGCGAGTTGTTATCAAATCTTACTTGAATATAACCCGTATTTTCAGGAGTTGTAAAGCTCCATTCATTAAGTCCGTATTGAGTTGCATTTTTACATTCATTAGATGTATATTGCCCTGATTCATCAAAATAGAAAACAAAGGCTTCAAAGTTGGTTGTTGTTCCGTTTGCAACATAGGAAAACACATATTCTGTATTTGCTTCAACGGGCATTGAATAAAAAGCACCTACCGAGCTCATTGAAAAGGCTGTAAAAACCTCTGTGTTTGAAGTGTTATTCACAAGCACAAAGCTACCGTTGGCAATATCTGTTGTTAATGTACTGCTTGTAGTGTTATCACCTGTGAAAACCTTTAAATTCGGATGATTTGCCCATTGCTCAAAAATGAACAAGTTGTCAAAAGTAAGCTCATAAACACCTGTTGCAGCAATGGCTACGGGAGTTAAAAAGTTTACTGCAAGCAAAACAACGCAAACACATAAAATTGATATGCGTTTCAAACATTTTTTCATTTAAAAACGACCTCCGCAAATTAATCGTTATACAGAATAATAATACTATAATATACACCTTTTCTCAATATGACTTTTCCAACAAAAAACCATCGGCAAACTTATTTATTATTTCCTTTCGCAACCTTGAAACAACACAAAAAAAGGAAACAACCGAAACTTTTTCGTGAGTTTCGGCTGTAAAAACATTTTAATATTTTTTTAAGCGTTCAATATTGGTATAGGTATCCTTTTGACTGCAGCCTGCTCTGCCACCTCCGGCACAAGCACAGGCGCACGCACAAGCACATCCGCCACCACGAAAACCTCCGCCACCTCGACCTGTTGAAGTAGAGGTATGAGCACGGTTATAGGCTTTTATGTATCTGGGATTCTGATAGCCGTAGGTATGTATGGGGTGTCCGTAGCCCACAAGGAAGCCTCTTCCTCTACGATAGGAAACGTGGCTGTCAAGAAGATAAATCTCAGCAACAAAAATACCTGCAATTACAACACAGCAGACAGCAATTTTTATGGTTCGGTCTTCTGCAAGCTGGTTATATGCTCCATTAGTCATAAACGGCTCATACTCCACAATTTCGGCATTCGTAAAGGTTGCAAGGTCATAGGAAACCTGCATAATTTCGTATTCTCCGCAATCAAAGCTTCCCGTCCATATATAATAGCCGTTTTTCTGCTTTGCTCCGTCCACTCCAAAAGAAGAATCAGACTTTTTCCACCTGAATTCATAATTATCTACAGGGGTACTGTTAAACCAACAAGGAACAAATTCATAAAAATAGCTTTCCGAATCCTTACAAAGCATACATGCCTGATTTACTTTGAAAGAAAACTGAATATTTTCTCCACCTTTATATCCTCTTTTGAAATCAAGCCTTACTCCTGTGTAACCATCTTCATATATCTCGGTACATTCCTTAATATTTCCCGAAATTGAATCCTCATAAACAGTAAACACAGAATTTGCCATACCGATATCAACCCAAGTAAGCTCCTCCGTTTCGTCTATGGCTTTCCACAAAAATGAATATTCAATATCAAGAGTGCCGTCTTCCAAGGGTTCAACATTAACAGTATACTTTTCAATTATATCCTGAGGCTCTGCCTTTGCGGTTATTGCCAAAAAACCTAAAAAGATTTGAGCAACTACACAAATTGAAATTATAGCCGTATTTCTCACGGGAAACTTCCTGCGATTCTCTATAGATTGGGGCGAATAATCGTTTTTATCTTTTTTGGCTTTCATTTCCTGTTCACCTCACTTTTTATTCTGAAAGGACAATTCAAGGCTTCTTCATCAGTCATTTTTCTTAGTTCAAGGCATTTTTTGTTTTTCCAAATATCAGAAAACTTATCTGTAAGAATATTACCTAAATCTGCTTCTGAATTCAACCAACTCTGGCAGGGAACAACCGTGCCGTCAGGTGCAATTGCCATATTGCTTAAAGCTGCTCCGCACATAGGTACATTAACTCCGATTGCCTCAAGCTTTTCTTTTGAAATCAAACCCGGAGAAGTGAAATCCATTTCCATTTCATTAAGAGTGCAAAACATTTTTGCCTCTTTAACAATTTCAAACAATTCGTCTTCCGAAAGGTCGTATTCCTCGTGATTGATTTCCGCCATACCTGTGCAGATAAGTCCGCTAACTGTAACAAAACTGACACCCAAGGATTTGATAAATTCAAGAGTTTTTATATAGTCCTTGTTCTTTTTGCAAAGAGGTGTATTAACACTTACATCAAGACCTGCTTTTACAGCATTCTTTATACCCTCAACAGTATCTTTAAAGTGTTCGCAACCAACAAGAGAATTATGAATTTCTTCATTGTGAGAATAAAGAGTTATCTGAAGACTGTCAAGCCCCGCTTTTTTTAGTTTATCTACCAAATCAACGGTTAAATTTATACCATTGGTGTTAAGTCGGGTAACCATTTTCTCTGCATAAGCAACAAGAGCAGCAACGTCGTCTCTCATTGTTGGTTCTCCGCCGGTAAAGGTTACCATAGGAACATTGGCTTTATAAAGCACTTCAATAACTTTTTTCCAATCATCTGTGCTCAATTCTTTAGTCTGACTTTTACATTGACCCGCCGCATAACAAAACGTGCATTTTTGATTACATTGCCATTTTCCATCTTTATCAGTCATAGCGCTGACCAATAAATCCATTCTGTGAGGAGCAGTCATATTTTGGCCATACTGACGAAGAGAAAGCTTTTCAATCTCAATTTCGGGATCATCCCCTCTTGCAACTGCAAAAAGCACTCTTAAAATAAATTCCAAATCCTCTTCTATAGCCTCTTTGCTCATTGAAGGATAAACAGATATCGTCTTTTTAACCGTATTTTTAAAAATGTGCTCTTCATCGTTTTCGGTTATAGGCTTTCCGTTAGAAGCATTTACTTCTTTCATAAAATTTGAAAGCAACAATGCCCACGAATAACCCAGTGGCAAAAGATAATAGCCGTTTAAAATAACTATGTAAGTCCTGTCACCAAAAAATCTGAATTTAGGCGGAATAAGGTGAATACGTACAACCCCCGGACCCGCAGGATTAAAGGTGCAATGGCTTATGCCATTTTTATTTTCTTTATACTGGGCTAATAAATTTCGTATGCTCATAAAATCACCTCTTGCATTTTTATGTGACTTCTAATTCATTATACAATTTTCCAGGAAATAATGCAAGATGATGGATTCTACCTTAAATCCGAAAGAGATTTTTAGTGAAGAGTGAAGAGGTAATAGTGAAAAAGTAAAAATCCCCGTTCTTACGAACGAGGATTTTTGGTGGGAGAGAATCAAGCGTATCCGAACCTTTTTCTAAATCTTCTAATGAAAGGCTTTTTGCACCTTTTTTGAAGTTGAAATAAAACTCGATTCTATCATCATATAAAATTACTGAATTTACAAAGCTATCAACCAATCTTCTTCGGTTTTCAGGCTTCGATGCATCCATTTTTCTGAAACGGTGGAACCAAAATTTAATTTGGTCTCGGTCAAGCATGGGTCTTGCAATGCTTTCTTCTGCGATTTGTATTTCAATTTCTCGTTTTTGTTTCTCTAAATCCTCAAGGCGTTCCTTTGTTGATGGTGTGAATATGCCTTGTTCGATTGCAGAAAGAATATTTGAAATACCTTTGTTGATTTCGTTTTGTCTCTTTCTGAGAAGAGGAAGAACATTGTTTTCATTTTTCTGCAAGTCCATAACCATATCGGTTATATCTTCAATCAGATTGTCATCCCATATAACACGAATGATTTGGTTTATAACAAGATTTTCAATCCAATCTTTTTTAACTGCTTTCTTATCGCAACCGCGTTTGCGTTTTGCAGATAAGCACTTATAATAACGATATGTATTTTTATTCCTTGCAGTACCACTTTCACCAACCATAAAAGTCATACATTTACCGCAATATAACTTGGTCGATAAAATATATTGTTCATCTGCTCTGTATCGCGCAGGTGAATTTTTGTTTTTAGCAATCCTTTCTTGAACACGAAGAAACAAATCTTTTGGAACAATGGCAGGGATGCCATCAGGAATCACAATATCACGGTAATAATACTCGCCCATATATCTTCTGTTTGACAACATTGTAGATATTCCGTTTATATTAAGTTTCGTTCCACGATTGTTGCGAAGACCTTTAACATTTAAATCATCTGCAATTTCCTGCATTGTCATACCATCTTCGTACATCTTAAAAGCTGACAAAACATAAGGTGCAGTTTCGCTATCAATTTCAAATTTTCGGTCTTTATTTATTTTGTAACCGATGGGAATTGTACCGCCATTAAAACGGCAGCTCAAAGCATTTTCGGTCTGACCTCGGATAACCTTTTCTGCAAGTTCTGCTGAATAGTATTCAGCCATACCCTCAAGAACCGATTCAAGAATGATACCTTCTGCACCTTGGGAAATTGCTTCAGTTGCAGATAAAACACGAACACCGTTTTTGCGAAGAATAGCTTTATAATGAGCAGAATCGTAACGGTTACGAGCAAATCGGTCAAGCTTCCAGACAATAACACAATCGAATTGCTTTTTAGCACTGTCTTTAATCATCTTCTGAAAATCAGGACGGTTGTCCGTCTTGGCAGATAATGCTCGGTCAATATATGTACCAACAACATCAATTCCGTTTTTCTCGGCAAAAACCTTGCACTCTCTCAACTGACCTTCAATAGACTCTTCACGCTGATTATCACTTGAATATCTCGCATAAATTACACCTGTCAAAAGTATCACCTCGCTCGCATAGTAACTCTAATAAAAAGAGTTGTCAAGAAATTATAATTTGCTTTCATAAGGTTTCCAAAAAATTAATAATGCCACTTAAAACATCATCAAGCTCTTCATCCAACCAATTTTTTTGAGATGTTTTTAATTTAGAAAGATATGACTTATTATTGAATGTATTTTTTACTCTTTTAAGAATATCAGAAAGATTGTTTTCTTTCATTCCACTATCGTCGTAAATCAAAGTTTTTAAGCAAATATTTAATTTGTTTTTATCGATAGTTTGGCTTAAGTAATAAATATCGAAAATATCTTTATATCTGGTAGAGAGTGCACCAAACTTTAAAATTGAACGCAATTTTTCGGTTAACATTTGCTCTTTTGAATTTATTAAAAGACTTGCTCCACCATCATCGAAACCAATATCAAAACAATATTCTTCTTGTTCGATATCAAAATGTTTATGTACACCTAAATCAATCTTGCTTTTTAACATATATCCATCTGAATCTGTAATTTCAATATGAATTCGCTTTCCGTGATAATCCTGTTGTTTTAGTTCCTCAATAATGCCAACACGCTTTATTGAAAATTCGTTATCAGCGTTAAGTCCTATTATGAATTTGTCTATAGACTCGTCCTGCAAAGAGTATTTTATAAAATCCAAATCCATATCCAAAGTTGCTCTACGAGAATTGTTTGTAATACTACGCATAACAACGCCACCCTTAACGGTGACATTTCTATTATAGCGACTTTTTGAAATTAAGGATAGAATTATATCTTGTCAAACATTAGCTTCAGCATTTGCTTCGTTGTAACCATTTTCTTTTGCTTTGTCTATCATTGTTGCAATTATCATCAGAACACCTCCAACTGAATGGTATTAAAAATATGGTTTTGTTTTGGAAATTGTGATATATAGTCTTGAAGCTTTTCAATATCTAAAATATCAACTCGTTTTCTGTAATTTTCTATAACTTCTTTGTAATAATCAAAAGGTAATTTTGTTTTATTGCGAACAAGTTCAATCAATAATCTTTCCTGATCATAGATAGCTATAGAGACATTTTGATAATTAATTGTTGTCATACCAATTTTCAGTTTATCATCACGATGAAATACTTGCTTAATATTGGGATTCGTTATTTTATATGAGTCCTTTGATGTTGCTAAATAGTATTTTTCAGGAATAACATCAGTCAATCCGTGATAATAAAAAGCACTATTTAAAGTAAAAATTGCTGTCGGATATTTGAAAGCAATCAATTCCAATTCGGACACGCGTTCTTTATCAGAATAAATACCGGGAGCAATTTTATATAGTTTGTTAGACTCTACTGCTTTTTCAATTTGATAATTATTTCCGTATTGTTTTGCACAATCATCGTAAGAAAATAACATAAAATGCTCCTCTCGTGATTTCAGTAAATCTCCGCAAAAATATATTTGTGTCGTAGTTTTACTAAAATTATAACTTGCAAAAACTCGTTTGTCAAGATTAGTATTTCTTTAAAAGCACAACAAATCCACCTATGTTAGAAGAAAAACAAATATACTTTTTCAATTGACATAGATGGTAAAAGAAGAAATATCAAAATGTCTTGTAAAATTGCCTAATTGAGTAAAAGTTTTTCAATTCTCCTACATCAATTTCTATTAGGTTTCATCTTTTGGATTTGGTACGTAATAATGGCGTTTAAGCCACTGAGATAAACCATCTAATCCTGGATATACAATTCTTTCACTTATATTCATATGATCAAGCATGTCCCGGATCTGCCAACGAACATCTTTCGATATTATGTATTTAATTGTGTTATTAGTTTTTTTATCAAGAAAATCTTCGATGTCATCTATGTCTTTGGGTATGATTGAAAAATACGAATATTGGTTTATTATTCTTGGATCAATAGATGGCGGTTCTATTAAAACAATAGCATTGTTTTTCATAGCACTATCGTAATCAGATAAGTTTTGTGATAACTGCTCAAGCATATCAACAGTAAACAAAAAAGCATCTTCTGTTTTTAATTTCTTTTGATATATTTCTGGTAACAAAGCATTGAGTTCCTCTATATCAATTTTCCAAATTACACTATTATGTTTGCTCATTTCAGCTAAACTATTCTCAGTCATAGAAAAATGGAGAGCCATCAATGGTGAGTATGTCCAATCTAACAATCTAGTTGGTAAACCATGGTGTTGTCCCACCATAATTTGTTTCCAAACTGATGAATATAATGAACTATCTTCCAAAACAGCATATTTAGAGAAATTTCTTAAAATAGAGGTTTCCAGTTGGAATTGTTTATCTTTGCAATTTCTTTTCAGACTTGTCTCCAATATATGACTCTCATCTGATAAACCTCTATAAAGGTACGGACTACGATGTCGTTGCGTTTTTTCATCAAGTGGTATATCTATCAAAAGTTTAAAAACCTCATTTATATTATCGATATATTGTATAGTTATCATTTTCTAACCCTCCTGGTCCATTCCACACAAAAGATTTTTATACAGTATATACTGTAAGAAAGTGATGTGCCTATTAGAATAAATTGATTGTGTCACTATATTTTTGAAATACTTATTATCCTCTAAATGGTATCGTTGAGCGACGAACCTCAATTTCGCCAATTTTAACAAACTCTATGTGCTTACTAGGACAATTTTTAATTTTAATCTTTTGAGTTTGTTCACTTGCATAATGCGTTTCTACAAATTTTATAATTGCATTAAATACAATTTCTTGATTTCTACCAGGCCCTACTGTTATAGATTTAATAGGATGCTTTTGAGGCTCACGATGTTTAATTTTTATTTCCATATATGGTTTTACAATGCCATTTGACTCTCTAAATTTAATTAACTCTTTTACATCGTTTTGATCATCAGTCCCCCAAAAAGCAATTGGAGAAAAAAGCAATCTTACTTCCTTTTCAACATCAAACGAAGGATGCTTCATAAACGAAGCAATTGCGGCACCGTGTAGAGCAAAAATATCTGCTGTAGTTTCGTCAGTTATTTCAGTCTTTGTCCAAGCCTTTATAACATTTTGTTTGCTATTTTTTGAATAGAGTATGTGCTTAGGTGTAATGCTAATAGGTTTATTGGGTTTGTTTTCGGAGATAGGAGTCAAACCATAATAGCAACTATTTTTCAAATCAAATTCTATTGCTATACCACACTCTTTTCCATAGTATTGCCATTGCGAAAGCAAATTACCATCACGACAAAAACAAATTATAAAATGATTTGGCGCTTTAAAAATTTTGTTCGGCAAGATATTTTCAAAACTATCTATATGATAAGATAATCTTCTTTTGGCCTTACTAGGTATACTCGAACTTTGATCGTCAATATCAATTTTTTTCTTCATTTCATTTTTAATCAATTCAAGTCCATTAAGCAACTCCTCTCCATCATTAAGATATAAGAAATGGGATGCAAACAATGAAATATAGTCATTTTGATTTTCCAAAAGCTCACTTTCTTCTTTCTGCAAAGAAAGGATATTCAGCGCATTTTGAAGAGATGTATAATGATAATATCCTTCGTCATTATTTAATGATTTCATCTTTATCGGAAAACTGTCATAAAACGTTTTTGACCATTGGTAGTTACTATATGCAAAATATGTATCCATTATTTTTTCCTCTCATAAAAAGTCTTGATAAGTTCATACAAACAATCGTTTTGATCACAAGTAGAATTTTCATTCCCATTGTATTTATCACAATACTTTATGGCACCGCATAGTTCGTTGCTTATTGGCTGTGGTTCGCCATCCCATAGAGGTTTATTTACAAAAACAATCATATCTTTAATTTTTGGATTTACAGAAAATGTACAACTCTGTATCCAATAACTTGTTATTATTATAATTCTTTTTTCGTTATTTTTCACTTGTTCAAAACAATTTTTGTTTTCATCTAGAAACTCTTCAATCGCACTTAAAGAAACAAGTTTTTGTGATCCTCCTACGCTTTTTTCAATTAGTAACAAATCAATAAGAAAAACATCGGAATTATCCCACTCAGCATTCAGTTTTTCTTTTAGTTTGTTTTTTTGTTCTTCATGTGTATATAAAGTTACATCTGTTCCACTACATTTTTTAAAACAAACTTTTTCACAATGAATGTTAATTGATTTAATCTTCAAATATTTTTCTATTGAATTTAATTCATTTTTTAAATCGTCAATGACTAAAATTTTCATCAAGATTTCTCCTTTCTACACACGGAAGATAAACTACAAAATCGTTAGCACCATCTTTCCGTTTTTCTACACTATAATAAAAAGCATCTTTACCATAATAAGAATCAAAAAAATACTTTAGTGCTGACAATGTTACACTTTCTCTATCAATAGAATCATTTTCTTTCATTCTATTTCTTATTTCAAATTTACCTTCGCTATATTTTACATATACATCAGCTACATCTTTGCCATCAGATGATTCGAAATTGTAGCCATGGTGTAACGCATTAAATATTAATGATTGAAAAGCACAACACCACATATAACTACAATTGTGTGGAGCAGAAAACATAACACTCTTCCATTCGATATCCCAGGTGATATTTGGGTTACAACATACTGGTGTTCCCGAATTATCTGCACATGAATATCGCAAAATGGTCAAAACACGCTCAAAGTATTCTAACGGTTTAGGATGATTCATACCAATAATATGTGGATCCATATTAACAGGGAACGTTTTCAAAATACTATGAACATACCATTTGCTAATCAAAGAATCTGCAATTAATTTGAATTGATTAGCAAAATATGAATACATTTTGCCTGTATCGTCATCAACATATTTAGACTGAGAAGTTTTTGCTATTAAACCATCAAACTTAGATACCATATCTTTTAACCCATTAAAAGCTTCAAATAATTCTTGGTATGGTGTATGCGAACCTGATTTATCTGTGCCTAGTTTCTGAAATTCATCTTTATAGTCAAGAAATTTTCCAATTATGTTGTTATTAAAGTCCTCGTTCAATCTGTTCACTATTAACCACCTCATTGCAAGTAAATTTCTTGTTTGATAAATAAACTGAAATTCATCAGCGAAGTTATTACTGTCACAATCGAATGCAATATACCATATAGGAAAATCGGATTCTTCACTAGTATTGTTTAGTTTAATTATACCAAATATGGACCCATTCATTCTTTCCCAAAATAGTGTTTCACCTATAGAGTTTACGGAGGTGTTCCCGTTAGCAAAACTATTAACAGTAGCCTCTATTATAGCTTCAGTTGAATTTAACTCACCAAAAAACTTTTTGTCGGGATAAAGACGATCCACTCTTGTTCCTGTTTGAATCATTAAAATTACATTATTTGCAAATAACACCTGTTTAATTTGCTGTATGAATGTATTATAATAATTCGCTTCATCGCAATTTGGTTTTTTTACTAAATGTTCATATAAATTTAACATAGGTAAAAATGTATTACTGCAATGTGTTACAAACTCAAGTTCACTATACTCAATGTTCGCGAAATCACGATAGTTTTTACAATAATATTGGTTTAGCGTGTCTATAATTATTTCTGTTCTTTCAGCACAATTGGACTGGATCTCTTTATCGCACTCCGTCAACGCATCACGAATAGGTAAAGTATTTTCAAGTACAAGCAATTGCAGAAATTTATTTTTATGAACTAAATTCTTGTTATTAATCGTAGATAATTTTGTTCTTGGTGGAAATGGCTCTGTATTTGTTTTTAACATTTTTTCTAACCAAACACTTAGATTATCTTTTCCGCTTAACTCCAATAATTGCTTGACACAAAAAGCGTATTCATGTATGAATTTTTCATCATCTAGTTTGTTCGTCTCCATATAATCAAATAATTTGTTAATAACAAAAGGTCTTATTATTATGGTGGAATTTACGTTAACTAAGCATGTTAGCAGTAAGATAATAAAATTAAAATGAAGTTCTCCGTCAGTTCTAATAATATTATTAAGAAATGTTATATAGGACTCTTTATGTTTACTATCTGATTTCTTCGCAGTAGAAAATAAAAAGCACTGAAACAATTCTAAAAGCACTTTAGTAGATGCTTTTAAAACACTATGTCTATATGTTAGAAATGGTCTAGAAATGGCTATTAATAAAGCCGATAATCGATACCACGACTTTTCAACTGAAATTTTTTTAGATATAGCATCTGAACATATTCCAAACAATTCTGTCCAAATAATTTTTTCAATTGTATTACTATCATTTTTTCTTCCCCCAAGAGAATCCAGTATACAATTTAGACGATGAGATGCGATTAAATTATAAAATCCATTTAATCTATAAACATCACTTAGTTTACTAATGGTTGTTCTTTTTTTTGCTAAATAACACTCCGACTTATCGTACTCAGCTTCATCTTTTTGCTCGTAATCATTTCCTATTTCTGCAGAAAATTCACTCAACAAATTAGTTGAAGACCCCTTTTTCATTTTGTTTGAAAAATTACAATGCATTTTACAAGGAACACACGCATCACTGTGGTTGCGCATAACAGAAACATTTAGATTGATATAACTTTTGAACCTGTCAAGGCTAACAAATCCTTGTTTAGTATGTGGTGAACAGCGATTAAGCAGAAGTATAACACTAGAAAAAAGGTGTACATGTACATTATTTTCCCCTAAACAATCCAAATCATAAAATAATGATTGCAAAAGGGTTTTTGCACGATTAATAGTGAATCCGGATGTAATTGTGTCATCAACAAAATGAAAATGCAAATGAACATCTTCTGCTGAATAAGAGTTCATCATATTTTGGGCTAATGTTGTCAAATTACTGTATTTTGCTTTTATGTTATCACGATACTCTTTTTTTGTGTCTAACCATATTATCTGTTTAGCATTAATTCTACTGTTAATTATGTTTACAAATTGTGCGTTTGTTTTATGTAAAGGCGCCACTATAAAATTAAAAACAACATTTTGATTTGATGATGTTTCAATTAAACCATCTATTTCTTTTAACCAATTATCAAACTCTTTTTCTTGTGTTTTTAAAATTTCATTCATAATTCTATCCGTTTTAAAATAAAATCTAAAATGATTACCTTTATTTCTAACAAAATGTCCTGAACAAAGGTTGCTTTTAAGAGGTGCTAACATTTTTTCACTATCGCTATATGAATAAAGAGGTTTTGCTATGCACTTTGAGCGTTCCTTTCCGTACATAGTCATTGGAATTACAGATGCTCGATTAGATTGTATCAAAGGTTCCTCTTGTGTCATATATTCTTTTGAAGGGAAACAATAACGACACTCATTGGGAAGTTGCCATTCATTTTCAACAGACACAAAAAAATCTATTCTTCCATTCGCTCCAATACCTGAATCGTTATAGATAATATGGTTATCGCTTCCTTCAAAACATGCTTTTTTCCAAAAATTTCTCTCAATCTCTCTACAACCAGTTTCATCATCATCTTTATTACTGTTTCTAATTAATATAACCGCAAAGTGTGCTAAAATATTTTCTTGGGAAAAAGATTTACCGCTAGAATCTATCTGCCTATACAAATCTGCTACGATTTTTTCATGCGTAGTTAATGTGCTTCCCACAGGTACAATGATGATAAATTTAGTATCCATGGATGGAGCAACTCTATTCCAATGTGAAAAAGGTCTTGTTCTATTATTTTCATAGTATATTAAGTAATCAACATCCAGCTTTTCATCAGAATTCAAATTGATATTTATAGTTTTTGTTAGTTCAATTATCAAAGCCTCAGAATAAGCTTCATATCCAACAAGAACTATCTTTGTCTTTTTGTCTCTGCTAGTAGTTTCTTGTATTTTTTCTTTTACCCTATCAAAAATATAATAAGAAAATCTTGAAGTGTAATTACTGTTACTAAAAAGTAATGACGCTTCATAATAATTGCCATGTATATGTATTTTTGAGCCTACTCTCATATGAACATTTTTCAAACAACATCCGAACTCATCTTCTTGTATGTCTTTTTCTAAATCATTTTTTACTTTATCTCTAAATACACCATCAATGAGTACATCAAACGGAAGAGGACAAATCGAATCACAATTATTGTATCTTTCTTCCAAAGCTTTTTCTGCCTGTCTCTCTAAAAAACGAAATTCACGTGTTGGCTTTCCCTTTCCCAATATTGTAATATTTTTGGTCGCTATTAGAGATTTTGTCAACATATCATCGTAGAATAAAACTTCTTTTTCAGCCGCATTAGAACAAATATATACTTGTCGATTTTTCATTAAATCTCGTTGTCCAGATTTCAGATAAAGTAACGAAAACATACGTATAAAGGTATTCATAAATTGATCTGATGCATTTTTAAAGGCAAAATATTTTGTTTTTATATTTTCGTCACATAAAAGTGCAATAAAAGTTTTAGACAATATTTCAGCGGAAATTGGCATAGAAATTCCTTTAACATCAAAACACATTATTTCATAATCGAGGTTTTTGATTACGTGCTTACCATAATCGTCTAAAATATTCTCAAGAACTTCTCGTATCTTAGCAGATTTTAAATTAGGGTTTATTAGTTCATCACAAACATCTAAACTTCTTTCCATATTGCAATCAAGCAAAGATGAATATGTATTTGTGGACACCCAAAATCTTTCCCATGCTTTTGTTGCACTATCAGTTTTCAAAGTGTAATTTAACCCTGTTTCTTGTGTTGATTGTTTTATTTCAATTGGTAATAATATTTTATATTGTGTTCCAGGAATATGCACTTTATCCTCTGGTTTTTGAGTTGTAAAAGAAGTGTTACTATAAATATCCTTCTCATTTATGATATGTCTTCTAGATGAAGATACAGAGAATGTTCCCCCTGCAAATTCAACTAATCTCTCAAAAACTAATAACCCATAATGAGAAGTCAAGTTTTTTGAGTTGTTATAAAATTCTTTCCAAAATGATTGCGTTTTTGAGTTTTTATTATAATCAAATAAATCGGCTATAGAAAAATTATTTTCGGCCTCTTGCAACTGTATATCTGAAATATAATATTCTTTACTACTGTCGTCCTTATCTCTATCAGATTTTAAGTTTTTAATGAAACTTTTTAAAATATCATAATCCCTATTATAATCTGACACTAACGCTTCCAAATAATATTTATTTTCTTCTGTATTTGGATAGTGTTTTTTTAAATACTCTATAGAATTTGTTTTGGAATCAAAATTAGTGTTATGTATTCTAAAACAAAAAATACCACCTTCGGCATGCTTAATTGCATTTTCTAATAATTGTAATAATCCATCTGCATAGTCTTCAGAGTCCATTAATAACGCATCTAATCGAATGTTTGTGCTTACAGTAGTTTTCATGGAACTCCAAAATGAAAGGAAAATGCATAGAGCGAGAAGAGAAGTTTCTTCAATCGCTGCTTTTACATATTTTTTTATTTTTAGTTTTTCCTCTCGTGTCTTTCCTTGGTAAATGCTTTGGTAGCAATTTTTACAGAATAAAATTAAAATTTCTTTTACAAAATCACATTCAACAAAAGAAAGCCGTTCCCCTTTTTTAAAAAGATCAGCAAGAGTATTTTCATCATTCCATTGGATAGTTGTATCTTTAGCAGCCAACTGATATAAAACATCATTTAAAACAAGAGGACTTTTATTGTTCCTTAAAAATAACGACTCTCCAACTATGTGTTTTGCGTTAGAAGCCAATATGTTATAATTCTTTTCATTGTCAATTTTGAGCAAAGGAAAAAATCTTTTAGATACGCTCAGACCTTTATCATCAAGTTCACAAGGTGTTTTCACAAAATTATTATTCATATTTCGCAAAAAGAACACATTTTCTAAATTATTTGGTATCAAAGAAATGCAATATTTACATTTCTGGGTAGTTTGGGATTGTGGCTTATATTCAACAACTTTATAATCCACATTGTACGCTGCAAAATTTTCTTTTTGACAAATTAAAAAACTAGCTGTCATTCTTTCTTTTATCATACGTTGTTCTGTTCGAATATTAGTGAATATTCCCATCATGCAATATTGCTTTATTCTTTTTTCAATAAGATAAAAATAGTGAAGGTTTACAATATCAGTATTCAAATTATTCTCCACTCTAAAATAAAAATAATCGTCATCATCTAATGTCAAACTATTTTCATTAGTAATTGCTATTCTTTGTTCATAATATATCTCGCTATATGACATCATTTTCTTAAAAAGATTCTTTGATGTTGATGCTTTATCACATAGAGATGGATTGACTGTTACTGTACTAATATGGTCACAATCCCATTCATTTATGATTTTTTCATTGTTTTCAAGTTTTTTTATAAACCAAAATGCTTTTGAAAAATCTTCTTTCGTATTTTTAATATTAATTAGGAATATCTTTGACATTTTTTACCTCCAAAATATATTTTTAATACGGCCTATATATATATGACAAAAATTTCATAATACTTCACAAAAATTTTCTTTTTTTATAAAATTCGACATTTTGCACCAAAAAACAACTTGTGAATTAGACAATATTACTCGAAAATGATGGCTTTTAGCCGTTTCATTAAACTCAAGTATTTCTTCTAACTTTAAATATGGGCTTAACTTGCATGAGATTTTTTGTTTTATACGCTAGTTTGTCATATCCAATTTTGTTTCGCACTAAAAAGCCTCCGAAGAGCAAGTTAGAGCTAAAGCAAAAACATCCGTCAAATAACACGGGTGTTTTTGCTTTAGTTTAAAAATGATGCTGTGGATTGTATAACAATATTTAAGCTAATTGTAGTCTTTTGGTTTATTAAAAGAATATAGTTAGAAACAGGTGTTGTGTTTGTAGAGCGAAGGATGTGTGCTAATCACAACCTTCGCGTTTGCATTTCTGCTTCGAAAAAGCACTATTTATGGTACAAATCAATGAATAATATAATTGATTAGAGTGGTAAATTGTGGTATAGTAAAATAAAAATGAAAGAAGCGATTTTATGGGATATTGGGTTAAGCCTTGTTCAAACTCAATTAGTTCGAAAGATATATGGAGATTACAAGAAAAAACCAAGTTAGCTAAAAATCTAACAGAACTCGGTGTGATTTTGAGCGAATTTGAAAGTAGACTGAATTTAGTTACACGAACATATGAGGTTTTAATAATTGGGTAGAAGGTGTTTAAATGGACGAACTTATTAAAGTTTTAGAAAAAGATGTTTGGGACTATGTAGGTATATTTGCTCCAATAATATTATCAGTTGTTGCAATTGTTATTTCAATGTGGAATAGCTTTTGGTCCAAAAGTGTAAAGAAATTAGAAGCAAATATGGTTTGGGATGATATATACAACTCATTTTTTATCATAATTAGAAATACAGGAAATAAAACCTTGGTAATCAAGTCAATCTCTTTAAAAGCCTATGATAAAAAAACTAAAGAAAGATATGAATTGGGCACCAGAGAAAATGTCTGGGCAATAAAACAAGAAAAATCATTTGTTGAGCCAAATGAAGCGATAACGATAGCACCGATGTATGGTTCAATTTATGATGTGTTTGGATATCGTGACCATGCATTTGATGTGTCAGACAAGAATAAAAATTTGATGGTGTCAATTATAGTAAGAGATATTGATAACCATGTCTGGAAAAATAAAACTATTTTTACACTTGGTGAGATAGACGAAAAATTGTCATATGCAACTACTGTGGAATAATTCGTACTTATGAGGTTATCAACTATTTCATAAGTTTGTTTGAGGATATTTGGTATGAACAAAGAAATTAATGAAATCTTAAAAGAGCGTTTTGAAAAAGATTCGCTTATAGCAATTGCAACTGTTGATAAGACAGGTAAGCCTTGGGTAAGGACAGTTGATGCGATTTACATAGATGGTGCGTTTTACACCATAACAAATGCTAGTGCTAATAAAATGAAGCATATCAACGAAAATCCAGTTGTAGCAATTTGTGGTGAGTGGTTTTCGGGACACGGCAAGGCTGAAAGTTTAGGTTATATCCGTGATGAATCAAACAAGAATTTAGCTGATAAATTAAGAGCTGCTTTTGAATCTTGGTATGACAATGGCCATACAAACGAAAGTGATATAAATACCATAATATTAAAAGTTACTGTTACAGATGGTATCATTTACAAAGACGGAAAAAGATTTAAGTTTTAATTTTATGTCCATATAAATCAAGAAAAAATATTGTTTTATTGTTATCATATTTCAAGGGTGCAATATGAACGATTTAGAAATAGTTGTTACTACACAAGCATACATAAAATTACATCATAACGATGTTGATTTCAGTATTGAGAGTATATGCAATGCTATAGGATATTCACGCCGTCAGCTTGACAGATTGTTTAAGAAATTTTTGCAGATAACTCTTTATGAATATGTAAATGCTATTGTCTTAAGTAAAAGCGCAGAGAAGCTGATTAACACAGATGATAATGTGCTTAATGTAGCTTTAGACAGCCATTTCACTTCCCACGAAGGGTATACAAGGTCTTTTGCAAAACGGTTTTCTGTTACTCCTGATGAGTATCGTAAGAGTCCGATTGCGATACCTTGGTATATCGGTCACCCTGCAAATCATTATCATATCTTGAAAGAAGGACGAAAAATGGAAAGTACATCAATCTGTACTGTAATACCTGTAAACAGACCGAAAAGAAAACTGATTTATCTGCCGTCAAAATCGGCAACAGGTTATTTATCTTATTGCGAAGAAGCAGGTTGTGATTGGGAGGGACTTCAGAATAGTATTCCTGAAAAGTTTGATACTGCAGCAATACTTGAGTTGCCTGAATTTTTACAAGAAGTAGGATATAGTAATATCGCTTCGGGTGTTGAAGTTCCTTTGGATTATTCAAAACCTTTGCCTGAAGGATATAAAATAGCAGAACTCCCCGAATGTACATTACTTTATTTCCAGAGTGAACCTTATGATAATCCTGATGATTTCGGTGTTTACATCGGTCAGGTTTACAAGTCTTTGGGAAATTATAACTTTGAACGATATGGTTATAAA
>JAZNTA010000061.1:0-8677 GCA_045591525.1 Acutalibacteraceae bacterium | reverse complement strand
GTTCAACAAACTCATCTACACGTGATTTCAAAGGTGTTACAACACGTGGTAAAAAAGATATTTTTGTAGCATCTTTTAATGAACTTGGTGTACTTGTTTGGGTTCGCTCATTTGGTGGTACAGAAAACGACGGTGCCCTTGCTCTTTGTAACGGTGCAGATGACGGTTACGTTGTAGTCGGCGAATCATTATCAAACAACGTTGATTTAGAAGGTATAGCTCCATATGGTGGTAACCGAAAATCATTGGCTGTTATGGTAAAATTCCCTGAATGATAGGAAATTATAATGTTAAAGATAAAATCAGATTTTTCAAACGGTGCAACAGCCGTTCCTACAGATTTAATAGACAAATATTTAAAACTTGCCCCTTCGGCAAGTTTTAAAGTTTTGTTGTTTATTTTAAGAAATCCGAATGGTGTTTTAGATGAACAACAAATAAGTCTTTGCACAGGTCTTTCGCTTGAAGATGTAAAAGATTGCATTGATTTCTGGGAAGCGGAAGATGTTATATTTTCTGATGGTGAAGAAAATAAAGAAGAAGCAGATAAAGCTTCGGGTAATTTAAAGCAGATTAAAACTCTTGATTATGAAGAAGCGGAAGAAAAACCAGAGGTTATAGTAAAAAATCTTCCTGTAAAAAAACCGACTCAAAGAGAATTGGCTTTAAGAATAAGTGAAGATGAAAATTTAACAGTGCTTTATAGAGAGGCACAAAAAATTGTTGGTACTTTTGGTTATGACACTCAGGCACTTCTTTTAATGATTTATGATTATTTTGGTTTTTCAGTTGATTTAATTATTATGCTTTTAAGCTACCAGAAAAACGAAGGCAATCTTTCTTCATTAGCAATAAAAAAACGTGCTGAAGATTGGGCGAAGAATGGTATTGATACTTTAGAAGCGGCGGTTTCTGAAATATCTTACCTTGAAACAATACAGAAAACTTTTGTTGAAATTAAAGCGTTTGTTGGTTACGATACTGAAAAACCATCGCCACAGATTGCAAAATACTTAAGAGCGTGGGCTGTTAACTGGGGATTTTCAACCGAGATGATATTACACGCTTTAAAAGAAAGTGGAAAAAGCTTTTCTGAAGCAAACAAATTACTTAAAAAGTGGCATGCTTTAAATATTACAAAGGTTGAAGATGCAGAACTTAAAAAGAAAAAGACAATTACCGGGAAAGTAGAAAAATCTTACGATGTTAATAATGTTGGTAGAAACAGTATTTTAGAAAGACTTAAAAACAAAGAGGGGGCAACGGTATGAAATTCAGCGAAGACGTTTACATAAAAGCAGAAGCAGAGCTAAAAAAAAGACGTGATAATGCTGAACAGCTTTCAGATATGCGTCGCAAACAACTCATAACGAAATTCCCTGAACTTTTAGAAATTGAAAATACTATAAGAGATGCAGCCTTAGAGGTTATTAAAGGGCTTGGCAGTGGTAAGGCAGTTAATGTTAATAGCCTTGCTGAGAAAAATCTTAATGCTCAAAAAGAAAAAAGTGAACTTCTTAAAAAGAACGGCTACCCAGAAGATTATTTAGAGCCACAGTACTCTTGCAAACTCTGTAATGATTCAGGCATTTTAAATGGTAAGCTTTGTAGCTGTCACCTTGAATTACTTAAAAAGATTTCTATGAGTGAATATTCTTGTAGTTCAGTTCTTGCAGTGAGTACGTTTGACACTTTCGATTTAAAATATTACAGTACAGAAAAAGACAAGGATTTTGGTTACTCACCAAGAGAATATATGGAAGCGTCAGTTGATTTTCTTAAATCTTACAGTGAGAACTTCAATAAAAATTCTGGTAGCTTTTTCTTTACAGGTGGTACAGGTCTTGGTAAAACTCACTTGTCACTTGCAGTTATGAATAAGGTAACCGAAAAGGGTTACAGTGTTTTCTACGGCTCTGCCGATAACATTATTAAACAAATGGAAAAAGGACGCTTCGGCAGAAGCAATGGCGATATTGAAGAAGAAATTGAAAATGCAGATTTACTTATAATTGACGATTTAGGCACAGAGTTCAGAACTGCATTTTCAGAAACGGCTGTTTATCAGCTTATTAACAATGCAATTCTTAATTCTAAACCAATGATTATAAGCTCTAATCTTTCAATTACAGAATTAGAAGAGCGTTATGGTCAGCGAGTTGTTTCAAGACTTAATTCCTTTGAGGTTATTAACTTTATAGGAACAGATATAAGACAAATTAAAAAATAATTAAATAAAGGCGGTAATAATTATGTTAAAAGGTATTCCGAATATTATTTCACCTGAACTCCTCAAAATTCTTGATGAAATGGGGCATGGTGACGAAATTGTTATTGGTGACGGTAATTTCCCCGCAGCATCAAATGCACAAAGACTCATCCGTTGCGATGGCCACAATGTTCCCGAGATTCTTGATGCAATTCTGAAGCTTATGCCTCTTGATACTTATGTTGAAAGTCCTGTTATGCTTATGCAGACAACTAAGGGAGACCCTACACCTGTTATATGGGCAGAGTATCAGGAAATCATTGATAAGCACAACGGTGAAACAAAAATGAGCGAAATTGAGCGTTTCGCTTTCTATGACAGAGCAAAAACTGCTTATGCAATTATAGCAACAAGCGAAATGGCTCTTTATGCAAACATAATCCTTAAAAAAGGTGTTGTAACCGAATAAATTTATTAAGAACACATTTAAAAGCTTAAAACTTTTAAATGTGTTCATTTTTAACTTGCAAAAATAAAAAAAGTATGATAACATATACAAGAACAAATGTTCTAAAGGTGAAAGAGAAATGGAATATATTTTGATATACTTTGCAGTTATTTCCTTTGTTACATCAATAATTACAGTTTATGATAAAAAGGCTGCAAAAAAAAGGACAAAACATAGAGTTTCTGAAAAGGTTTTGTTTTTGTTGGCGATTATGGGTGGTAGTTTAGCGGAATATCTTACAATGCTTAAAATCCGACATAAAACAAAGCATAAAAGGTTTATGATAGGACTACCTATAATTATGGTTTTGCAGGTGGTGGTATTATGGTTAATTTTGACACAAGAATTCAATTTCTTAAAGGTGTAGGAGAGGCGAGAGCTAAAAGTCTTGCGAAACAGGACATTTATAGCATCGGCGACCTTTTAAGAAATTACCCAAGAGCATATGAGGATTGGAACAACACAACTTTATTAAGAGATGCTCAGATTAATGAAAGCATCTGTGTAAGAGCGATTGTTGCCCAAAATCCTCAGGTTGTTAAAATAAACGGCGGAAGAATTCTTGTTAAAACTGTAATTTCCGATGGTAGTGATTATATTAACGTTACATTCTTCAACAACAAATATGTTAAAGATCAGCTTATTGAAGACCAAGAGTATTTGTTTTTTGGTAAAATTACGTTAGATAAATACAATAATAAATGTATGCTTTCTCCAAGATTCGAAAAATCTCTTGAGAAGCAAAGAATAAGACCCATTTATAAAGCAACCTCAGCAATGCCTTCAAAAACAACCGAAAGACTTGTTGAAACCGCTTTGATAGAAATAAAAGGCAATGTTCAGGAGATAATTCCCGAATATATTGTTAAAAAATATCGTCTTATGAGTTTTGAAGAGGCTTTGAGAGCGATTCATTTCCCTGAAAGCGAAGAACAGCTTTCCCTTGCAAAGCGCAGACTTATTTTTGAAGAGCTTTTGCTTTTGCAAATGGGTCTTTTATGTGAAAAAACTGAAGGCGGAAACAGAAGCTCAATCCCTGTAAGAAATGATTATACGGAAGATTTTTTTGCTTCTCTTCCATTTGACCCAACAAACGCACAGAAAAGAGCAGTTGCAGAAGCGGTTGAAGATATGAAAAGCAATAAGCAAATGAATCGACTTCTGCAGGGTGATGTTGGCTCGGGTAAAACTGCAGTTGCAGCGGCACTTATGTATAATGCAGTTAAAAATGGTTTTCAGGCAGCATTAATGGCACCAACAGAGGTTCTTGCAAATCAGCATTTTAAAACTCTTTCTAATTTCTTTGGTGATGATGTTAATATCTGTCTTTTAACAGGTTCTGTTACTGCAAGTAAAAAAAGAGATATAAGAGAAAGACTTAAAGACGGTGATTATGATATTGTCGTAGGTACTCACGCTATTATACAACATGATGTTGAGTTCAATAATTTAGGTCTTGTTATTACGGATGAACAACACCGTTTTGGAGTGGGTCAGAGAGCAAGTCTTTCAAATAAAGGCAATAATCCGCATACACTTGTTATGTCTGCAACCCCTATTCCGAGAACTCTTGCTATGATGATTTATGGCGACCTTGATATTTCCGTGCTTGATGAGCTTCCAAAGGGGCGTCAGCCTGTTAAAACATATCATGTGCCAACAAGTTATCACGAAAGAATTTATAATTTTATAAGAAAAAATATCGCCGCAGGGCAACAGGCATACATTGTCTGCCCTTTGGTTTCCGAAAGCGACAGCGATCTTGTTCCTGCAACGGAATATTATGATTATTTAAAATCAACTTATTTTGCCGATTGTACCTTGGGACTTCTTCACGGACAAATGAAACCGAAAGACAAAGATGCTGTTATGGCTCGTTTTTATTCGGGCGAAATTCAGCTTCTTATTTCAACAGTTGTTATTGAGGTTGGAGTTGATGTGCCAAATGCAACAGTTATGGTTATTGAAAATGCGGAGCGTTTCGGTCTTTCACAGCTTCATCAGTTGAGAGGACGAATTGGTCGTGGCAGTAAGGAAAGCACCTGCATTCTTCTTTCTGACGCTCAGAATGAAGAAGCGGTTGACCGATTTGAAACAATGTGCCGCACTACTGATGGTTTTGAAATAGCAAAAAAAGACCTTGAAATGCGTGGACCCGGTGATTTCTTCGGCTCCCGTCAGCATGGTCTTCCCGATATGCGAATTGCAAACCTTATGACAGATACAAGAATCCTTTATGAAGCACAAAAAACCGCAAAAGAGCTTGTCGATAATGAGGTTTCAATAACCACTGAAGAAAGACATCTCTTAGCACAAGAAATGAAACGACTTTTTACAAGAGTTGCATTGAATTAAAAATAAAACCCTCGATTACCAAAAGGTAATTGAGGGTTTTCATAATTAGTTCTGACCAAAAACTGCAAGTAAGAAGCCTGCGGCAACTGCTGAGCCGATAACACCGGCAACATTGGGGCCCATAGCGTGCATTAAAAGGAAATTTGTGGGGTTGTATTTTCTGCCCTCGTTCTGTGCAACTCGTGCTGCCATAGGAACTGCAGAAACACCAGCCGCACCGATAAGGGGATTGATTTTTCCGCCTGTGACAACATAAAGAAATTTGCCGAAAAGCACACCGCCTGCGGTTGAGAAGCAGAATGCCAGAAGACCAAGACCGATAATAAGAACAGTTTTTAACTGTAAGAAGTCCTGTCCGTTAGCAGTAGCACCAACTGTTACACCAAGCATAATTGTAACAATGTTCATAAGTGCATTTTGTGCAGTTTCGGAAAGTCTTTCAGTAACGCCACATTCTTTAAAAAGGTTACCGAGCATAAGCATACCGAGAAGGGGAGCAACTGAAGGAAGAAGGAATGCGCAAAGAACAAGAACGGCAACAGGGAAAATGATTTTCTCTGTTTTTGAAACCTTTCTTAACTGCTTCATTTCAACCTTGCGCTCTTTTTCTGTTGTAAGGATTTTCATAATAGGCGGTTGAATAACGGGTATCAGCGCCATATAGGAATATGCAGCCAGTGCAATTGGTGCTAATAGGTGCGACGCTAATTTCGATGTAAGGAAAATAGCGGTAGGACCGTCTGCACCGCCGATAATAGCGATTGATGCTGCTTCCGCAGGTTCAAAACCAAAAGCAATTGCAAGAAGAAATGCGCAATACACACCAAGCTGAGCCGCTGCACCTAAAAGAAGGCTTATGGGGTTAGAAAGAAGAGGACCAAAGTCTGTCATAGCGCCAACGCCCATAAAGATAAGGCATGGAAAGATACCGGATTTAACACCCACATAAAGAATACGAAGAACACCTGAATCGTACCAATGAGTGCCTTCAACAACAGCTTGTCCGATACTACCTAACTGACCGCCCGTAGTATCAAGCATCATATTTGCACCGGGAAGGTTTGCAAGTATAATACCAAATGCTATGGGAACAAGCAAAAGAGGTTCATAGTTCTTTTTAATTGCAAGGAACAAAAAGAAGAATGCAATGCCTAACATAACAAGATTCTGCCACTCTAAAAGAGCAAAGCCTGACTGTTCCCAAAGGTTAGTTAATATTGAAGAAATGTCCATATATAAAACCTTTCAAGTTTTAAGTATTAGAAAATATCAGATTAGATAACAGCGATAACATCGTCTGTGTTAACTGTTGAGCCCTTGGGAGCGTTAATGGATTTAACAGTACCATCGCAGGGAGCAACTATATCGTTTTCCATTTTCATAGCTTCAAGAACAACGATAACATCGCCTGCTTTAACTGCTTCGCCAACGTTTTTCTTAACTGCAAGGATTGTGCCGGGCATGGGAGCTTTAACCTGTGTGCCGTCTGCAGAAACGGGAGCAACTGCAGGAGCAGCAGCGGGTGCTTCAGCAGGAGCTTCGGGAGCTGCAACGGGTGCAACTGCTACAGGAGCAACGGCGGGAGCAGCAACTGCAACGGGTACCTGAGTAACACCTGTTACAACTGCATCGGATTCTGTAACGTCAACCTCGTAAATTTTACCATTTAAAGTAACATTGTATTTCATATCATTAATCCTCCACTAATTTGATAGATTTGAAAATAAGGTTATCAAGAGAAATGCCTGTTTTATCGGAAATAATTGCCATAACAACTGCGGCATCCTGTTCTTCGATGTTAATAAGCTCGGGTTCCTGATTGAGACGTTTGATGTATTTAAAGCAAAGTCTTTCAAGAGGAATGCCTGTTTCATAAGAAGTGATAGCCATAATAACTGCTGCATCCTGCTCCTTAACACCATCAAGGGTTACATAACCCGGTGTGTAGGGGAGAGGTGCTTCAGTTTTCTCGGGCTCTTCTGCAACAACCGTTTCAGGCTGTGAGGTCTGAACAGATGCAGGGCTCTGAACCTCTGCAACAGCTTCTTCTTTCTTTTCCTTTTTGGAAGCACCGTTAATTGCTTTAGAAAGAATTTTAACAAAAAACATAATAACTGCAAGAACTAAAAGAACAAGGAGAAATCCAAGTCCTGATGTTCCGAGCGCATCAGGAAAACTGAACAAAGGAAGAAAAGTCATTTTAAACCCTCCTTAGTCAATAGCCTTGATTTCATAGCTGTATGTTTTAGAAGCCATTTCATCGCGATAATCGAAGAAGTTTTCTGCCTGAGTGGGGAATGCGATGTATGAAAGAACATCTTCGTCACTCTTTGCTTTTTTGCCGATTTCAGCTTTTGCAGCTTCAAAAGCAGGCTCAAGTGTATCTGCATATCTGCCTTCGATTTCTTTTTCGTCACCGAGAATCTGCTTTTTAACATCCTCGTTAACCTTGCCTGGAGCTTTACCATATTCACCCATAAGGTAGGATTTAACTTCTTTGGAAACGTTTTTATAACGCTCGCCTGCAAGAACGTTTGCAGTTGCCTGAACACCAACCATCTGGCTCATGGGAGTAACAAGAGGAGGATAACCTAAATCTTCACGAACTCTGGGAGTTTCAAGAAGAACCTCGTCAAATTTATCCATCTTGCCCTGTGCAGTAAGCTGAGCAACAAGGTTTGAAAGCATACCGCCGGGAACCTGATAGTCAAGTGCCTTTGCATCAGTTGCAAGAACTGTGGGGTTAAGAAGACCGCTTTCAAGAGCTTTTGCTCTGATAGGCTTGAAGAAATCTGCAATATCTCTGAGAGCTTCGCTGTCAAGACCTGTTTCATAACCAAGCTCTGCAAGAGTATAGTTAAGAGTTTCTGTTGCAGGCTGAGAAGTACCGCCTGACATTGTGGAGATAGCAGTATCAATAACATCAACACCTGCTTCAACAGCTTTAAGGCATGTCATAAATCCAAGACCTGTTGTGCTGTGAGTATGAAGAACAAGTGGTACATCAACCGCTTCTTTAAGTGAAGAAACAAGCTTATGTGCTTCTGCAGGGCTGAGAATACCTGCCATATCCTTAATAGCGATAGTCTGGCAACCGATGCTTGCCATATTTTTTGCAAGTTCAACATAAGAGTCAAGGGTGTGAATGGGGCTGATTGTGTAGCAGATAGCACCGGAAGCAATAGCACCGTTTTTAACTGCCTCATCAACAGCAACCTCAATATTCTTAACATCATTGAGAGCATCAAAAATTCTGATAATATCGATGCCGTTTTCAACGCTCTTTTTAACGAACATACGAACTACGTCATCCGGGTAATGGTGGTAGCCTAAAAGGTTTTGTCCTCTTAAAAGCATTTGAAGCTTTGTGTTAGGACAAGCCTTGTTAATTTTTCTGAGTCTTTCCCATGGGTCTTCGTTAAGGTAACGAAGGCATGAGTCGAAGGTTGCACCGCCCCAGCACTCAAGTGAATAGTAGCCGGCCTTGTCAAGAGTTTTGAGAACAGGCTCAAATTCACTGAATTTCATTCTGGTAGCAATGAGTGACTGGTTAGCGTCACGGAGTACTGTTTCTGTAAACTGTACCTTTTGCATCGTCATTTCTC
>JAZNTA010000060.1:0-1683 GCA_045591525.1 Acutalibacteraceae bacterium | reverse complement strand
TAAGCGTAAATGAGGATTTTGAAGGCAAACGTAACACAGAAAATTTGTGCAAACGAGTTAAATGCAAAGTTTACTTTGCTATTTTACAACGAGTGTTGCCAAATTTCGGGTACCAAATTTACTTTTTAGTCACCCCCTTTTAATTTGATGTTATTTCTTATTGAATCCTTATAGCCTTACGTCTAAAAATGAGAGTATCATTGACCGACACAAACTAACCGCGACCTACGAGACGGATAAATAGCGATGTTGCCTCTCCTTTTTTCTTATTGCCTTTTCTTGCGGAATTCACTCGGAGACATTCCGGTCAAGCGCTTGTAATAGCGGCTGAAATATGACTGACTCGGGAAATTGTACTCGTCGGATAGTTCCTGTATGGTCTTGCCGGTATAAGAGAGTTCATACTTCAATCTCGCTGCAACTGCAGAGTCAATAATCTCCTTAGCCGAATGGGAAGAAACCTCGTTGCATACCTCATTGAGATAACCGCAACTTACACCAAGTTCATTGGCGTAGAAAAGGACTTCCCTTGAAACCGAATGCGATGATATCAATTCATGGATAAACTTCTTGAAGAGTTCATTCTTTCTCGAAGAGTACTCTTTGCGTTCATTCCTGACATTACTTTGGAATGTGGAATTGTAATGTTTAAGCATCTGGATGAGAGATACAACCTGTTTCTCGGCTACATGATTGAACTTCTCTTGCGAAACAAGCTGCTTGGCCGACTTCAAAAGCGCTATTGCCTGTACAAAATAGAAGTAAAAGCCGTCCTCAAGAAGAACAATCCTACAGTTCTTCAGTGACTCGTATTTTGATATATCAACATCGGCAAAAAGATTATTCAGTATTGTTGTAGGGATGACGACTGCATTACATTTGAAATCATCGCTTCCATGTTTTAAAGATACAATATCTAAAGGAGAAATCACAAGCAGCATATTTTTAGATAATATGTAGTTTGTGTAGTTGATCTCAAGAGACATATTCCCGCTGTTGCACAATATAAAAACAAAATGGTTGCATCTTATCGGTTCATTGGAGGCGATGTAATCATTTTCCAAATCTCCAACAATAATGTCATCAATGCCGAAGTTCTTTGTATTTTTCATAGCCCTATTTGATTTTGGAAACAAATTTACGATTTATCACCAATACAAAGCAAATTCAACCTTGAAATTGAAAAACAACTGTTTGATAATGTAACAAGAAAACGAAGAATTTAAAATCCTTTTTATTTTAGTTAACATTCTATAACTAAAATCAAACTGAGAACATAAAAAAGGGGCTCAGTAGCAAAAAGGTGTGGGTCAGCAAAATATTTGCAGTTGTAATGGGAAAAGAGATCCCTCGTCGCTACATAAGCTGCTGAAGCAGCACTCCTCGGGGAACCTAAAGGTTCCTTCGTCGCAACCAACGCTCATTCGCGTCGGCGGAATGACAATTGCGCAATGACAAGCAGAGGTAATCTCTTTAACCGGCACCGTTAAATTCCACAGCTTGAACCTGTTTGATTTTTGGAAAAAGTGCGAGGAGTGTTTGACCGCTGGTTACACGATTGCTTGCAAGCGGGTAACTGAGGGAGTTGGCATAGCCTTAAATGTGCTGCACTCGTTTTGTAACTTACAAGCAAGCTTGTGTTACACTCGTTGGCAACATTTTTCCGCAGCACCCAAAAATCAA
>JAZNTA010000059.1:0-109391 GCA_045591525.1 Acutalibacteraceae bacterium | reverse complement strand
CAAACCCGAAAAACACGCAGACGATATTATCGACTATGTTATGATTAACGATAACTTTAAAGCTGTTTCTTATAAGGTTGTTACAGAAGGTGTTGACGGACGATTTGTTTCCGACCACTACCCTGTATATGCTGATATTATAATGAAGTGATTAATCACAGAAAGCACATTTTGATTCATAGTTGAATCAAAATGTGCTTTGTTTTTTACTTCTTCTTTTTTATATTATACATTTTCTTATAGTACTCGGAAGCCTCGTGAACCTCGCCATCAAAAATCAGCTTACCATTTTTCATAACTATACCTCTTGTGCAGAAATCCTCTGCAACAGCAGTCTGATGAGTAACAAAAAGAAGAGTTACATTATCTTTCTCAATTATTTCATTAACCTTTTCTTTACACTTAATTCTGAAAGCAGTATCACCAACGCTCAAAGCCTCGTCAACAATAAGAATTTCGGGCTTGATATTAACATTTATTGCAAAACCGAGACGAGATTTCATACCGCTTGAGTATGTTCGCACAGGCTGGTCTATATAGTCACCTAATTCGGAAAACTCAATGATTGTATCCTCAAGCTCTTTAATTTCTTTATCGGAAAGTCCGAGAATATGACCTTTGAGGTAAATATTTTCTCTTCCTGAAAACTCCTGGTCAAAACCGCTTGTTAGTTCAAGGAGAGCACTTACACGGCCATTCACCTGAATTTCACCGCTCGTTGGGAAAGTAACACCTGTTATCATTTTTAGAACAGTGGATTTGCCTGCACCGTTTTTACCAAAAAGTGCAACAGAATCTCCCCTCTTGATTTCAAAGCTGACTTCATCAACAGCTTTTTTCTTTTTATATTTTATATTCTTGAAGAAAATTGCAAGAAGTCTTTTTCTTGTGCTTGAATAAAGCTTATAAATTTTTGAAACCTTATCAAATTTAATTACTGTATCTTTCATATCAATACACCCTCCTATCAAAGAACATCCGGGATTTCTTTGCGGAGCTTTTTGTATGCCCAGATTGAAAGGAAGCCAAGCAACAGATACCAACAAAGGAAATATATAAGTCTCTTGGGTTGCTCAAAAAACCAAATATGGTCTATAAAACAATTTCTGTAACCGTAGCAAATAAAGGTTACCGGATTAAGCATTAAAATTGTGTAGATAATTTTATTATCTGCAACATTTTCAATATTCCAAAGAATACCTGAAAGCCAGAAAACCGCAATGTTCAAGGATTTTACAAGGTTTGCAAAGTCCTTACCAATTGAAGAAACAAGTCCTGCAAAAAGTGCCCATGCATTAAAGAAAAGGAACATAAAAAGTGTATAGAGGGGCAACTGAAGAAGATATATTGTAGGCGGAAAGCCCATTACCCAGAAAAGAAGAATTACCACAAAAACGAGAATTATATGAACAAATAAATTTGATAAATTTGTAAATGTGGGAATCGTCATTATAGGATACTTCATTTTAGTTACAAGGTAACTGTAACGGCGGATGCACATAGTTCCGCCTGTTATAGCATCACCCATAAAGAACCATGAAATCATACCTGCAACAAGCCAGAGAATGAATGGGTACTCCCCTACATCCTTACCACTTCTAAGACCAATTGAAATTGCAAACCAATAAACAAAAATTGTAAAAACAGGTTTTATTACTGCCCAAGCCCAGCCTAAAGCAGAGCCATGATAAGTTTTTTTCAAATCTGCAATAGAAAGCCTTGCTATCTGATTTATATTGTCTTTATGCTCTCTGAGGTTTAAAGCAATTATGTCAAAATAGCTTTTCATTAATTTAAACACCTCTGTTAATTATCTATGACTATGGAGTCCTCTGTTTCTTTTATAGAGAAGAATACAGGCTTTTCTTTATATGAAATATTGGGACAATGAAGGGTTAATTTTAAATTGCCCTCAAAATCCTTAAAAATCATTCCGTGACCGCCATCATCTTCGAAAACTGGCTTAAGATGGGACCATTTGCCGAAAATTGAGCCGTTGTCTGAGGTTGCAACACACTGAACATAACCATCAGCACAAGTTGACCAAATCATAATAAGCTTTCCGTTATCCTTTCTGTAAAGGAATGGTCCGTCTGTTACGTTATGACATTCTTCAGAAGCATCACGGTTCAAAAATGAGCTTGCGGCAAAAAGCTCAACAGGTTCGCCAACACATCCTGAAAAATCGGGTTTAAGCTCCATAAAACAGATTGTACCGTTAAGAATCTGGGTGTGCTCATGACAAAAAACGCAATATGGCTTGCCATTTTCAACATAGAAAGTTCCATCAAGGCATTCCCATTCCCAAGGGGTAACTGCACCATCTGATGCAGGAACAAACTCACCATCGGGACTATCACTTTTTAAAATATATGTTCCTCTTAAACCATTGGGCTTTGTAAAGGTTGCAAACATATAGAATTCACCCTCAAATTCGTGAACCTCAGGGGCCCAATTAACTGCGGTATTCATTCCGTGTTTATTTGAATTAAAAACCACTTTGGGCTCGGACCAATTTTCTAAATCTGTACCTATATAAACATCAAAACCGCCTGTTTTAATGCCGAAATCAGTAGCTCTTGTACCATACATATAGTACTTACCGTCGTATTTAAGAACAAAAGGGTCTCTGATATTAATTTCAGAATTTTTCACAAAACCACCCACTATGGATTATTTACACTTTATAATACCATATATTTACAAAATAAACAATAGTTAAAATATATCGGGTTTTCATTGACAAAAGAAATTTAAGATTTATAATAGTTAATATATAGTTTTTAGGAGTTCAATTATGAAGAAATCAACAAAAGCATTGCTTTATTTGGGTGGTATTGCAGCAACTGCTGCAGCTACACATTTTTTCAACAAGGATAAACACAAAGATATTTGTATGATTGCCCATAGAGGCCACAGCAGTAAGCACCCTGGAAATACCGAAGCTGCATTTTTAAGTGCAGTAAAGAATGGTTCCGGCGGTATTGAAACTGACGTTCGTATAACAAAGGATGGTGTTTTTGTTGTTAACCATAATGACGAAGCAAAATTCTTTGACGGAACAGAATTGATTGTTGCAGATTCAACTTATGAAGAGCTTTCAAAAAAAGCTCTTTACAATGATAAATCCGATGAAATCGTTTATATCTGCACATTCGAGAGATATCTTGAAATTTGCCGTGATGCAAATATGATTTGCTTTATTGAGCTTAAGGGCAAATTCTCCGATGAAGATATCAAACGCCTTTTCACAATGGCAGGCGAAATTTACGATTTAAAGAGATGCTCTCTTCAGTCCTTTGAATTTGATAACCTTATTAAAACTCACGAAGCTTTCCCTGATTTACAGATTATGCTCACCTGGGGTAAAAACTGCGGTGATTACCACAAATGCATTGATTACGGCTTTGATATTGACGCTGAGTGGAAGGCTGCAACACCTAAAATGGTTAAAGAGTTCCACGATAAAGGCTTAAAAGTTGGTGTATGGACTGCAAACGATATCGCCTCTCTCAACTACTGCCGTGCTCTCGGCGTTGATTATATTGAATCTGATGTTTTCGGAAAATAACAAATAGGAATATATATTTATGGGTTTAATATTTAAAACACTTTATGTTTATATTGCAAACCTGGGCATTCTTGTCACCAACATATTCAAATCATTTTTCAGCTTGATTTTCAAAGGTTTGCAAAAGCTTTTCAAATTTAATAAAGACTCTTTCACATCTGCTAAAACTTTTTTCAAAAGAAGTGTTTCATTTATACTGATTTTTTCAATTTTAATTGCTTCAGTAATTTATATTATTTCTACTGACAGTAAAACTGATGCTATTGCACTTATAATTGATGGTAAAACAATCGGATATGCTGAAACTCAGAACGATGCAGACCATGCTAATGCTCTGGCTTTGAACTATCTGGGAATTACTGAAAGCAACGGCTTTGAAACGCAAAAAGAAAAAACAGAAGCTTACAATATAAAAAACAGTTCTACTCTTTCGGAAGAAATCATCAAAGCTATTGCTCCCGAAAGAATCCGCGTAACAGAAATTTATTTTGACGGTGAACTTTTCTGTGCAGTAAAAAACAGACAAGCTGCAAGAGAAATCTTTTTTGAACAACTTAATAAGGCTCAAAAGAAACATCCCAAATCATCAGTTGCTTTTGCACAGGAAATCACCTTTAGCGATGCTTACTATGACAGCAAAGATGAAAAAATTTGGTCTACAGAACAATTAGAGCTTAACCTGAAAATTCTTGACCCTCTTGAAATCTGCCGTGCTGATTGTGAAAAAATCATTGAAACAGTTGAATATGACACAGTTGAAATACAAACTAACACGCTCTTTATCGGCGATACAAGAGTTCGCAGAAATGGTGCAAACGGCTCTGCTTATGCTATCGACCTTGTTACTTACATCGGTGATAAAAAAGTTTCTGCTGAACAGTTAATGAGCGTTCCCGTTAAAGCTCCCGTTTCTCAGATTATTGAGAGAGGAATACGTGCAGAAAGCCTTTCTCTCGGCACTTATTCCGTTTTGCAGACAACAGGCTATTTCTGTTGGCCCGTTGTTGGTTTATTTACCGTTACCTCCCCTTACGGTCACAGAAGCCTTGGTTATCACAGAGGTATTGATATTTCAGGTGCAAGTGCATCAGGCTCACTTGTTGTTGCAGGTGCTTCAGGTACTGTTACAACAGCGGGTTGGAGCACCGGTGGTTATGGTAACTATGTTATAATTGACCACGGCAACGGTGTTGAAACCCTTTACGCACATATGCTTGATAATTCACTTATGGTAAACGCAGGTGACAAGGTTACAAAAGGTCAGGCAATCGGTCGCGTTGGTAACACAGGCTATTCTTTCGGTGCACATCTTCACTTTGAAGTAAGAATTAACGGTAACAGAATTAACCCTGCCCCCTATTTAGGTCTTGAATAATGAATATTACAGTTATTGCCCTTGGCAAATTAAAAGAAAAATACTTAACAGATGCCATAAGCGAATATTCAAAACGAATTTCTGCTTACGGCAAGCTACAGATTATTGAGCTTTCCCCTGTGAGACTCCATGATAATCCGTCTCAAACAGAAATTGATAACGCACTTTCAAAAGAGGCGGAAGAAATCAAAAAGAAAATACCTAATAACAGTTATGTTTTTTCTTTATGCATTGAGGGTAAGGAAAAATCAAGTGAAAGCTTTGCAAAAGCCTTAAATGATGCCACTCTTAACGGAAAAAGCAACCTTGTTTTTATTATCGGAAGTTCATTTGGTCTTTCGTCCGAAATCAAAAACCTTTCAGATTTCAAGCTTTCCTTTTCACCTATGACCTTTCCTCATCAGCTTATGAGGGTTATGCTTCTCGAACAGATTTACAGAGCATTTCAGATTAACAACAACGGAAAATATCACAAATGAGGCTTTATTATGGCAATGTGCGATATGTGTGAAAATTACAGATACGATGAAGATTTAGAGGAATATTTCTGCGACATCGAATTGGACGAGGATGAATATTTAAAATTCCTGACATCTTCAAACGATGCTTGCCCGTATTTCAGGGCAGATGATGAATATAGAATTGTTCGTAAACAGAATTAAGAAAAACGCTGTGTGGTTCTTCAACTACACAGCGTTTTTTGTAAGCTTTTTCATTATACGGAAATAGAAAATCAAGGATAAAATGTTGGCAACTGTCCAGCCCACAGGCCAGGACCACCATATTCCCCCATACCCCCATATCGGAGAGAATATATATGCCAGAACAACTCTTAAAATCAAATCCGTAAAGGTGGCGACCATAAAGAGCTTCATCGTGCCGGTACCTCTTAAAATACCGTCGCAAACAAGCTTGATACCGATAAAGGCATAGAAAGGAGCAACAGTTTTAAGGAAAAGTGAACCCGCCTTTACTGCTTCGGCACTTCCGTCACCCTCCATAAAAAGTTCAATAAGCTCGATGTTAAAGCAAAGATATAAAACTGCTAAAACAATACCTGTAATAACAACCATAACAGTGCCATATTTCATACCCTCTCTTATACGAGGGTATTTTTTTGCACCAAAATTCTGGGCGGTAAAGCTTGAAACACCATTACCGAAGGTATAAAGAGCATTTATTGTAAAAGTATTTAGTTTTATTGCGGCAGAATAGCCTGCAATAACTGACGAACCATAGCCGTTTATAAGCTTCTGAATAAACACATTACCAACAGAAACAAAGCTTTGTTGAAGTACGCTTGGAATTGAAATACGGGCTATTTTTGTCAACAAATCGAAGGAGAACAACGGCGTTTTTTCTCTTACGGGTAATTTTTTTAAATGGTGCATAAGAGTTATTACAGATAAAAGTCCTGCAAGACCTTGTGCTATAAAGGTAGCCCAGGCAACACCTGAAACCCCCATATCCCAGAACACTACCATTACATAGTCTAAAATCACATTGAAAACGGAAGAAAAAATCAGGAAATATAAAGGTGTTTTGGAGTCACCCAAAGAAGTGAAAATTCCGTTTGATATATTATAAACAAAGAGAAAAATAAATCCGCCAATATATATTTTAAGATACAAAGCCGACTCAGAGAAAATATTTTCAGGAGTGTCAATAGCTCTCATAAGGGCAGGAGTCAAAGCAATTCCGAAGATGGTCAGAACTGAGCCTAAAACAATGCAGGAAATAAGTGCTGTGGAAATAGCGGTTTTTACTTTTTTAAACTCCCTCGCACCAAAAAGCTGAGATATTACAACACTGCAACCAATATTACAACCAAAGGCAACTGCATTAAAAATATTCGTTATCGGGTATGATGCTCCGACCGCTGCAAGAGCATTCTCCCCTGCAAAACGACCTGCAATAAGACTATCAGCAATGCTATAAAATTGTTGAAAGACAACACTTATAAAAAGCGGAAAAGTAAACTGCAACAGCACTTTATTTACGCTACCAGTAGTTAAATCACGAGCCATTTAAAAATCCTTTCAAGAATAAAAAACCAAAAATAAAATAATATATTATGTGACATATTATATACTGTTTTCTTGGTTTGTCAAAGGGAAAGAGGGTTTTTATGGAGAGATTTTTAAATGCCGTCGGCTCTGTTATCTGGGGTCCGCCAATGCTTTTTATATTTATTTTCACTGCTTTACGATTTTCCTTTAACAGCAGATTTTTCCAAATACGTGGCTTCTTCACTATGATTAAAGAAACCATATTTAAAATGTTTTCAAAAACAGAAAATAACGGTATTTCGCAATTCGGTGCTTTTTGCTCTGTTTTAGGAGCCTGTATCGGAACGGGCAATATAGTCGGGGTAGCAACGGCAATTTATTCAGGTGGTGCAGGAACTGTTTTCTGGATGTGGATTTCTGCATTTCTTTCTATGATGACCGCTTATTCTGAAAACTATTTAGGAACAAAATACCGAAGAAAAGATAAATACGGTATTTTTCAAGGTGGTTCATTTTCTTACATAGAGCACGGAATAAAAATGAAAGGGCTTGCAAAAGCTTATGCTTTTTTCTCCCTATTTTCTGTTATAGGTATGGGAAATCTTACTCAAAGCAATTCAGTTTCAGAGGCCCTTGTTTCAGGTTTTAGTGCTGACAAAATTATTGTAGGCTTAATTTGTTCCGCTTTATGCTTTATTATAATAAGTGGCAGTATGCAAAGAATTTCAAATTTCGGTACCTTCATCGTTCCTTTTATGACTATTGCTTATCTGATTCTTTCTTTTGTAGTTTTATTCAAATTCAAAGAAAACATCATTCCTGCGGTTTCCTTGGTGTTTAAAGAGGCTTTTTCTTTAAAAGCCATAAATGGTTATGGTATGCTCAAGGCTATGCGATACGGCGTTTCAAGGGGCGTTTTCTCCAACGAGGCAGGTCTCGGCTCCTCTACCCTTATTCACGCTGAATCCAACAACCAAAAAGGCGAAACACAGGGTATGTGGGCAATGCTTGAGGTTTTCATTGACACAGTTTTTCTGTGCACAATTACCGCTCTTGTTATTCTTGTTACCAAGGATAATTCAAGCATTCAATTATATGGTGCGGATTTATCGGTTGCGGCATATTCCTCAATAGGAGAAATCGGGCGAAAAGGAATTTCTTTACTTACGGCTGTTTTCGCATTCACCTCTCTTTCAAGCTGTTCCTTTTACGGAGAAAAAAGCTTTTCATATTTATTCGGTAAAAAATATATTAAACTATATAAAGCAGTCTACATTATTCTAATTTTTGTAGGCAGTCTTAATCCGCCAAAAATCATCTGGGAATTTGCAGATATCTGCAACGGACTTATGGCAATACCGAATTTGTTTGCAATAAATACGTTAAGCAGGGAAGTTAATTTCCCTGCTTAACGAATAACAACCTGAACAATTAACGAATTAATTGTTCAGGTTGTTAATTTCTTAATATTTATCTTTCACTTTTTTAGTATTGGAATATGCAGATGTTGTTTTGCTATAGTAGGCTTTTACTTTATAGGTATATGTTTTTCCCTTTTTAGCGGATTTATCAAGATATGAATACTTTGTGCCACCTTTTACAGTTGTAAGTTTCTTATACTTACCGCTACCTTCTTTGCGGTAAACATAATAACCACTTGCACCACTAACAGTTTCCCATTTTGCTGTTACGCCTTTTTTACTACTCTTTACACTTGAAAGAGTGGGATTTTCAAGATAATATCTTGATGCTTCTGTATAGTAGCTTGTGTAATCACCGCTATAAGCCACCACTTTATAAATATACTTTATTCCGCTTTTAGCTTTTTTATCAGTGTAATAAGACTTTGTTGCACCCTTAATAGTTGCAATTCTCTTATAAGAACCATTTTCGGTTTTTCTGTAAACCTTATAACCTGTGCATTTAGAAACTGGCTTCCAAACTACTTTCACACCATTTTCAGTATTGGTTGCACTTTCGGTTGTAACCTTTGAAAGTCGCTTATAGGTTACACCGGCTTCGTTATAAAAGCCCTTTATATCATCGCAAACGGGAACTACTGTATAAGTATATGTTGTTCCTGCTTTGGCTTTCTTGTCAATATATTCACTGACATTTCCTACCTCTGCAATCTTAGTCCAACCTGTTGAACTTGTTTTTCTGCCGATAATATACCCATTAGCTCCTTTTACCTTTTCCCAAGTCACCTTTATACCTTTAGTTACATTGTATGCAGATTTCAATTTTGGAATTGAAAGATACATGGCACTTACGCCATCATAATCGCAACCGCTTTCAGCTTCACCATTATATGCTTTTACCGTATATGAATAAATCTCTCCGCTCTTACAAGTAGTGTCTTCGAAGGATTTAACACTGCCTTTAAAATCGGCAATTTCTTCCCATTCAGTACTTTCGGTTTTTCGATAAAGAAGATAACCTTCTGCATCTGAAACGGTATTCCATTTCACATAAATACCTTTAGCGGTTAATTCTGCACTTACAAGCTCGGGTGTATCAAGGCAAATAAATTCAATGTCAACACTATTTTCATAGGAGCTTCTTAAATTATCTTTCACAGAAACAACTGCATAAGTATAGGTCTGACCGTTTTCAACAGATATATCGCTATATACTGTATCTTCATCAAGACCAATTTCTGCAATTTTTACAAAATCTTTATCGTCTATTTTTCTGTATATTTCGTAGCCGTCTATATCGTCAACCTGTTCCCAGAAAAGAGTTACAGAAATCTTATCTGAATAAGCGTACCATATTTTGGGCTGTTCGGGAGAAACATCTGTAAACTTAAATCCGTTCAAAATTGCATATTCTTCTGCCTTAGTACCGCTTCTGCCCTGAATTTCAAACTCCTCGTCCTTTACAAATTCAATATCATCAGCACTGTAAAAGCCGAAAGAAAAGCTTCCGATATTATTAACACTATCGGGAATAACTATCGATTCAAGTCCTGTGCAATGGAAAGCTGCACCCTCTATAGTTTCAATTCCGTATGGTAAAAAGATATTTTCAAGAGCAGTACAATTACTGAACGCATTTGCACCAATTATTTTTACGGTTGCAGGAATAATAACCTCTTTAAGATTTTGTGAACCATAGAAGCACATTTCAGGAATTTCTTTTATGCTTTCGGAAAGAATAATCTTTTCTGTTTTTGAGAAAGCAAAAGCACTTTCATAAATATATTTAACAGTTTCAGGTAAATTCACTTCTTTAACAGAAGAATTTCTGAATGCATTTTTATCAATATTTATAATCTCTTCAGCATACTCTTTGATTTCTGTTTTTGCTTCAGGAACTTTAATAAGTGTTGTTTTATCTCTGTTATATAAAACACCATCAACAGAACTATAATCTTCGCCATCTTCACAATTTATCCGGGTTAAAGAACCTGCATTTTCAAAAGCAGTTTTAGAAATATCTACCACAGTTGCAGGAACATAAACAGATGTAACATCGGTATCTGAGAAAAGGTTATCCATTAAGTATTTAACCTTATAACCATCAATCTCTTCGGGAATGATTATATCAGTCGAAAAAGGACAGCCCTTATATGAAATCAACATTGCATGTGCTTCACCTGTGAAAACAGATTCATCAACTAAAAGATATTCAAAAAATTCTGCATAATCGGTTGAATCAATATATTTAATTCCATTTTCTTCTGCATATATCTTTGCAAGTGTACCGGGTTTTGCAAAAATACTTACATCATCAATTTTTGCAAGTGCATCATCAAGTTCTTCGTTGCAATAATAGCCAAAAGCATAATTACCCAGTTCATTTAAAGCTTCAGGAAGATAAATTTCTTTTAAGCTCATACATCCGTAAAAAGCCATACTTTCAATTATTTGAACACTCTCAAAATTTATATTTTTAAGATTTTTACAACCATAGAATGCACGTTGACCGATTGTCTTAACAGATGGGGCAAGTTCAACACTTTCCAAGTTTTCAGCACATAAAAAAGCTTCTTCGGAAATTCCGGTTATTCCCTCACTTACTACAAGCTTTTTAAAATTATAAGATAACCATTCAGGAGTTTCAGTAAAATCAGGCATAGCACCTTCACCTGTTATTGTAAGGGTTGAAGACTTCCCTGAAAGCTCCCAATATATTTCACCGTCAACAGTGCTGATAAAACCTGATGCTACAGGCACATCAATAGCTGAACCTACAACAGAAAATGTTGTAAGCACCATCACTATTGAAAGGATTAAAGAAATTAATTTCTTCATATTTGTTCCTCCGTAAAAGCATATATGTTCATTATACTATATTAACACTCTAAATTCAACACAAAAAAAGAATACCCTGCAGTAAAAACCACAGGGTTAGACACCTAAATATTATATATAAATAATTAAGCCTCTGCTTCTTTTTTCTTGCTGAAGCACTCACTGCAATAAACAGGACGGTCTTCACGGGGTTTGAAGTAAACTTCTGCAACACCACCGCATTCAGCACAAACTGTTGTGAACTTTTCACGTTCGCCTCTCATAGCCTGTTTACGAGCATCACGACAAGCTTTACAGCTTTTGGGCTCATTAACCAAACCTTTTTCTGCATAGAACTCCTGTTCACCGGCTGTGAAAATAAATTCATTGCCGCACTCTTTGCATACGAGTGTTTTGTCTTCGTACATTTTTGCTACCTCGCTTAAATTTTTTATGTAAACCGATTCAAAAACTAATCGGAACACACACTTTTTAATTTTTTCCTTGCTCTGTGAAGTGCATTATCAACAGATTTTTCTGTCATATTAAGCCTTTTCCCTATTTCTTCATAAGCCATACCGCCGGCTCTGAAAAATATAACGGCTTTTTCAACATCTGAAAGGGTTGTTTCACAGGCTTTTAAAACTTCATTAAAATGCTCACCATCTAAAATCAGCTTCAAAGGATCATCATCAACATCTGTAGTTTCAGGTATTTCGGAGCTCATACCAACAGGGATTTCCACCCTTGATACGCCCGCAGCAGTATTGATACTATTCTGCATACATTTGAAAGCATACGCTTCAAAAGGAACGCCTCGGGAAAAATCATAGGTTTCAACAGCTTTTAAAAAGCCTATCATACCCTCTTGAACAAAATCGTCTGAATCAAGATATGAAATACTTACACCTGCACCGCGAGTATTAAGGAATCGGGCGGAAAGAGCACTTTTTGCACTTTCATCACCTTCTTGAGAAAGTTTTACGAGTTCTTCATTACTCAATGATTTATAATCCTTGAAGACCTTGGAACTCAACAAACCACCCCAAATAATTGATTACTCTACTCTTACGTTACACTATACCACCCTTTTAGCATTTTGTCAAATATTTTTTTGTTTTTCTTTATTTTTTTGTATAAAATACAGAATATTTCTAAAAGAGCGTTATTTTTACAAAATGCGACAAAAAAAGATGGTAGATAGGCGTAGGACACTACGCCAGTTTTATTCGCCTAACGGCGAGTGTTATTGCTACGCAGTGATATTATGCTACGCATAGTGTTATTTGCTTCGCAAGTTTTTAGCGAATAAAATAACACTGAAACTGTAAGTTTCAATAGCACTATTGTCAAAGACAATAATACCACTCTGCCAACAGGCAGAATATCACTTAAGCCTATTAAAATAATAAGAGGCAATGCGAAATGTTTCGCACTACCTCGTGTTCTTTTATCTTATACTTCCACTTCATCCTCAAAAATATCAACTGCAGATGTCTGAATATACCATTTGCTGTTAATCTGAAGACAAACTAATTTTTCATAAACCGTTTTATATCCTCCCTTTTCCCCTTTTGCTTCGATTACAAAATCCAAAAAAGCTACCTTGGTGGGAAAATCGGAATAATTAAAAGAGGCTTGCAAAGTATCCTTAACTGATTGAAGAGATGCATCCGATATATATGTTATACCAGTTATTTTATATTTCAAAGAAAAATCCTCGCCACATTTTGAAATATAAAAATCACGGCTTTCATTCAGAGGTTCCGTCATTGCTTCAAAGGTTTCTTCATCGCCATAATACCAGTTTTCTTTATAATAAGCCTTAATCTGTTCATCATACAGTGAATAATAAAGCTCTGAATCATCTGTTTGAATTGCGTTGACCATTGTTTTAACAACTTTATCAGGTTTCGAGCCCGTAACAACACCTGTTATTACTGCACTTATCGCCAGAACAAACGCTATAGCAACAGTTATTATTACTGATGTTTTAAAAGAAACGGGCTTATTACGTTCCTTTTTCTTGGCAAATTTCTGCGGTTTTCTTCTTTTATTATTCTTTAACGGTGCAGAACAGTATGGACAATTCACAAAATTATCCGGACTTTGCCTATGGCAATTATCACAATACATATCTACACCCTCTTTCATAAAAGCCGTCCACTCGTTAAGGGTGGACGGCATAAGTTAAATTATTCTTCAACAGGAGCCTCTTCTGCGGGAGCTTCAACGGCTTCCTCAACAGGAGCTTCTTCAGCTACTTCTTCAACGGGAAGAAGAGCACGGATTGAAAGGCTGACTCTCTTTCTTTCCTCATCGATTTCTGTAATCTTAGCTTCAACCTTTTCACCGATTTTAAGAACATCAGCAGGCTTTGCAACATGCTTGTTAGCAATCTGTGAAATATGAATAAGACCATCAACACCGGGAACGATATGAGCAAATGCACCGAAATCTGTGAAGTTAGCAATTTCAACCTCTGCCACAGAATCAACTGCATATTTTGCTTTGAAGATTTCCCAAGGATTATCCTCAAGTTTCTTATAACCAAGAGCAATCTGTTTCTTTTCGGGATTGAGAGATTTAATTGTAACCTCAACCTCGTCACCAACAGAAACAACCTCTGAAGGATCTTTAATTCTGTTCCAGGAAAGCTCGCTGACATGAATCATACCGTCAACGCCACCGATGTCAACGAAAGCACCGAATTTCATAAGAGATTTAACAACGCCCTTACGAACTTCGCCTTCTGTTGCTTCTGCCCAGAATTTTTCTTCTGCTGCTTTTCTTTCATCTTTAAGTACAGCACGGATAGAGCCAACTGCTCTTCTTCTCTGTTTGTTAACTTCAATAACTTTGAACTTAACTGTTTTCTTTACAAGGTCTTCAAGCTTGTCGTTACGACTTGCAGTTGCAAGAGAAGCGGGAATGAAAAGACGAGCATTATTGGAAACAACGATAACACCGCCACGTACAACTTCTGTAACAACACCTTCAAGGACTTCGTCTGTGCCTTCAGCTGAAACAACCTTGTCCCATGCTGCAATAGCATCATAACGTTTTTTGGAAAGCATTGTAAAGCCTTCCACATCGTTGGTTTTCATGATGATAAGGTTAAGTTCATCGCCGACTTTGAGTTCTGCTTTGGGGTCTGCGGACGGGTCGTTGCTGTATTCGCTGTAGGGAATATAGCCTGTTTGCTTCCTGCCGATATCAACCTGTATCTCTGTGTTAGTCACGTTCAATACTGTACCAACAACCTTCTGGTCGCTGTTCATATTGCTGAGTGATTCTTCCAAAGCTGCTGCAAAATCAAAATCTTCAGCTGCTGCAGAGTCCAGCACTTTTTCCTCCTCAATCATAGTTGTGTCTTTGACAATTTCGGACATGGTTTCAAGTACCTCCTTTATAATACCGGCGGGAGTAGATGCACCCGCAGTGAGACCGATAGAATTAAATCCGCCAAGAGTGATACCATTAAGCTCGTCAGCAGTTTCAATAAGAAAAGACGGACAGTTTTTTTCGCAGACTCCGAGAAGTTTTCGCGTATTGGAGCTATGACGCCCACCAACGATAACCATTGCATCAGAAACCCTTGAAAGCTCTGCCGCTTCATTTTGTCTTTCTTCGGTCGCACTGCATATTGTATCAAATATTTTCGGATTTGTACATAGAATTTTGATTTTTTTTACACTTTTTTCCCATTCTTTTATGCTAAAAGTTGTCTGAGAAACAAAAATCACGTCTTTTTCTGCTAAATCGGGACGATCAGCGAACAACTCGTCAAGCTTTTCGGCAGAATTTATAACAAATGCTTCGCCCTTTGCATAGCTTTTTATACCCTTAACCTCGGGATGATTTTCGTCACCTGCGATTAAGGTTACAACTTTTTCTGAAGAATTTTCTGTAATTATCTTATGAATTTTCTTTACAAATGGGCAAGCCGCATCAATAAATTCGCAACCGTTTTTCTCTGCCTCTTCCAGAACCTCTTTTGTAACTCCGTGAGTTCTTAAAACAAGAATAGTCGCTTCGGGGACATCAGCAACATTTTCAACTACAACAACTCCCCTGCTTTCCAAATCCTCAATAACCTGTTGGTTATGGATTATAGGGCCGAGAGTTGCAACCTTTTTGCCTTCTCCCACAAGCTTTTCAATAAGCTTTATTGCTCTGTCAACGCCGAAGCAGAAGCCCGCTTTTTTTGCTAAAGTAATTTCAGCCATTAAAGACGCTCCTTTATGACTTTAATCATATAATCAATTGATTCAGAAAGAGTAAGCTCGGTTGTATCAACAAGAACTGCATCATCCGCCTGCTTCAACGGTGCGATTTCTCTATTCATATCCTGATAATCACGTTCTTTTATTTCTTTAAGAATAACATCATATTCAACCTGCTGACCCTTTTCGGTAAGCTCCTTAAAGCGTCTGTCTGCACGAGCTTCTGCAGAAGCAGTAAGATAAATTTTAATCTGTGCATCAGGAAGAACAACAGTACCGATATCTCTGCCGTCCATAATGCAATTATTTTTCTTTGCAATATCTCTCTGCAAATCGAAAAGGAATTCTCTTACTTTAGGAATTGCAGATACATTAGAGGCTGCCATTGAAACTTCATTCTGTCTTATAGCAGTTGAAACATCCTCTTCACCAAGAAAAACTCTCTGCTCACCATCTACAAAACGAAGAGAAACATCAAGACCTTCTAATGTAGGAACAACCTCATCTGCACTTTTGGTGTCTTTACCGAGTCTTAAAGCATTAAGACCGACCGTTCTGTAAAGAGCGCCTGTATCAACATAAATAAAGCCTAATTCCTTTGAAGCGGTTTTGGCTATTGTGCTTTTGCCTGCACCTGCAGGGCCGTCAATTGCGATGTTAATAACCATCTTTATTCTCCTTACTAATTCTTGTTTTGCTTCAGCAAAACATATCGAATAAATTTTTAATTTATATATCGAATTGCGTAGCAATATATCGAGTTTGTCGCAAGACAAACATATCGACTATCGATATGCCTGACGGCTCGATATGTCCCGAGAGACTCGATATGTTTCACCTTGTGGTGAAACAAGATTAACCCTATATACTTTCGCCGACTAAATGACCGGTTGAAAATGCAATTTGCAAATTAAATCCGCCTGTATAGGCATCAACATCGATTACTTCACCTGCGAAATAAAGTCCGTCAATTATTTTACTTTTCATAGTTTTTGGGTCAATTTCTGAAACGCTTACGCCACCAGAGGTGATAATGGCCTCTTCAATGGGACGAAAATCAGTAACAGTAAGACGGATATCTTTAAGCAAATCCACCAGCTGAGAGCGCATTTCTTTAGTAACCTGATTTGATTTGATATTGCCGTTAAGCCCCGAAAGTTTAACAACAATTGGTATCATTTTTCTCGGTAACATAAGTGCGAGCGTATTATATAAATTCTTATTTGAGCATTCAAGCAAATCTCTCTGAATACGCTTGTCCAACTGTTCATAAGTCAGAGCAGGCTTAAAGTCAATATGAATTATATATCTGCCCTTTTCCATATTTCTCATATGGGATGATGCAGAAAGAATCATAGGGCCGGAAACGCCGAAATGTGTAAAAAGCATTTCACCGAAATCCTTATAAACCTCTTTATAGGTTTTGTTATCTTCAACTCTTATTTCCACATTACGAAGAGAAAGCCCCATAGCCTCAGTGCACCAGCCCTCGTGACATTCGAGAGGAACAAGAGAGGGTTTCAAATCTGTTATTGTGTGACCTGCCTGCTTTGCGAGGGTGTAGCCGTCACCTGTTGAGCCTGTTGCGGGATAAGACATACCGCCTGTTGCAATAAGTACATTATCGGCAAAAAACTCTCTGCCGTCATCAGTTCTGCAACCTTTAACCGCACCATTTTCAATAATAAGCTCAGTAACTCTGCCCGTTTTTCGTTTTACACCGTTAACGGTTATATATTTATTCAGGGCATCAACAATATCAAGAGCTTTATCAGAAACGGGAAAAACTCTGTTTCCTCTTTCAATTTTAAGTGGTACGCCCATTTCTTCGAAAAAGTCTATGGTATCATCGGTACTGAATCTTGAAAATGCACCATATAAAAATCTTCCGTTTACGGGAACATTGGAAATAAGCTCATTGAGTAAAGGACAAGAGTTTGTAACATTGCATCTGCCCTTTCCCGTTATTCCCACTTTCCTTGCTAATTTTTCGTTACGCTCAATAAGAGTAACTTTAAGACCTCTTTTAGCCGCTGTACCTGCCGCCATAAGACCTGCGGCACCGCCACCGATTACGATTAAATCCATATTTTCTCCAATTTATATTACTATTAATTTATCAGTCATTTCTTTGCCAAATTCATCCCTTATGGGAAGCGTTAAAGAAAACACATCTCTTGCAAAGCATTCTAATTCAAAAACTCGTTTTGCATTTTTGCCCAAAACATCTATTTCCGAGAATTTTGTGACTATGGGGAGCGTTGCAGTTTCCTTTGCTTTTTTTAATATTTTCGCACCGTTTTCATTAAACCCTAAAACTCTGATAAAAGGAACAGGATCTATAACATCCGATTTTTTTATTCCTAAAAATGCACAGATAATAATTCTTCTTATTCTTGAAAGAGTATATCTTTTTGTTTTTACTTTTTCAAGTATTTCCCCAAGATATGAAGAAGTTTTTACTGCCTCAAACAGCCTGTATTCAAGGCCTTCGCTGACATCAGGTAATTCTTTGAAATCTTCAACAGACATTAAACGAAGCTTATATAGAATTGCTGTTTCAAGTTTGCTGTAACTTGCCGGAGCTTTTTGATTTTTTATTTCTTCTTTCAAAATATTTAAACTTTCATGGGGCAAAAAACCATCAAAGGACTTTTTATTTTCCAGCATTTCACGAATAGCAGAAGCAGAACAAAAATCACCATTCGCTTTTTCGCTGTCGTGAGCAACACCCTTTCTTGTAATCGGATTAACATCCATATTCAAGCCAAGTTTATTTATAGCTTTTATATATTCAACACCTAAAATATTATTGGGTGAAGTGAGTATTTCAGCAATTTCTTTGGAGCTTGCTTCTCCAACTGCTTTCTGCCTTGCAGCAGGGAAAGAAAGCCCTTCAGAGAGATATTTTTCAATAGCATCTGAAAACTCTTTACTGACCAAAACGTCGGCACATTTTTTGAGGTTTTCGGTATTATCGGTTTCTGCTCCGAACGCAAGTGCATCAACACAGCCTAAACCGCCTAAAACAGAAAGACCACCTAAAGCGAATCGCTCCGCACTTGCAGTGGCATAAGGCACCGGAAGAGAAAGCACTAAATCTGCACCACATTCAAGTGCCATTTTTGTTCTTGCATTTGGTGACAAACAAGCACATTCACCTCTCTGGACAAAGCTTTCACTCATAACAACCGTAACTGTATTCTCACCATTGTTTTTTATAGTGTCGATTAAGTATTTATGGCCGTTATGAAAAGGATTGAATTCTGCAACAATACCATAGTTCAAAAAATCACCTCTTTTTGTATAGGTTTACTATTGAAAAACCCTAAATAAGTGGTATAATTATTACTTGGTAAGTATTTTACACAATAATATTGTATTTAATTTTCCGAAAAAGAAAATAAACAGTTTTAATGGAGGTTTATGATGAAAATTCTCGTAATTAACTGCGGTAGCTCTTCTCTTAAATATCAGCTTTTTGATATGGAAGGCGAAAAAGTTCTCGCAAAAGGTATCTGCGAATCCATTGCAACAGATATGAGCCACACTAAAGGCTCAACATTTGACGGCAGAAGCTTTGACGAATATGTTGATATTCCTGACCACAGAGTTGCTTTCAACATTGTAAAAGATGCTCTTACAACAGGTGACTGCAAGGTTATTGAGAACCTTTCCGAAATCGGTGCTATCGGTCACAGAGTTGTTCAGGGCGGCGACCGTTTCACAGAAAGCGTTCTTGTTGATGATGCTGTTCTTAAAGCAATTGATGAGCTTAGTGCGCTTGCACCGCTTCACAACCCTGCTCACGTTGTTGGTATCGAATGCTGTAACGAAGTTTTCGGTGCAGGTGTTCCTCAGGTAGCAGTTTTTGATAACGCTTTTCACAGCACAATGCCCGAAACATCTTATATGTTCGGTCTCCCCTATAAATATTACGAAGAAGACCATATCCGCCGTTACGGTGCTCATGGTACATCTCACCGTTTTGTTGCATACAGAACTGCTGAAATCGTAGGCAAAGACCTTAAAGACTTCAAGCTCATTACCTGCCACCTTGGTAATGGTTGCTCAATCACAGCAATTAAAGACGGTAAGGTTCTTGACACAAGTATGGGTCTTACTCCCCTTGACGGCTTTATGATGGGTACTCGTTGCGGTGCGGTTGACCCCTCTGCAATTACATACATTATGCAGAAGCACAACATTTCTGCTGAAGAAATGGATAAGATTATGAACAAGCAGAGTGGTGTTCTCGGTATTTCAGGCGTACACTCTGATGACAGAGCTGTTAAGGCTGCTGCAGTTGAAGGCAACAAGAGAGCAAAGCTTGCTCGTGATATGCAGTGGTACCAGATTCGTAAATGCATCGGTTCTTACATTGCTGCTATGGACGGTGTTGATGTTATCGCTTTCACAGGCGGTATCGGTGAAAACTGCATCGACCTCAGAGAAGATGTTCTCAAAAATCTCTCCTACCTTGGCATTAAGCTTGACGAAAAAGCAAACGAAGTTCGCGGCGAAGAAATCGAGCTCACTCTTCCCGGTTGCCCTGTAAAAGCTTTCGTTGTTCCCACAAACGAAGAGCTTGCAATCGCAAGAGATACAAAGGCAATTGTAGAAGCATTATAATTGATTGACCCTCAACATATTTATGAAAATATGTTGAGGGTCAAAAGTTTAATTTTGACTTTTTAATTTAACATAATCAATTTTTCCGTAAGGAGTTTTTGAAAACTCTTTCACAAACTCATACTCATAAGGAATGCTGTAAGAAGAAAGCTTTTTCTTACAGTATTTTTTTATTTTATCAAGGGTGAAGGAATCAGCACTATAGCCTTTTTCAAGAATTATAAATGCTTTTGCAACCTCTTTTTTATAAGAATGAGGAATTGCAACCGCAACACATTTTGAAACCTCAGGAAGCTCTTCTATTGTTTTTTCAATATAGGTAGGGTAAACATTATAACCCGAAGAAACAATCATTCTTTTTATTCTCAATTTATAGGTGACAATGCCGTTTTCATCTATACTTGCCATATCCCCCGTATGAAGCCAGATTTTACCGTCCGAATGTTTTCTCAGAACTTTTTTTGTTTCCTCCTCATTATTTCTGTAGCCTATCATAACTGTTGGACCCGTAACACACAGTTCACCATCTTCGTTAGCACCTAAAACCTTAGTAGTATCAGGCTCAACAACGCACATTCCATTACCTATAAGAGCTTTACCGATTGTCCCCGATTTATAAGCTTCGTTAACTGAAAGACTTAATGCTGCAAGACCTTCTGTCATTCCGTATCCTTCGCAAATGCGAACTTGTGAATTATGCTTAGAAAGAAAATCATTGACTTTATTCTCAAGAGTTTCAGGAAGCGTATCACCACCGCTGACGGCATATTTAAGGAATGAAAAATCCAGATTTTCTATTCCTTTTGCATTGAGAAGTGCTTCATAAAGTGTAGGCACCCCAAACATCATTGTAGGCTTATGCTTCTTAAGAATACTACCGAATTTTTTGGCATCAAACAGCGGTATAAGAACTGAACAAGCACCGAAACAAAAGCACACGTGAACGCAAACACCAAGACCGAACCCGTGAAAAATCGGCAATATTCCAAGAATTTTATCTCCAATGCTTACATCACGAAGAGTTAAAACAGACTGAATACCGAAGGCATTGAAATTCTTGTTTGAAAGCATAATATCTTTAGGAACGCCTGTTGTTCCGCCACTATGAAGAATTATTGCAAGTTCTTCATTTTCTTTACCTGTCGGGAAATATTCTGGAGAAGCTGAATTGATATTATTTATAAAATTTTTCCATAGAATATATTTTTCTTTCTTGGGTAAATCGTATTTATTTTTTAAATTATATAGAATTTTCAAAGACTTAGGCATTGAACAAGAAGCATCTGCAACAATGATTTTCTCAAGATATGTTTCCTCGGAAATTCTTTCAATTTTTTCAATACATTTATCAATACAGAGTAAAAATTTGCATTTACAGGAAACAAGATAATTTTTAATTTCTTCCTGTGCAGAAAGCGGATGAACAATATTCGCAACCGCACCCAGTCTGTTAAGGGCATATATGCTGATAACCGCTTCGGGAGTATTTGCCATTAAAACAGTTACTATATCCCCTTTTCTCACACCGATTTTATAATAAGCATGAGAAATTTTTTCAATTTCTTTCAACAACAATTTATAAGTGTATTTTTTGCCGAAATAATCTATTGCTATTGCTTCGGGATGGCTTTTTTTCGATATTTTTAACATTCCGAACATTGAAACATCGGGAATATCAAATCCATATTCACTTTGTGGATTGATATAGTTATAAAAAGGATTTTCATTAGCATAGTTTCTACTTTTTTCTTCCATTGAGTTGACTGCAAACCTTTCTTTCTAATATTTTATTTGCCTCTTCCAGATTATTTTCTTCTACAAAATATGGCTTACCGAAAACAATTTCTATTGAATGGGCAAATGGTATATATCTGCCGTTTATTGCAAAGGGTATTATGGGGCAACCTGTTTTCTTTGCCATTTTTACCGCACCGATTTTAAATGGTAAAAGGGTGTTTTTGGAAGTTTTATTAAGTCTGCCCTCGGGAAACACGCCTACTAGTTCACCTTTTTTCAAACGCTCAATTGCAGTTTCGAGGGCTTTTTTATCTTTTCCGTTTCTATAAACGGGTATTAACCCTGAATTACTGAAAAACCAATTGAAAAAGCTTAATTTAAAAAGCTCTGCCTTTGCAAGAAAATGGATGCATCTTTTTGTGCTCAAAATAACCATAAAGCAATCCAAATTTGATTTATGGTTCCCTGCAAGGATTGCTCCATTTTTCTTCGGAATGTTATCTTTACCTTTGACTTTGGGAAGAAAAATAATATAAAACAATATTGAAACAATTGGTGAAAACAGCGTGTAAAATATATGTTTATTTTTCATTTTATATCCTTTATATTCGCTTTATTGTTAGTATTTCCATATATTTCTGTATATACAAAAAATGTTCTTAACCCTAAGGCTAAGAACATTTAAATATTTTATTTAGTTTAAAACGCCACAGCACCTCTATCGAATTTACAACTTCTGTAGGGCACACCCATTTTCAGTTTATCACCGTTTCTTGAGAGAAGCTCATCAACCCTAACAAGTTCAAATCCTTGCTCCTGAAGTTCAGGAAGGGCTCTTAAAACTGCTTTTACGGTAACCTCTCTTGTATCATGCATAAGAATAATTGCACCGTCTTTTGCCTCTTTTATTATGCGTTTATAAATATATTCCTCCTCTTCCCTGAACCAATCAAGTGTTGAAGAAGACCAATGAATAAAGAAACAATCAAGCAGCTTTAACTGAACTAAATTCACATTACCATAAGGGGCGCGGACAAACAAAGGTTTTTCTCCTGTTATACCTTCAATAACATCCGAACTTTTTAATATATCTTCTTTAATTTCTGATAATGAAGTTTTATAAAAATCAACATGGCTATAAGTGTGGTTACCTATGAGATGACCCGCTTCATACGCTCTTTTTACAACTTCAGGATTTTTTTCAGCCTGACTGCCAATCACGAAAAATGTTGCCCTCGCATCATACAACTCAAGTCCATCCAGAAGTTCTTCTGTATAATCGGATGGACCATCGTCAAAAGTTAATGCGATTGCTTTTTCGCCAATACCACTCTCACCGATATTAAGTCGAATCGTTCCATCAGGAATTGTTCTTGAAATAATTGTCAACACAAGCAGAAAAGGTATAATAACCAAAATCTGCTCGGCTATTCTGTAATTCTTTTTCATTCGTAATTTTTTCATATATATCAGAGTTTTCACTCCATACTCCTTATATTATGAATACATAATACCATATATTTACTTATTTTGAAAGAATTGTAACAAGACTGTAAGAATTTATTAATAAATATACAAAAAAATAACCCGAGTTAAACTCGGGTCAAAATGTTTCTTTAATTATTTCTTGAAAAGACCAAGGATATCAACAATATCGCCGTCTTCATCATCTGCTGCACTTGCTTCAACAGAAGCTGCTGCACCTGATTTATTAGCGAAGCCGTTAGCATCTGTACCAAAGCCTGTTGCAATAACAGTAACAATCATTTCATCATCAAGCTTTTCATCAAATGCAACACCGAAGATTATATTTGCATCTGCATCAGCTGCGTCTGCGATAATGCTTGCTGCAACATCAACATCATCAAGAGTGATATCAGCGGAAGAAGTGATACTGATAATAACACCCTTTGCACCCTGAATTGTTGTTTCAAGGAGAGGACTGGAAACTGCTGCATTTGCTGCGATTTCTGCTTTTTCTTTACCTGTTGCACGACCAACACCCATATGAGCGTGACCTGCGTCCTTCATAACTGCAGTAACATCTGCAAAGTCAAGGTTGATGAGACCGGGAACTTTAATGAGCTCGGAAATGCTCTTAACACCCTGACGAAGAACATCATCTGCTACATCGAAAGCGTTAGCAAATGTGATTTTCTGGTCAGAAACAAGTTTAAGTCTTTCGTTAGGGATAACGATAAGGCTGTCAACATGCTGAGCAAGCTCTGCAATACCTGCTTCTGCCTGCTGCATTCTTCTCTTACCTTCAAATGCGAAGGGTTTTGTTACGATACCAACAGTAAGGATACCGTTGCTCTTTGCAATTTCTGCAATAGCGGGAGCTGCACCTGTACCTGTGCCACCGCCCATACCTGCAGTGATAAATACCATATTTGCACCGTTGAGAGCATCAACAATTGCATCTCTGCTTTCTTCAGCTGCCTTAAGACCCATTTCAGGACGAGCACCTGCACCACGGCCACCTGTTACTTTTTCACCAATCTGAATTTTATGAGTTGCTTTAGAGAATGTAAGAACCTGTTTATCTGTATTAATAGCGATAAACTCAACACCCTGAACACCTGAACTTACCATACGGTTGATAGCGTTTCCGCCGCCACCGCCGACACCGATAACTTTAATCTGAGTAACGTCTTCAAAATCATTTGCAATTTCAAAGTTCATTTTTTCTTCCTCCTAATTTTATACATAAAAATACATAGTACTTATATTATATCTTATAAATATTAACACACAATTTGTTCAATAGCAAGTTTTTTTGAAAAATTTTTATTTATTTTGTTATTTTTTAGCAGTTTCTTTCTTTTCTGCTTTATCCGAACCTGATTTAAAATAAACATAGGGCTCAGTTTTCAGGTCGAGAGTTCCTTTTGAATAGGCATTAATCTCATTTTCTTTTTCCAGAGCAGCCATACCTCTTGCAAGCTTTGTTTCGATATTTGTAAGACTGCCGACTGCAAAGGTAATTCTGTCATCATATTTGATTTTAATATCATTGATATTCTTCAAATCTATTTCGGTAAGAAGCTGCATATCTGTGTTTTTAATTGCTTCAAAAAGCTTGATAAGTGCTTCTGTTTTCTTTTCGTCTGTGAGAACAACCTTTTCGCCCTCAATATATTCTTTGAGCTTCACGTTATTGATAACCGCAACATTTTCTTTTAAAATTGAAGCATTTTTATCAAGCACTTTTCCTGTTTCATCAAGTAAAACAAAGCCTTTTTTCGTTGTTACGGCAGCAACCTCTTTTGCTGCCTCAACATTAATTATCATTGTATCAGGTAATTTTCTTTCAATTGTTACACTTTTTATATACGGCAAATCCTTGGAAAGCTTTTCAGAAAGCTTTGTTTCATTGATTTTAAAAAGGTTTTCGCCTAAATCGATACCGCTTTTTTCTGCAACCATTTTGTCGGAATAGACTTTGTCACCACTAATAGTTATAGTATTTATTTTAAAGAACAGAGAAAAAACGAGCACCAATCCCACACACATTACAACAACAGCCAATAAAATTGTAAGCATATGCTTTTTAAATTTTCTCCTGCGACTCATTTTCTTTTTATTTATTGAGCGCACTTCATCCCTTGATAAGTGGTTATTCTTATTCTTTTCAGGCGGTTTTAATACCGTCTTTTTCTTTGTTTTTTTACGGCTTTTGTTTTCCATTTCAATTCGCCTTTCTTCTTACATCTGCATTAAGCATTGAAAGATTATTTTCAAAATCCTCGTAACCACGGTCGATAAATTTTGTGTTTTTAACTGTTGTTATGCCATCTGCACAAAGCCCGGCTAAAACTAACGCTGCACCACCTCGTAAATCAGGTGAAACAACCTCAGCACCGTAAAGCCTCTCAACTCCGTCAATTACGGCAACCCTGCCCTCCATCCTTATTTTTGCTCCCATTCTCACAAGCTCGGGAATATGCTTGAAACGGCTTTCAAAAATATTTTCAACTATAACACTTGTTCCGTTTGCTACACAAACAAGAGTTGTAAAAGGTGCCTGAGCATCTGTGGGGAAACCGGGATAGGGTTGAGTTATGATTTTATCTATTCTGTTTAGTCGTCTTGGTGCCTTCAGACGTATTTCCTTGCACCTTATATTTATATGGCACCCTGCCTCTTCGAGAGGTGGAATTATTGCATTAAGATGAACAGGGTTTGTGTTTTCAAGATTGATATCTCCACCTGTTACTGCACCTGCAATAAGATATGTGGCACATGCAATTCTGTCGCAAATAACAGAATATTCGCAAGGGTGAAGCTTTTCTTTACCGCTGATGGTTATAACACTTTCTCCTGCACCATATATTTCGCCTCCGCACTTATTAAGGAAATCGCAAAGGTCGATTATTTCAGGCTCTCTTGCGGCATTGACAATTGTTGTTGTGCCTTTTGCGGTAACAGATGCTAAAATTGCATTTTCGGTTGCACCTACACTTGGAAATGAAAAAGTAATTTTTTTACCTATCAGACCATTTGAGGCGGTGCAAACAAGCTTTCCGTAATCCTCTGCTATATCAACCCCTAATTGCTTCATTGCATAAATATGCAAATCAATTGGTCTTAAACCAATCTCACAGCCACCGGGAGTTGATATTACTGCAGTTTTCATTCTGCCGAGAATTGCACCCAAAAATATAACCGATGAACGCATTTCTCTCATTAAGGTTTCTGGAATTTCCGAAGATGTGATATTGCTACTATCAACAATAATACTGCTACCCTCTCGCAAAACTTTGCAACCGAGATTTTTTAGTATTTTAACAGTACCTGCAGTATCTGATAAATCAGGGCAATTATGTATTACTGACACGCCTTCAACAAGAACAGTTGCAGCAAGTATGGGCAAAACACTGTTTTTTGACCCCTGAACACGAATACTACCACTTATACGACGACCGCCGTTGATTACGAAAGCAGACATAGTGTCGCTCCTTTCGGTTTTTGATAAAACACTCTACGACACATAATATGCTTTCGGGAAATTTATGTTAATTATTTTTTAATTAAACCTACAACAATTTCACAAATTCTTTCAGTTGCATCAGTAACTGCCATTTTACGAGCATTATCACCGATTTCTTTAAGAAGAGCTTTATCTGAAAGAAGTCTGTCCATTTCAGCTCCCAACTTTTCACCATTAAGGTCTTTTTCTTCAATAATTACTGCGGCATTGTTATTAACAAGTGCCATAGCATTATGGAACTGATGATTTTCTGTAACATTGGGTGAAGGAATAAGAATTGATGGCTTACCGAGAGCCTCAAACTCTGAAAGAGAGGATGCACCTGCACGGCAGATAACAAGATCTGCTGCAGAAAGGCATCTATCCATATCGTTAATATATGTACGAACATCTATATTTTCTTCTTTATCCGGGTCAACACCCTTTTCGCGCATCTTGTCCGGAACCCAGAGACCGTACTGACCTGTGGAGATAAGATAGTTATATTTTTCTTTTCTGCCATCTGCAATCGCATCAATAACCGCTTCATTAATTGCTCTTGCACCTAAAGAACCGCCCATACAAAGAACAAGAGGTCTTTGGTCAAAGCCTAATTCAGCTCTTGAAATATCACCATCTGCAGTAAGAAGCTCACCTCTTACGGGAAGACCTGTGATAATGGGCTCATTTTTGCAATCAAGGTGTTTTTTTGCAGCTTCAACAGTAAGCATTACTGCATCCACCTTTTCTGCAAGTGCTTTATTTGTTACACCGGGGTAAGCATTCTGTTCATGAATTGCAGTTGGAATACCCATTTTTGCCGCCATACGAATAACGGGACCGCTTACATAACCACCAAAGCCAACTGCAACATCGGGTTTGAAATCATTTAAAATCTTCTTTACTGCACCTGAGCTTTTAAGAAGACGGGTAACAGTTTTAATATTAGCTTTAATATCTGCAGGAGAAAAGCCTCTTTTAAAGCCTGAAATTTCAATAGTCTTCAAAGGGAAGCCTGCAGCGGGAACAATTTTCGCTTCAATTCTGTCAGCAGTGCCTACAAAGCAGATTTCTGCATCAGGGTATTGCTTTCTTATTTCACCTGCAACTGCAAGGGCAGGGTTTACGTGACCGCCTGTGCCACCTGCTGCGATTAATACTTTCATTAGACTCACACCTTCTGCTTTTTACTTTTACTGAATGAATAAAGTCGAGGCAAATCTGCCTGACGGGAAACGCTCAAAAGGAAGCCCATTTCACCTAAGGTTACAAGAGTTGAAGAACCACCGTAACTGAAGAAAGGTAAGCTGATACCCGTATTGGGCAAGGTATCGGTTACAACTGCTACATTAAGAGCAACCTGCAAACCAATCTGCATCATAATCCCGAAAGCAAGTAAAGCACCGAAGCGGTCTCTTGCTCTCATTCCGATATATATACCTCTCAAAATAAGAAGAGCAAAAAGACCGAGAACAAGGCAACAACCTACAAAGCCTAACTCTTCACCGATAATTGAGAAAATAAAGTCTGTATGAGATTCGGAAACATAGAAATATTTCTGTTTTGAATTACCAAGACCTGAACCAAAGAATCCACCTGAACCGAGAGCAAATAAGGAATGGTTAGTCTGCCAACGCTTATCTGTATCTGTAAGGTCTTTATTGAGCCAAGAACCGATACGGTCTGCCATATAGTCCTTCAAAATCGGAATATCGTCATAAAAATTAATTACTATAACCAAAACTATTACTGCAGCAATTCCGCCTATTACAAACCATCTTGCTCTACCCTCTCCCATCCAGAGCATTGCAACACCGAAAAGGAGTATGAGAATTGCACCTGAAAGATGGCTTCCGAGAAGAACGAAAACTGCAGTCAAGCCAATAAAGAAGGCATAGAAGAAAAGAGTAACAGTACCCTCTGTAACAACAACCTTGCCGTTTGTTATATCTGCAAGCTTAACTGCCCATGTGACCCTTGAGGGTCTTGAGCTTACCATTTTCTTATGGTTTTTATCAAGACCGGTTGCGCAGAAAAGAACAACAGCAAATTTTGCAATTTCCGAGGGCTGAATATCAAAAGGACCAAGGTCTAACCAACGGTTAATCTCCCCTTCTCCTTGGATTTTACCGATAATAATTGTTAAAAGAACAAGTCCCCATGAACCTACCAAAGCAATATTAGCAAAGTATTTAAGTTTTTTATAATCAAGACGGGAGAAAACATACATAACTGTAAGTCCCAGACCCATAAATATTATTTCTCTGAAGAAAAAGTGAAGACTGCTTTCACCATCTGTTTCATAATAGGAATAGGCATAGCTTGAGGATAACAGCATTACAAGACCGAATGCCATCAACCCCAACATTATGATAAAAAACGGTATATCCATTCCGTTGCTTACAAACAAACCGGAAAGTAACTTGTTCTTTTTATTCATAGCCTACTCCTAAAAATTTTTTCTTTTTATTCTTATTTATTTCAAATTACCGAAATAAACCAGAAGAATTGCGGCAATACCGCCTAAAAGGTTAACAAGAGAGAAGATTTTAACAATCTTAACCTCTTTCCATCCGCACATTTCAAAATGATGGTGAATAGGTGCCATTTTGAAAATTCTTTTACCATGTGTGAGTTTGAAATAGCCAATCTGAATAATATCAGAGCCAAACTCAGCCACATAGATAATACCGATAAGTAAAATTATAAAGGGACAATCTATTGCATAAGAAAGAGCAACAATCATACCACCAAGGAACATTGAGCCAAGGTCGCCCATCATAACCTTTGCAGGATGCCAGTTCCAGATAAGATAACCGACAAGACCACCTGCAAGTGCTGCTGCAAGAAGGCTGACACCTAAGCAGTTACGAAGAGCACCGATAACAATAAAGCTTACTGCTGCGGTTACCGTTACAGAACCGCAAAGTCCGTCAATACCGTCAGTAAAGTTTACTGCATTTGTTGTGCAATAAATAACCGCAACACCGATTACCCAGAAGAAAATTCCTGTTTCTATCATACCAACAAAGGGGATAAACATACTGCCTGTCGGGTCATTTATGTAAAGAGTAAGAAGATAGCCTACCATAAGAACTATCTGAAGAATTGTTTTCTGCAAAATAGTAAGACCCATATTACGCTTTTTAACAACCTTGATATAGTCATCAAGGAAACCGATGAAAGCAAAGCCGAGAGCCATAACAAGACCGCCCCAAACTTTGATATTCATTGATTTTTCAACAATTTCATTTGTGCCGATAATGTCGCCACCAAGGAATTTATCAATTAAAACAACAACACCGAAAGCAACAAGAGTACCAACAATAAAAAGAATACCGCCCATTGTGGGTGTACCCTGTTTATTTTTATGCCATTTGGGACCTATTTCAAGAATAGTCTGCCCGAATTTGAGCTTATGTAAAAAAGGAATTACAACATAACCCAATGCGAATGAAATGGCAAATGCAACAACTGCCGCAACTGCACAAGCGATTATAATATTCATACTTCCCACTCCTTATAAAGAGATGTAAAAATTTCTTCCATCTTCATTCCGCGACTGCCCTTAAAAAGAACCGTATCCCCTTCTTTGAGGCTTTCGCGGAGATAATTTGTTAATTCCGCTTTATTCCTGAATGTTTTTGCAATTCCTCCACTTTCAATGAAAGCTTTTGCAATATCTTCTGCAGCTTCGCCAAAGGTAACAACAAGAGCACATTCTGTTTCAAAAGCTTTTTCGCCTACTCTTTGATGAGCCTCTTTACTGAAATCGCCAAGCTCAAGCATATCGCCTAAAACTGCAACAGTTCTTTTAATTTTTAGGCTTTTGAGAGTTTCAAGAGCAGCACACATACTATCAAGATTTGCATTATAGCAATCCTCAATAAATGTCATACCCTTAACAGAGGTTATTTTTTGCCTCATTCCCTCGGGAGCGAAATTGCGAAGACCTCTGACACATTCCTCCAGAGTCATTCCCAAAAGAAGACCTACCGCAATAGCACACAAACCGTTATATACATTATGTATACCCTGAGACGGAACAAATGCTCTTGCGGTTTCATTTTTATATTTAACCGTAAAACCGCTTCCAAGTGATGTTGGGTCAATATTTTCTGCAGTAACATCCCCACCATCAAGACCAAAACGGATTACTTTAAAACTCTCTGCCTGAACCTTATTAAGAATATCGCTGTCACCATTGATTACAAGGGGTGAACCTGCTTTCATACCATCAAGAATTTCGGATTTAGCTTTTAAAATACCGTTTCTTGAACCTAAATTTTCAATATGAGCTGTTCCTACATTCGTTATAACGCCAATATCAGGGCAAACAGCTTTTGAAAGACGGGAAATTTCGCCGAAATGGTTCATACCCATTTCAATTACTGCTGCTTGGTGAGAATTTTCCAATCTGAAAAGTGTTTTCGGAACACCAATTTCGTTATTCAGATTGCCCTCTGTTCTTAAGGTATTGAATTTTTCGCTCAAAACCGAATAAATCATACCTTTTGTTGTTGTTTTACCAACGCTACCCGTGAGAGCAACAAAAGGAATATTGAAATTTTGTCTATACCCTGCAGCAATATCTAAAAGAGCTTTTCCTGTATCTTCAACAAGAATCACTCTATCGTCGTTTCCATCATATTTTGAACAAACAACAGCTTTTGCACCTTTCAAAAGCACATCGGGCACGAAATCATTCGCATCAAAACGTTCACCTTTAAGCGCAATGAAAAGTGTTGTTTCGTCAATATCTCTGCTATCTGTTGAAATTTTTTCAACAAAGCCATCAAGATTTGTTTTAACACCGCACCATTCTGCTATTTTTTTTAGTGATATTTTTTCCATTAAATTCACCTGTTCACTTAAGTATCTCTGCAACAACCTCACGTTCATCATAATGAACACGTTCTTTACCTATTACCTGATAAGTTTCGTGACCTTTACCTGCAAGAAGAATTGCGTCGTCTTTTTTTGCAATTGAAATTGCTTTTTTAATTGCTTCGCTTCTGTCAGTAATGGTAATTATTTCCTTATTTTCAACATCTATACCCTCAAGAATATCTTTAATGATCTCTTCGGGGGCTTCAGTTCGGGGGTTATCGCTTGTTACAACAACAATATCGGAAAGCTCTGTGGCAATTCTGCCCATTTTTGGGCGTTTTGTTTTATCTCTGTCGCCACCGCAACCGAAAAGGGTTATAACTCTGCCTTTTGTGAAGCCACGAACTGCATTGATTGCTTTTTCAAGTCCATCAGGACTATGTGCATAGTCTATTATAACACTAAAATCAGTATTTGTCTTTAAAACTTCAACTCTTCCGCTGACACTTTTTGCATAAAAAGCAGCATTGATTACTTTTTCTAAATCAAAACCTAAATTATTTACAACAGAAATTGCGGTAAGAGAATTATAAACAGAAAATCCGCCGGGAATATGGAAAACAACCTTTTGACCGTTTAAATCGTACTCAACTCTATCGGAGAAAAGTTCAACATTTTCTGCTTTATAATCAGAATTTTCATTAATTGAATAATCTGTTGCGGGAGCTTCTATGCCCTCTCGCATAAAGTTGGAAGCTTCGTCATCATTATTGAAAATCGCTTTATCGCAATTAAGGAACAAATTTTTCTTGCATTTTTTATATTCTTCAAGGGTACCGTGATAATCAAGGTGGTCCTGAGTAAGATTTGTGAAAGCACCAACAACAAAATGAATACCTGCAAGGCGCATCTGATGGAATGCCTGAGAAGAAGTTTCCATTACACAATATTCAATACCCTCATCAACCATCATTTTGAAAAGTGCGTGCATATCATAAGGGTCGGGAGTGGTGAGTTCTGTATGGAAATCCTTATCGCCAACCATATTTTTAACAGTACCGATAAGACCGCTCTGAACGCCTAACTCTTTAAGAATATCTTTAATTACAAATGCGGTTGTGGTTTTACCGTTTGTTCCTGTGATACCGATAATTTTAAGTTTATCAGCACTTCTGCCGAATAGATTTTTACACATAAGAGCGTAAGCTTCACGGGAATTTTCAACAATAATCTGCTCTTTAAGACCTAAATCTCTTGTTACTATTACGGCTTTTGCGCCTTGCTTCAAAACATCTTCTGCAACAGAATGACCGTCAAAACGAGCACCTGTTACACAAACAAAAGCGCAACCATCTTTAATATTACCGCTTTTATCGGTAACATCTGTTATTTCTCTGTCCTCATAGGAGTTGAGGACCGTTATATCTTCTAAAAGTTTGGAAAGTAACATTTTTAAAAACCTCCGGTTTTATTTTAAGATTCCAGATGCCAGATACCAGTTTTGATTGAAAATCAATCATCCTGAACACCGGAAGTGGTTTTGAAATACACTGTAATTGTTGAGCCCAATTCGGCTTTTGTGCCTTTTTCTATACTCTGACGATAGGAAACAACCTCACTACCGAGAGCCGCACCTGAAACTTTAATGTTATAACCTGAATTCACGGCACGTTTATTAGCTTCGCTGATGCTTAAGCCTGTAAGCTCAGGAACTGTCGATGTAGTTGAGACATTACCTGTTTCAGTATAAAGAATAACAACGCCATCTAACGGTATACTCTGGTCTTTTGCGGGATACTGTGAAATAACTTTATCACCATCGCCCACAACTCTTGCATTGAAATTATGCTTTGAAAGAGTTTCTTTTGCCATAGCAACGCTCATACCATTAACATCAGGAGTTGAGGCATTAAGCTTCGCTAATTCTTCATCGGAATAAACAGGCTCAACATTCATATATTTAAGGGTCTGCTCAATTACAACACCTGCAACGGGTGCGGCAATTGCGCCACCACCATGGTTATCGACCTGAGGCTCATCAATAATTATAAGAACTGCTATCTGAGGGTCATCAGCAGGGGCACAGCCAACAAAAGATGCAATATATTCACCGTCAACAGTAAGCTTTTCTGATGTACCTGTTTTACCTGCAACACGATAACCCGGAATATAAGCATTTCTACCTGTACCGCCGTCAACAACCTGCTCCATCATCCTGAGAACTTCATTTGCAGTACTTTCTGAAATAACCTGCCTTTTTACAGTCGGTGTTTTTTCATAAACTGTATTACCTTCGTGGTCAATCTGTTTTGCAACAACATAGGGCTCCATAAGCTTACCACCGTTTGCAACTGCAGAAACAGCAGTAATCATCTGAATTGCACTGACCTGGAAGGTCTGACCGAAGGCACTTGAAGAAAGCTGAGAAATACCCATATCCTCTTTTTTGTGGTAAGTAACACCGCCAACAGGATTGGCTTCAGCAGGCAAATCAACTTTTGTTGTTTCCGTAAAGCCAAAAGCTTCAAAATATTTATAGAATTTCTCTGTACCAAGCTTTTGACCGATTGTAATAAAGAATGGGTTACAAGAGTTAACAAGACCTTGAGTTGTTGTTTGTAAACCGTGTCCCTCTCTCTTGTGACAATGAATTCTGTTATCTGCAACCTGAATTGCACCGGTGCAATTATAAGTAGAGTTAGGAGTTACAACCCCTTCTTCAAGTCCTGCAGCTGCGGTGAAAATCTTAAAAACCGAACCCGGCTCATAGGTATCGCTGACAACCTTATTTCGCCACATCATATAAACCTGCTCGTTATATGCTTTGGCATATTCATCTTTATCTTTTATCTTTTTAAGCTCTTTTAAAATGGCTTTATCTGTAATAACCGCAGGGTTATTAAGGTCATAATCGGGCATTGTTGCCATTGCAAGAACTGCGCCTGTGTTAACATCCATAACTATTCCATAAGCGGATTTAGCGTCGTTATCTTTAACGGCTTGGGAAAGACCTTTCTCAAGATAATGCTGAACTGTTTTATCTAAAGAGAGGACAAGACTTGTTCCCTGCTCTGCATCAAATTTGGTTTCGTAATTTGTTGACATTAAATCACTATGGCCATCACGAGCGGTAATGATTCTACCGGGAACACCTGTAAGAATGTCATTATATTTCAACTCAATACCAACTCTACCGTCGGAATCGATATTAGTCATACCAATAACTGTTGAAGCAAAGCTTCCGTAGGGATAGTATCGTTTGGTGTCGGGGTCTATGCAAACAATGGCATATAAATCATTTTCATTAATAAATTCTTGTATTTTTGTTTTGGTGCCATACTCAATTTTACCCTTTATTTTCACATAACCATAATCTTTATTGCCGATTTTGTTGTAGATATCCTTCCATTTAAGCTCATCATCCTTAAGAATCTTAGCAAGCCCCTTTGAAATAAGAGTTCTCTGTTCCTTATCTTTGATTTTAGAAGGATTCACATATACAAGCCATGCAGATGCACTTTCTGCAAGAACTTCCATATTATTATCGTAAATTACACCTCTGTCCGCAGGGATTTCAGTATCACTCAACTGACCTGATTCTGCAAGAACCCTATATTCATCAGCATTGAAAATCTGGAAATATGCAAGGCGTACAATATCAACACCAAAACCCAACAAAAGCAATATTGCAACTGCAATTATACATCTTTTTTTCAAATTTTTATTCACACGAGTCATAATAAAAACCTACCAAAAAAAGTACAAAATGAGAGTCGAGATACTCAACTCCCATAAATACATATTTTTATTTAGAAAATATATGCAAACAGCTGTTTTATTTTCTTGGAAATATCTTCCTGTCCGCCGACAGTTCTGTCTCCGGACACAACTATTTCATCGCCCTCGGACAAATCAATATAACTGATTTGATAGCTTTCTGCCTTAACCATACCGAGCACGTTTTCCGCATAGTTTTCAATTTTATCAGAGGAGATTTTACTGCTGAGCTCTGCATTAAGCCTTACAGCCTCACCCTCTTGAATATCAATTTTGCTTTCAACGGAAGCAATTTGCTTATCAAGAGCATTAATTTTTGATTCCATCACAAGCAAACCAAGGAAGCATAAACAACCTGCAACACAAGCAAGAATAAGCTGTTTTGTGAGTTTATTAACTTTTACAGATACAGACTTTCTTTCAACAGTCCGGCTCATTCCGTTAACTTCAACTGCTGTTGTTATTTTTTTCTGCACTTTTGGTGCAACTTTCTTAACAGGTTTTGCAGTTGTGGAAGTTTTCTGAACCTTTTTAGGCTGCTCAATAACCTGAGGCTCGAACAGTGAAAGGTCATAAGCTGCCGAACTTCCGTAAGTTGCCATATTGTTTCCTCCTATTTCTATTTTACATTTAACATCTATAATTTCTTTGCCGTACGCAATTTAGCACTACGGCTCCTGTTGTTTTCAGTGACTTCTTTGCCTGTTGCTTTCACACCTGATGATTTCACCAAAGCTTTTGGAGATTTACCACAAACGCAAACAGGAAAATCTTTAGGGCAAGTACACCCCTCTTTTAATGTCCTGAAATAATCCTTAACAATTCTATCCTCTAATGAATGGAATGAGATTATCGCAAGAACACCATCTTTATTTAGAGCTTCAAACATATCAGGCAAGGTGTTTTCCAAAACCGTTAATTCTGCATTAACCTCAATCCTTATTGCCTGAAAGGTTTTTCGTGCAGGGTGTCCGTTTCGCCTGAACTTTGCCGGAATTGCATTTGAAACAATTTCCGCAAGCTCCAATGTTGTTTCTATTCTTTTCTTATCTCTGGCTCTTACTATTGCATTTGCAACCGAGCTCGCAAATTTTTCTTCGCCATATTTATTTATTACATTAAATAATTCTTTTTGAGAGTAAGAATTAACAATATCCTCTGCGGTTGTCCCCTGCCGGCTCATTCGCATATCAAGAGGAGCATCATAATGGAAAGAAAAGCCTCTTTCAGCAGTATCAAGCTGATGACTGCTCACGCCTAAATCAGCTATTATTCCGTCAACACCATCCACATTCAACTCTGCAAGAACACTTTTTATTTCAGAAAAGTTACTGTGAATAATGGTAACTCTTTCATCATCCTTAAAACGATTAGTTACTGTTTCAATAGCATCCGGATCTCTGTCAAAGAGAATCATCCGCCCATTCTCACCAAGTTTTTTCAAAACCTCTGCAGAATGACCACCACCGCCTGCGGTACAATCGACATATATCCCGTCGGGCTTTATATTAAGAGCGTTAACCGATTCCTCAAGAAGAACCGAAATATGATTAAAATCCATAGCTTTTAGAAATCGATATTAAGCGACGCGGTAGGAGTAACATCCAGAATAGCCATTTCCTTCTCCCACTCAGCAGGTGACCAAATTTCGATATGCCTTGTATTACCGACAATGCAAACCTCGTTTTCAATACCCGCAAATTCTTTGAGAGAAGAATTTAATGTAAGTCTGCCACCCTTGTCTATCTCGCCGTAAACAACGCCTGAAAGAATTTTTCTCGAAACACGTCGCGTTGTTTCATCGTGCTGGTCGCCTTTTGTGAATTGTTCGTATAATTCATTCCAACCCTCTTCGGAATACATATACAAGCATTTTGTACTGGGGTCGGGCGATTTGATTAAATATGCTTCAACACCCATTTTTGCACGGAGAGAGGCAGGGACTTTAAAACGGTTTTTCTCATCAAGAGTATGATTAAATTGACCACAAAACACGGCCGACTCTCCTTTCAAAACAGTGTTTTTAGTGTTAAAATCGGGACACTTTGACCCTATTTAGAACACTTTGCTCCACTATTATAAAAAATCCAGCCCACAATGTCAATAGTTTTTACACAAAAAAACCAGCAGATTTAAGCATTTTTTGCTTAAATCCGCTGATATTTTCTTTTATTGAAATTTATTTTAATTCCCTAAGTAAAGAAACCACTTTTTCTGCAATACTTTTGGCGGTATCATCAGAAATTTTATCCTTTTTATAATTGAAATAAATATATCCTCTATCCCTTTTTTCTAAAAACACAATCATACTTGACGAACGCATTTTCAAAGGCTCCCAAGAAGCAACACTCTTAAAATTATCAAGATCTGACCATATTTTTTGATTAAGATTAAATGAGCAAAACTCACCAACAACCTCATTAGCACAGCCATATATAGTTGCAAGCTTTTTTGAATATTTATGCTGAAACTTCCCTGCACAGTACATATATTGGGAATCCGTAAAACTTGCAGGCAGTCGCATAAAAAGAAATTCATTATAAAAAACACTGAATGCACTAGTAATGCGTTTATATATTTCCTTGTGAAACGCTACTGCATTATTGAGTAAAGTATCCGGTATTTTTTTATTCTTCTTTTTCTCAACGACTACAGCACCGTTAAAAGCTCCTATTTCTATTTTATTAATATCAGGAAGAAAAACTCTTTCGTTAGCCTGAATATTCATTTTTCTGTATTTTCGTCTTCCGCCAAGGGCTTCCGTTAAGCATTCATAAAAAGCAAAGGCAACCAAAGAAGAAACATCAGCACACTCTCTTACTGCAAACTTCTTCAAATCAAAGAAAAGTGATTCGTCAATTTCAAAGAATAAACCTCCCATTTCTTTTTTGGAGGATATATACTTTTCACGGGCATTGACATAATCATCATATGTAAATGTTTTGGTTTTCTTCTGCCAACCCACCTCCAAATCAGAAGCAAGCCTGTCAACAACAACAGAAAAAACATTAGACGGCATCTGAGAAATCTCAGAGATAACCTTTATTTCCGATGGCACAACAGAAGCCGATTCATTTTTATAAATATTAATGAACTCCCCTGCAAGATACATAAGGGAGCGGGCATCCGCTATAACGGTATGAGCAAAAATCCCTAAAGCATTACTATTTATGATAACAAAAGAAAACAGCTTGCCTGAAAAATCGAACCCAACAGAGTTTATATTTTTCAGATACTCGTTCTTATCGCCATCAAAAACCTCAAAACACATTTCGTGCTGTTCGGTTACGAGGTACGCTTCTCCATCTTCACAAAGCTCAACACCGCAACAAAGAAGCGGTTCTTTCAAAGAAAGTATTTTCAACGCCTTTTCACATTTTTTTATATCAAAATCGTATTCAACTTCACCAAGAAAGCCAACGCAATTATCAAACTCAAAAAGGCGATTCCTTGTTAAACCTAACTTTATTTTTTCAGGCATCACTGTTCCTCCACTTCAGAGCAACGAGTAATCTTTTCTATAAGTGCCTGTTTAACACCCCAGAGTTTACCGGAAAAATCCACATAGTATTTATGTGGGTTTTCAAATCTTGTAACCTCTTCCCAAAGAGCCGAAACCTGCTCATTACAATAGGAACGAACTTCTTCAAGAGAGGGTGTTTTATAAACGCACTCGCCTTTATCAAATATTTTAACGAGCATTTCGCGTGCAACAAAATTATCAACAGTTTTTCTTTTCCATGTAAAATCAGGGTCAAACAAAGAATAACTCTTTTCTTCACTGATATTTTCGCTATCAAGAGTAAGAACATCAGCAATAGCCTTACCGCTTTCCATATCAAAAAGACGCCACACTCGTTTTGAACAAGGGGTTGTGATTTTATTCACATTATTACTTACCATTATTGCAGGAGTTTTTACTCCGTCTTTTTCAGTTTCACAAAGCTTATAAACGCCATCAAGTATAGGAGAAGATGCAGATGTTAAAAGCTTTTCTCCGACTATAAAGCCATCAATTTTCGCACCTTGATTAAGCATATCTTTTATAAGAGTTTCATCGAGTGAATTAGATGCATAAATATCACAATCAGGGAACCCGGCTTCATCAAGCATACGCCTTGCTCTCTTGGAAAGATAGGTCATATCACCACTATCAATTATGATACCGGCAGGTCTTAAGCCTTTCGGTACAAGAACAGTATTAAAGGCTTCAATTGCATTTTTTACACCACTATCAAGAGTATCATAGGTATCAACAAGAAGAGCTCCCTCTTCCCCATGTTCTTCAAGATAAGCCTTAAACGCTTCAAGCTCATTATCAAAAAGCTGAACCCATCCATGACCCATCATCGTTACAAGCGGTATATTATATTTTTTAGATGCAGGATAAAGAGTTGTTGCATTCACGCCACCAACAAAAGCTGCTCTTGCACCATCAACAGCTGCATCAAACCCATGAGCACGCCTTGCCCCTGATTCAAACACTTTCCTGCCTGATGCTGCTCTGACCACCCTGTTAGCCTTTGTTGCAATAAGAGTCTGATGATTTATTGTGTTAAGCAAAAGAGTTTCAATAAGCTGTGCCTGAATGGCAGGACCCTGAATCTTTACTATAGGTTCATTCGGAAAAACAGGAGTGCCCTCCGGCATTGCATATACATCGCAAGAAAACTTAAAATCTCTTAAATATTCAATAAGCACATCAGAAAAACCAAGTTCTTTAAGGTTCGCTAATTCATCATCACAAAACGAAATATCAGAAATCCTTTCAATTAACTGATGAAGCCCTGACATAACCGCAAAGCCACCTGCATCAGGCAATTCTCTGAAAAACATATCATAAGTTACAAAAACATCTTCCATTTTTGCAGAAAGCAACCCCTCTGCACTTGTGAGACAATTATAGTCAGCAAAAAAATCTTTACCTGAATTCATAGTTTACCTCCGAAAACACAATTAGTTTTCAATTGTTCTTATTTTAGCACATTAAAGTATTTATAGCAAATATTTTTCAAAAATAACAGTATATTTATTGCGATATTTAAACACTCGCTATATTTTTGTTGAAAAAATAAGTTTATTGTGATAATATAATTGCTAGGTGTATTATTTCACACCAATATATCGAAAGGGGTACCGGTTATGAGGGTTAGGAAACAGCCAATCGGCACCCGCAACATCTGTGGAGCCAAGGTCGAAGAAAGACGCAAGGAAATCGGGATGAAACAAAAAGACCTATTAACTCAATTGCAGATTCGCGGTGTCGATCTCAATGCTTCAGGGCTTTCAAAATTAGAAGGTCAGGTTCGTTCCGTTTGCGACACAGAGCTTATCGCCTTATCAGAGGTTTTAGGCGTTTCTGTTAACTGGCTTTTAGGTTTGGACTAAAAATTTTAACCGTTTGTTCTTTTTAAGAGCAAACGGTTTTTTGTTTAATTTTCCATAACTATTATTCCATTTATTACAAAACATAATCAATAGCAACCGTCAGCAAATATGAATTTGTTGATTTTTGTCGAATTGTGTGGTAATATTTAACAAAACGAGAAAGCGTGGAGAATTAAAATGTTATGTAACAGAATCAAACAATTCAGAGAATATAACAATTTGGATTGCAAATTACTTGCAGAAGTACTAGGCATAACAGAAGATGAATACAAAACATTTGAAACCAACGAATCCGTCCCCACCATTGATATAATCACTAAGCTTTCCGTGTTTTATAAGGTTACAATCGATGAATTTTATGGTTACACTCCCCGTTTAACACTTCACAGTTCTGAAAACGACCTTGTTTTTGACGATGTAAGTGAAAACATTTTAAAAATGGCTGATTTATCCTGGGATGAAGCACAACTCATTCTTTATTACAGAGCCCATAAAAATGATAACAGCGACGAAATAATCAAAAAGATTTTAGAAAATAACAAATAAAAAAGACTGAACCCCTTGCAAATTTAATGATTGCAAGGGGTTCATACATATGATAATTATAATTTTACAATTTCGCCCATCATACCGGGAGTTGCAAAAGCAGCATTGCTTTCATCAGTATCAATGTGCATTGCAGGAGCAAAGTTGGGATGAACACGGCAAACAACGTCACCGAAAATAAGTGAACGGCCATCAGATTCAACCTTAACACCAACAACCTCTTTATCTTCAACACCAAATTCTGCAGCGGCATCGGGAGTAAGGTGAATATGTCTTTTAGCAACAATTACGCCCTCTTTAAGTTCAACCTCACCTTTAGGTCCAACGAGCTTGCAAGATCCGCTGTTTGCAATATCGCCACTCTCTCTCACAGGAGCAACAACACCTATTGAACGAGCATCAGATGCAGAAATTTCAACCTGAGAAGAGGGTCTTGTGGGACCGAGAATTGAAACTGCGGGGAACTGACCCTTTGCACCGATTACTGCAACACGCTCTTCACAAGCAAACTGACCGGGCTGAGAAAGGTCTTTTTTAGGTGTAAGCTCATAACCTTCACCAAAAAGAATATCAAGATCTGCTCTTGACACATGAACGTGACGAGCAGATGTTTCAATAAGTACTTTTGCCATAACTATTACCTCATTTCAAGTCATTTAGCCTCTCCGTCGGAGAGGCTAAAACTAAATCCAATTATTTACAAGCTTCTTCGATAGCAACTGCACAAGCAACAGTCATACCAACCATTGGGTTGTTACCTGCACCGATAAGACCCATCATTTCTACGTGAGCGGGAACTGATGAAGAACCAGCAAACTGAGCGTCAGAGTGCATACGACCCATTGTATCTGTCATACCATAAGAAGCGGGACCTGCGGCCATATTATCGGGGTGAAGAGTACGGCCTGTACCGCCACCGGATGCAACTGAGAAGTATTTAACACCGTTTTCGTTGCACCATTTTTTGTAGGTACCTGCAACGGGATGCTGGAAACGAGTGGGGTTAGTTGAGTTACCTGTGATGGAAACGCCAACATTTTCAAGTCTCATAATTGCAACGCCTTCAGGAACATTATCTGCACCGTAGCAACGAACCTTTGCTCTGTCACCGTTTGAGTAAGCTGTTTCGTTAACAACCTTAACGGTTTCTGTATAGGGGTCAAACTCTGTCTGAACATAAGTGAAGCCGTTGATTCTTGAGATAATCATAGCAGCATCCTTGCCGAGACCGTTAAGGATAACACGGAGAGGCTGAGTTCTAACCTTGTTTGCATTAAGAGCAATTTTGATAGCACCCTCTGCAGCTGCGAATGATTCGTGACCTGCAAGGAAGCAGAAGCATTCTGTTTCTTCAGAAAGGAGCATTTTGCCGAGGTTACCATGACCAAGACCAACCTTACGGTTGTCAGCAACTGAACCGGGAATGCAGAAGCTCTGAAGACCTTCACCGATTGCAGCAGCAGCGTCAGCAGCCTTTGTGCATCCTTTTTTGAGAGCGATAGCACAACCTACTGTGTATGCCCAAACAGCATTTTCGAAGCAGATAGGCTGAGTTTCTCTAACGATTTTATCACAATCAATGCCTTTAGCAAGTGTGATTTCTTTACATTCTTCAATTGAAGAAATGCCATATTCTTTAAGAACTGCGAGGATTTTTGCCTCACGTCTTTCATAGTTTTCAAATAATGCCATGTTCGTTTACCTCCTTATTCTTCACGGGGATCGATATACTTAGCAGCATCTGCGAATCTGCCGTAAGTACCCATAGCTTTATTGTAAGCTGTTGTGGGATCGTCGCCTTTTTTGATGAAGTCTGTCATTTTGCCGAGAGAAACGAATTCATAACCGATAACCTGATCGTCATCATCAAGAGCCATTCTTGTAACATAGCCTTCAGCCATTTCAAGATATCTTACACCCTTAAGATTTGTACCATACATTGTACCAACCTGAGAGCGAAGACCTTTACCGAGGTCTTCAAGACCTGCACCAACTGAAAGACCATCTTCAGAGAATGCGGACTGAGAACGACCGTAAACAATCTGAAGGAAGAGCTCACGCATAGCTGTGTTGATAGCGTCACAAACAAGGTCTGTGTTAAGAGCTTCAAGAAGAGTTTTACCGGGAAGAATTTCACTTGCCATTGCAGCAGAGTGAGTCATACCGGAGCAACCGATTGTTTCAACAAGTGCTTCTTCGATAATACCGTTTTTTACGTTAAGGGAAAGCTTGCAAGCACCCTGCTGGGGAGCACACCAACCGATACCGTGAGTGAAAGCGGAAATATCTTTGATTTCATAAGCCTTTACCCATTTGCCTTCTTCGGGAATGGGAGCAGGACCATGGTGAGGGCCTTTTTTGACCATACACATTTTTTCAACTTCATGTGAATAATTCATGATGTCAGTTTCTCCTTTCGGATGTTAAATTTTTACCAAATATCATTTTATTACATCTTGTCCTTTAAGTCAAGTAAAATCATTCTCAACTCATTGACAAAATAATAACACAAATCCTGACAAATTTATTAATTTTATATAAAGGTATTGCTTTTTTCGACTTTCGCCAATATAATGTTATATTGGAAATTTATCAATATATAATTTCTTTATTTGAATATATATTATTAATCACAAGAAAACGGGCGGGTCAAAACTCACCCCTACAAATAAAATCGGCGAGGTCAAAAATGGTATTTTCAAGTCTTTTATTTATATACGCATTTTTGCCGATATGTCTTATTTTCTACTCTCTTATGAAAGGCATAAACGGTAAAAATATCGTTTTGCTTATATTTTCTCTGCTTTTCTACACCTGGGGCGAGCCCGTTTATGTTTTACTGCTTTTATTTATGACCTTTTGGGATTGGTTTTCCGCTTTGCTTATTGAAAAAACAGAGTCCGCCAGCAAGCAGAAATTCTGGTTAGCTCTTTCTGTTATAGTCAACTTAGGTCTTATCGGCTATTTTAAATACACAGGTTTTATTCTTTCCAACATTCAAAGCATTTTCGGTATTCCCGAAATTATACCAAAAATTGCTCTGCCAATAGGTATTTCTTTTTACACCTTCCAGTTACTCTCCTATGTAATTGATGTTTACAGAAAGGAAATTCCTGCTCAAAAAAACTTCTTCTGGCTTCTTTTATATTCAAGTCTTTTCTATCAATGTATTGCAGGACCTATCGTCCGTTACAGCGATGTTCAAAGAGAAATTAAGGAAAGAAAGGTTTCTTTACCCGAAGTCTCAACGGGTGTTACCCGTTTCGTTGTTGGTCTTGGCAAAAAGGCATTGATTGCAAATGTCTGCGGTTCTCTTTCCGACCAGCTTTTAGTTTCCGATACCTTAATGAACAGCTCCTTTGAAAGTGCAATTGCCGAACTTTCTTCGCGTTCCGCAGTAGGACTTTGGTTCGGTGTTCTCTTCTATATGCTCCAGATTTATCTTGATTTCTCCGCCTATTCCGATATGGCTATAGGAATGGGGCTTATGGTAGGCTTCCATTTCAAAGAGAATTTCAACTACCCCTATATTGCTAAATCTGTTACAGATTTCTGGAGAAGATGGCATATTTCCTTAAGCACATTTTTCAGAGACTATGTTTATATCCCCCTCGGAGGTAACAGAAAAGGCAAGTTCAACACCTACCGCAATCTTTTCATAGTATGGCTTCTTACAGGCCTTTGGCACGGTGCAAGCTGGAACTTTGTTCTTTGGGGACTTTTCTTCTTTGTCTTCCTTGTTATTGAAAAAATCGGATTTTTGAAAATCCTTGAAAAAATCCCTGCATTTTTCAGTCACCTATACCTTCTTGTTGTTGTATTCTTCGGATGGATTCTTTTCCGCTTCTCCGATTTCAGATACATTCCGGTTGTTATCAAGGGTCTTTTCGGCTTGAACGGTAATTCCTTTATGGACTTTGAAACAAAAACACTATTAATCGGTAATGTTATATTTATTATCGTTGCTCTCTTTAGCGTTACACCCATTGTGAAAAGATTTGGGGCTGCTTGTCAGAACAGTGAAAAGGGTTCATTCCCCGCTGTTTTATACAAGGTTTTAAGCATTATTCTGCCTTTAGTTATTCTTTTCCTTTCAACTCTCGCCCTTGTTGGCGACAGCTATAATCCGTTCCTTTATTTTCAATTCTGATTATAAGGTAAAAAGATTTTATCATACGCGCTTACGCGCTAGAACCCTCCACCACACCGAAACAAACTTCGGTGCGGTCCCCCTCCCTTCGCCAGGGAGGCAAGCCAACTTAATTGCACTAAACAATATTTTGTTAATCGAGGTAAGTAAATGATTTACAACAAACCGAGGGATATTGATTTCAGTTTATTCCCTCATACCAACGGCAGAAAACGCCGTAAAAAAGAAAAACAGAATATTAATAAAACCTACGCTTTAAAGGTTGTTGCTTTTTTCCTTATGCTTTATATGGGTGCTACCATTTCTTTTATGATACCCCTACGCCCCACATACTCAGAAAGCGAAAAACGAGACCTCAAGGAGTTTCCCGAGTTTTCATATAAAGCAATTCTTTCGGGAATCTACTTTGACGATATAAGCACCTGGTTTTCAGATACCTTCCCCTTCCGCGAGCAATTAACGAAACTTAACACTTCTCTCAAAAAGCTTTCGGGCTTTGATTCCATTGCCATTCATGGTGATGTAGATTTAGGCGATGAAATTCCCGATGCACCTATGGATGTGCCTATTACAGAAGAACCTGAAACGGAGCCCCAGATAACCGCACCCGAAACAACCACACCCATTACAACAGAGCCCTCCACAACTCAGATAGCAGATGAACCCAAGCCTGATATTAAAACACAATCCTTAGGTGCTATTCTCGTAGCAGGAAACAGTGCCTATGAATACTATAATTTTTCAAGCAAATTAGCACCCGATTTCATAAATTGCGTAAGCAATATCAAGGGTGCTGCGGGAAACACCGCAAATGTTTATTCCCTGCTTATTCCCACAAGTATGGACATCACTCTCCACGATGCCATCAGAAAAGATATAAACTCCTCAGACCAAAAGAAAGCACTTGATTATTTCAACTCTTCATTTAAAAATGTTACGGCTGTTTCAAGCATTTATGATGCAGAGAAAGCCCACCGCAATGAATACACTTATTTCAGAACCGACCATCATTGGACTGCTTTAGGTGCATATTATGCTTATGATGAATTCTGTAAGGCAAAGGGTATTACATCCGTTCCCGTAACTGATTACCTTACCACCTCCTTTGACGGTTTTTTAGGAACATTCTATTCAAGCTCGGGACAAAGCTCCGCCTTAGCTAACACTCCCGATACCGTTACAGCATATCTTCCTAAAAACAACATTGAATGTACTGTAACAGAATCAGACGGAAACCAATTCAAATGGGATGTTATAAGTGATGTAACCGATTACGCTCCAAACCTCAAATACCTGACCTTTATCGGTGGCGACCAGGCATTAGTTACAATAAAGAACCTTGACATTCAAGAGGAAACAAGCTGCCTTGTTATAAAAGAAAGCTACGGTAACGCTTTTGTTCCGTTCCTTATTCCTCATTACAAGAATGTTTATGTTATCGACCCTCGTCACTACAAAGGCACTTTAGGTGAGTTCACCGCTAACAATCAGGTAGACGATATCATCTTCCTTGCTAATATTTCCACAACAAGAAACAGCATTTATATTGATGCTATGAAGGAATTTATAAAATAAAGTTGCAAGTTGGAAGTGGCAAGTGGCAAGTTTCAGGTCTGCGACGCCATTATATAGTCACCAGTCGCCAGTCGCCAGTTGCCAGTTACCAGCCACCAGTATCATAACTGCATTGACATTATATTAAAGTTAAAAGGTTATTCAGAATTATTCTCCGTGGTACAGGCAAGCCTGTACCTTACGGATTGGTTCTGAATAACCTTTTTTTATTTTATTATTAATTTGTAGTTCTCTTCGCTTGCATTTAATATAATCTCAATTGCGCTTTCGTCTCTTACGGTATAAGGAACTTCGGTGCCGTTGAGGGTTACTTTATAATCCTTCTTTTCATCATTCATAGCAACGATTACGGTGAATTTTTCGTTATTGCCATAATACTTGAACTCTGCTTCAAAGGCTTTGTTATCATCTGAAAACTCTTGGTTTTCTACCCACACATCAAAACCCGTATTGAATGTACCCGGCTTATAATATGCGGCAGTCCAGAGGTTAATGGGTGCAGAAAGTCCACCGAAATTATGGAACCAGCCCCCACGACCTGTTACAACATTGACCATTTCAAAGGTGTAATAGGAATATTCAACTTCGCGCTTCCATATATCAAGAGCAAGCTTTGCAATTTTATATGCGAAATCGCTTTCGCCCATATCAAGCATTGTTTTCCAGATGAACCATTGATGCGGGAACCACACATGGCCATTCCAATATCCGTTCACCTTAAAATAACCTGCGCTCATATCAACTGCACTGATACCATAGGGTGAAAGCATTTCCTCGGGATTTTGCAAGTGAGAGATAATTCTCTTTTTCTGATTATCGTTGCAAACACCTGCAATTAAGGGATAAATACCGTCAAGACCTTTATTTACATTCTCCCCTGCTTCAGTTCTGAAAATTTCGGTAGGCTCATAATTTTCATCGTGAAGAACATAGGAATAATAACCGCATTCTTCATCCCAGGAATATTTATTAAGAGCATCACTGACACGCTTAATATCTTTTTCATACTCTGCGCTGTCTTCGATTTTACCAAGAGCAAGCGCAACCATTTTAAGAATTTTTGCACAACGGATAAGCTGTGAAGAAGAAATCACAGGTGCAGCTTTATCACGAACATTTTTATCCATCATCAGAACCTGAGCAGGATAATCATCCATACCGCTTGATGAATAGAAATAATCGTAAGTTGTTGTAAGACCGCTTTTGAATTTTCCTGTTGTTGAACCTCTTATTTTACCTGCAAGGAAATCATAATAGAGCTTTGCTCTCGGGTAAAGAGAAAGAAGCTTTTCTTTATTGTTATTTTTCTTCAAAAGTTCAAGATAGAGATACATCTGCACGGGCACGGGTGAGCCATGGTGCAGGAAAGCATAATCAGGATTGCTTTCTTCGCTTAAATATGTGTCAAGAATATAGTAAGCAAATTCTTCGGAAAGCTCTGCCATACCAAGACCTATAAAGCCCGAATCCCAGGTATAAAGGCAGTCCCATCTCTTACCGGGAGTGTGGTGGATTATGTTTTCGCCGTGCTTATAAATGGGGTAAACCGCATTCGTCATAAGAGTTGAAGCAAGAATTGTATTACTCAACTCATACTTTTTACCGCTTTTATTTAAATTAAATTTAATAGCTTTTGCTTTTTGTTTAAGATAAATATCTTCGTTTTCTTTTTCAGTTAAATAATTGGTTTCATTTTTAGAAATAACCGCATATTCAACCTTGCTTTCACCGGGGTTCACAAAGATTGTGTGAACAATTGTGTTATGGAAAAAGCCCTCATCACTGTGTTTCCTTGAGAATGTTTCGGTAAAGCTTTCGAGAACGTCGTCAAAGGTTTCGTCAGAGTTGGAAAGACGAGCTGTTAGACAATCTTCAAGAGCACCTGTCCGGATTTTTCTGAAACGGGTGTTATCATTAAAGGTTTTTAAAATATATTCACCGTCAATTTTTTTATATTTTAATTTTGCGGTATAACCCTTTTCGTTTTTCTCTTCCTGAATTTTGGGAAGAGTATCATTTTTCTCTTTGAAAACTGATACTTTTCCTAAATCCGCTTTTTCCACAAAGCAAAGGAAATCAAATTCAATTGCACCCTCTCCCTCGGAAACAAAGGAAAGTTTCAAGTCACCTTTCTTGATTTCACCAAAAGGAATTGCAGCAATTTTAAGGTCATCCGTTGCAATAAAGGTAACTGTTTTATCGTCATTTATTGTAAAAACTGCATCCTCTTCACCGGGGACAAGATTAACACCAACCATTTTGCCATATTCATAGTGCAAATCGCTAGTGCGGTAGCGAACAAGAAGAAGAGCGTCTTTATAATCCTCCTTTACATCAAAGGTATAGGAAACTCTGTCCCCTTTTTCATAACCAAAGGGTTTAATAACCCTGTGGGGCATATGCCATTTGCCAACCCTGTCACCAAGACCGCTTTCATTAATAAACTCGGAACTTCTGAATTCACCCTTTTTAAGTCCGTCAGGATTTTCTTCATCCCAGGGACGAGGTGAATTATAAATATATTCATCATAGTCTGTTGCTTCTTTATAGCTACATTTCTCAGGAGTTACAAGCCTTGTGTAATGAGTATAAGGGTATTCAATAGAGCTGAAATAATTGATAAGGCAGTTCTGCATAATCTCCGAATTATTAACGATTTCTGTTCTTACGAGAATACTTTCATCACCAATTCTTGAATATGAAACATCTGCATAGACCCTATCTTTCCACTCTAAATCGTAACGATAGGAAAAGAAAGAATAGTCACCGCTTGCAAGCCAAGGGTGGCAACCCGACGGAACTGTTACATTAGGAATTTTAACATTCATAGCAAAAATTGCAGGTGCAACCGTAAAATCAAAACGGATACCGCTTTTAAATGAATGGTCTGCAATTCTTGAAATACCCATATATTTTTTGCCGTAAGGTCCCCAAGAGGAAAAACATTTTGAAACCATAAAAACAACCTTTCACTACTTTTCTAGTTTGATTATATCAGTTACAAATATAAATAACAAGACAAAAAGAAAAGAAACAAGCCCGCACTTCACAGCACGAGCCTGTCTCCGAAAAAATGGAAATCTAATGACTAGTATATTAATTAAAGTTTATTTCAGGAGTTTGTTTCTTCTGTACTGCCACAGCTACTGCAACAACTGCAGTTGCCTGAGCACTTTGCACCATCAGGGCAACCGATGCACTTAACACCGCGTTTTTTAGCTTTTATCACATAAGCCAACGCCGCACCGATTATTACAGCAAGAACTGCTACAATGATAAAATTGTCCATAGCTTAACTCCTTAAATTTATAGTGTTTATTTTGTTACTGTCTGTCTTTTAATTTTGTTAGTTTTTTCTTCTTTAAGCTTTTTGTTTGCTTTCAAAATAAGAACTACAATAATTGCAACAAATACTGCAACAGCAATTAAACCTCCAACAAAGCCTTTTCCAAAAGAGCCTGTTGTAACAAGTGTACCGATTTGATATACAAGGAAACCAACAGTAAATCCTACGCCTAACTGGAAGCCGATTCCTCCGAAAAGCCATTTTTTGCTCTTCATTTCGGAATTCATTGCACCCATTGCCGCAAAGCAAGGTGGTGTGAAAAGATTGAACATAAGATAAGCTAATGCCGCAACCTTTGTTATTGCAAATACCGAAGCAACCTCTGCTCCTGCACCTTCCATAAGAGCAAGCTCTTCTGTATCAATAAGGTTTTCAAGTCCTACGAAGCAAACTGCCAATGTACCAACAACATTTTCCTTTGCAATAAAGCCTGTAATTGCTGCTGCAGCAAGTTGCCATGAAACAACACCCACAACGGGAATAAGAAGATATGAGAACGGGCCTGCAACAGAGGCTAAAATTGATTGGTCAGCACTTTCAGCTACTTTGAAGCTCCAGGAGAATGTCTGCATAATCTGAACAACTGTATTACAAACAAGAATTATTGTTGCGGCTTTTATTATGTACGCCTTACCGCGAGAGAGCATTGAAAGAGTTGCTCTTTTTAAACTGGGAGCTTTATACTCGGGAAGCTCTATAATAAAGAAGGATTTCTTGGCTTTATTGCCCGTGATTTTATTTATTAACAATGCACCGATAAAGATAATGAGAATACCTGCAAAATACATAAGAGGTCCTACCCACGTTGCATCTTCAAAGAATGCACCTGCAAAAAGAGCGATAACGGGAAGCTTTGCTCCGCAGGGCATAAAGGGTGCAAGCATAGCGGTTGCTCTTCTTTCACGTTCGTTACGGATTGTTCTGCAAGCCATAACACCGGGAATTGCACAACCTGTTCCGATAACAAAGGGAATTACAGATTTACCTGAAAGACCAACTCTCTTGAATATGGGGTCAAGAACAACAGAAACTCTTGCCATATAACCGCAATCTTCAAGAAGTGCTATAAGGAAATACATTCCCATAACAAGAGGAAGCAAGCCGATAACGGCAATTACCCCGCCGATTACACCATCAACAAGCAATGCCGAGAGTAAAGGATTAGCATTTTCAAAGAAACCTGCTACCCACCCCTGAAACATTTCAAGCAAGGTTACAAGACCGGGAATTGTTGTTCCGTTTGCAAACTCATACCCCTCTGCAATCCAGACACCGGGACCTGCCTGAGAAATCCAGAAAACAAGAAACATAACAACTGCAAAAATCGGAATACCGAGCCACTTATTTGTGAGAACATCGTCTATTTTATCCTGGAAGTTTTTATCTTTAGTGAAAACCTTTCGGGTTTCAACCTGAGAAACAATACTGTTTACGAAAGTAAAACGCTTTTTATCTGCTTCTTTAACAGCGATTTTATCTGTAAGGTCAACATTACCTTGGGAATAAGGTGCGATTTGACCATTCCCCTTTTTAAGAGCAGCCTGCTTGATAAGCTCTGAAAGACCTTCATTCTTCGAAGAGGAAGCAACAGTTTCAATAACGGGACAGCCTAATTTTTCAGAAAGAGCTTTTACATCTATTTTTGTATTCTTTTTTTTGTTAATATCAGTTTTATTAAGGGCAACAACAACGGGAATCCCTAATTCTAAAAGCTGAGTTGTAAAGAAAAGGCTTCGGCTGAGGTTCGTTGCATCAACAATATTAATAATAACATCGGGCTTTTCTTTCTTTACATAGTCGCTTGTTATACTCTCTTCCGATGTAAAGGGCGACATAGAATATGCACCCGGAAGATCAACAGCAATCATTTCCTCATTGCCATTATAAAGACTCTTTTTAACCGGACTTTCTTTCTTTTCTACGGTAACACCTGCCCAGTTGCCGACTTTTTCGTTTCTGCCGGTAAGAGCATTATACATTGTGGTTTTACCGCTGTTTGGGTTACCTGTTAATGCAACTCTCACTATTATGCCTCCTTATTTTTCCACGAACTTAATAGTTAGCCTCCGCTAACTCGTACTCAGAAAAAAATAGCAGTTGACCAATCCAATTTTTTCAAATTATGATTGCTTCTGCCAACTGGCTATCTATGTTGTAGCGGCTATCCTTAATAGATACCACACAACCGCCTTTCTTATGGGCAACAACTGTAATAGGTTCGCCACTATAGCAACCCAAAGAGAAAAGGAATGAATCCAACTCTTCATCCTCAGTAACAATGTCCTTGATAATGTACTCTGTTCCCTCCTGAGCGTTGTTCAAGTTCATAGTTTTCGCCTCTTGAATATTGATTGAGTTAGCCTTTGCTAACTATCGCTATTTTAACACTATATTTTTTTATTGTCAAGGGGATTTTTCCAATATTTTGAAATTTATGAAAATTTGACATTTTGACAAAATGAACAAATTTACATAATTTATTTTTAGTTGAAAAACACCATAATATTATAGTATAATATAATAAAAAGAGCAAGGATGTGATTATATGAAAGCAATAAAAATGATATTTTCATTATTGATTTCTGTAATAGTCATGTTAAGCCTTGCTGTTTTTTCATCTGCTCTCCACGGTGATGTTAACTATGATGAATATATCGGTATTGAAGATGCTGTTATCGCCTTACGGTTTGCAACGGGTATTGAAACTCCCGATGAGCATCAGGAACACGTGGCCGATTTAGACTATGATGGTGAAATCACAACCACAGATGTCCGACTTATTATGCGAGGGGCTGCAGATATTGATTTCGTTCCCGACCATTTTTTCTCTGATTGGGAAACCATTACAGAACCTACCTGCACCGAAACCGGTATTGCTAAAAGCACTTGTTATTATTGCAGAAAAGAAGTAACAAAAGTAATTCCCGAAAAAGGACACTCATTTGTACCTGCCACCTGCTCACAAGCAAGCCACTGCTCCGTTTGCAACGAATCCTTTGGTGAACCCTTAGAGCATATCGAAAACGAAGGTCATTGCATTAATTGCAACGAGCTTTTATTCGCCCCCACCCTTTCTTATAACAACGAAGAAATCAAATTTGGTTGCAGTTCTTCGTATGTAAAGGATTTATTAGGAGAACCTAAAAGCAAATATAAAGACAGCAATGCAGAAAAAACAACCGTAGTGTATGTTTATTTTACAGATTATAAGGATTTAGCCATATTCACTTTCATTGATGGTAAATTAACTCAATTCTTCAGTAATGCTACCACCGCCAAGGTTACGCAAGGAAGCTCACATTATGGGCTTTATTGCAAATCTGCTCCCGAAAAAATCGGCGATATAAATATAAATGCTTATTCCGATACATTTAACAACAATTTTATTTACAGTTTTTGTGCAACTGTTGGTGAAAGCTATAACCTGACGAAAACAACTGATTATGCCCTCCTTGAAAAAATCAATTTTCATTTAACCAATGGTTTAAGGGCAATAAATGGTGTTTATAAATTAAAATATTGCTATGATGCAGCAAAAGTTGCTGAAAATCATAGTTTTGATATGGCAACACGCAACTTCTTTGACCACACAAATCCTGAGGGAAAACGAGTAAGCGACCGTTTAACTGAGAATGGCATTGAATGGTATGCTTGTGCAGAAAATATTGCCGCAGGAGTTTATGACCCTTATGCTCTTTCAAACGGGTGGTATAATTCTGAGGGTCACAGAAAAAATATTCTTAACACAAAATATAAATATATCGGTGTTGGCTTTGCCTACAACGAAAAAGCCAATTACAAGTATTACAGCACTCAGAATTTCTATACTGATGAATATTAATTAAAAATAAGCCTGACATTTGGTCGGGCTTATTTTCTGCTTGATTATTCGACAATTGTATGATAAACTCTAACTGTCAAATTTTATACAACTGACTAATTCTATATAAATTACGGAGATTCAGAATGGCTGAGCACAGAAAAATGAATAATAATGACAGACGAGTTAAAAGAACTAAAAAGGCTCTTTATGACGCTCTTTTAATTTTACTTGAAAACAAAACTATTAACGAGATAACTGTAACTGAGCTGACTACAAAAGCAGATGTTAACAGAGCAACCTTTTATTTTTACTATACAGATTTAATTGATATGCTTCAGCAAATTCAAAACGAAGCCTTTGAAACCTTTAAGGACGTTATACAAAAAGCAACTATTTCAGTTTCAACAATTGAAGGTTTTACTGAATATGCCGAAAGACTTTTCACTTATTGCAAAGAAAATGAAGCATTAACAAGATTTATTATAAACAATGACATTAATAATCAGCTTTATACATATATAAGACAATTGATGCTTACAAACATACCAAACACAAAAGAGATTTTCGGAGAGAACAATCCTGCAAAATTCATTTCCAACTATGTTATTAACGCTATGATTGGAGTTTGCATTGACTGGATGGACGACGGAATGAAAATCGCCCCCCACGACCTTGCAGAGCTTTGCGCCAATGTATACATAAACGGCTCATACAAAACCAAACAACTTTATGCTTCTTATGAATGAAAACCATAAAATTACCGATGTACTTTCCAGGTACATCGGTAATTTTATATTATTCAACTGATTTAAGCGATTCAACCATACTGATTTTCTTCAACTTAAAGTGCATAAGAACATTAACAAGTATTGCGAACATAGCTGTCATTAAAACAGCAATAAGGAAGCTTGCGGGTTTAAGGGTTGTGTTAAAGGTAAGCTGATCAATATCAACAACACCGATAACTGCAATATTCAAAGGAATACCGAGAACAAGTCCCATAGCAATACCTATAAGTGTCAAGAATATATTTTCACGATAAATATAAGCCGAAACCTCGCCGTTATAGAAGCCGAGAACCTTTAAGGTTGCAAGCTCTCTTATTCGCTCGTTAACATTAATGTTGTTAAGGTTATAAAGAACAACAATAGCCAATGACATTGCCGCAATAATAAGCACCAGAACAACCAGGTTGAGGGTATTTACTATGTTATTAACATTATCAATAACAACAGTTGTAAATACAGAACCGTTAACTCCGCGAAGCTCATTTACCGATTTCTCAAGATAAGCTCGTTGCTCTGTTGTGAAGGATTCATCAACATGGCAGAAAAGATAGTTATAGGTTAAAGGTGAGTTAATAAGCGTACTGAAATAATAGGGCGTCATATATACATAATGGAATGTATAGTTATCAACAATGCCTGTTACAACAACATCATATTCATAGGTCTTTGAGCCCTCTATCCAGGAAACTGTAAGGGTATCACCTATTTTGGTATTCGTTTTATCTGCAAGCTTAGTTGTAATAACTGCACCCTCGTCGGTTAATGGTACATCATTTTTACCAAGCTTGAGGTCGATAAATTCTTGGAAAATTACAGGGTTCTGAGGAACAAGAATATCAATTTCCATTGATTTATCTGACCTATCCGAATAACCTGTACAAACCTTAAGATAACCCAGCATTGATTTTTCAATTCCGTCCTGAGAATTAATTTCATGTACTATACTGCTGTTATCATAGTCAACCTGACCATCTTTAAGAACAATCTGAAGGTCATATTGTGCAACACCATTTACTTTACCGTATTGATTATCAACAACACCACCAAGAGCATCGCGGATACCAAATGCCGAAAGAATAAGAGCAGTACAGCCTGCAATACCGATAACAGTAACTGCAAAACGTTTTTTGTTTCTGAAAAGGTTTCTAACAGTAACTTTTGAAGTAAAACTAAGTTTACTCCAAATTGGAGTAACATTTTCAAGGAACACCCTCTTACCTACTTTTGGAGGCTTGGGTCTCATAAGAACTGCAGGAACTGCAGCAAGTTCTTTTCTACAAGCGAGAAACGCTGCAAGAACAGTTGAACCAATAGCAATAACAACACCAAGAATAATATACAAGGGTAAGAACTGAAGAATTGTATCGGGCATTTCGTACATAATTCCCCAAGCACCGCATATTGCCAACGGAACGCCTATTGATCCTATAACCGTACCGAGAATCACACCAATAAAGCTTGCTACTGCGGAATAAAGGAGATATTTGCCGGATATCATCTTATTGGAATAGCCGAGAGCTTTAAGAGTACCCAACTGAGTTCTTTCTTCCTCAACCATTCGGGTCATTGTTGTAAGGCATACAAGGGTTGAAACAATAAAGAAGAAGGTGGGGAAAATATAGGCAAGGCGAACCATATTATCTGCCGCTTGACCATAACCTGTGTAACCGGGAGAATCATGACGGGTATATACAGACCAACCTACACTATCTTCAATATTCTGAAGCAGATTCTCTCCTTTTTCGTATTCTGTTTTAACAGAACCGATTTGTGCATTTATTTCTTCAGAAGCCTCATTGTAGGTTTTTTCAGCTTTTTCGATTGTAGCCTGAATATTCTGATATTGAGTGGTTCTCAACGCAAGCTCGGCCTGAGCCGCCATATATTTAGTCTGGGCTTCAATTGAGCCATATTGAAGCTTGTCACCGCTTGCTTCAATCTGATTTTTAAACTCTTCAAGCTGTCTTTCTGCATCTGCAAGCTGAACCTCTGCTTCGTCAAGCTGCTTCTTTGCAGAATTAAGCTGAGCATCAGCGGCATCATATTCCGCTTTCTTAATATCATATTCCTTCTGACCAGCGTCCTTTTGCTGTTTTGCAACTGCAAGTTCAGTCTGATACTGGTCAAGAAGCTGTTCCACCTCAACAATGGCATCCGCTGCCATACCCTGAGCAGTCAGGTTTGAAGCAGAAAGAAGAATTTTTGCAAGCTCGGGATTTGTTTCTTCAAGACGGTCTGCAATCTGGTCAAGATGCAAATCTTCCTGAGAAACATTCTGATTAGCTTCCAAGGTTTCAAGGGTTGACTGTGTACTTGTAATAAGACTTTCTGTGATTTTTATTTCTGCCTCTGCCAAGGAAAGTTGGGTTTTAGCTTCCGCAAGTTTTCCTTTAGCGGCATCAGCTTCCATTCGCTTTGCATTATATTCGGTTTTCTTATTCGCAAGTTCAACCTTTTTATTTGCAACGGTTGTATATTTATTGTTGTACTCATTAACCGCTGCCATATACTGAGTGTTACCGCTATCAAGCTGTGACTGAGCTTTCTTATACTCTTCGTCAAGAGTTTTTTGCGCTTCTTCAAGCATCTGCTCGCCTTCACGCTCTAACTTGTAAAGGTAATCAAGTTGCTTCTTACCTTCTTCAAGCTTTGCTCCGATAGTTGCTTCTGCTTGTTCAATTTGCGACTTTGCACTATTAAGCTTCTGTTTAAGACCTATTTTTAACTGAGAGCGTCTTGCGGCTGCAATAGGTTCACTTGCTTCGGCTATTTTCTGCCTCATACCGCTTACAAATTCATCATATTCATCGGTATAAGCTTCAAAATCATCTGCGCCATCAAGAGTCACATAAGCTTCACTGTAATAATTAATTTTATCTGTAAAGGCATCGTTGGTGACATAAACAAAGTCACCAAGCTTACCACTACCTGCAGTTGTAACACCACGCTCATAAGAAACCCAATAAGGTGTTTGAACAATACCAACAACTGTAAAAGTGTTATTTTTCAAAGAATATGTAATTTCTTCACCGTCACCGACAACCTTAATGGTTTCGCCCATTTTGAACTGTTCAGGAGTTGTAAGTCCACTACAGGTGATAACACATTCATTATCTGCTTCAGGGTAACGACCTTCAACGAGTTTTAACCTGTTGATATAATCGGGATTGTCGATTCCGTCATAAAACTCAATAGCTTTGTTCAAATCAACGCCCATAACCCTTACTGTAAGCTCTGAACCGTCAATATCAACTATTCCTTCATACTCCTCATTTTCTTTGGAATAAGTCTTGACATAGCCATCCACAAATTTCGCACCCTGAACAGCTTTTACGCCCTCAATGGCACGGATTTGCTCAAGGTCTTCCTCATAAAGACCAATATAAGACTGCAATCTTAAATCCATAAGGTTATATTCATAATAATATTTATTTGCGGTTTCTTTCATATCGGGTCCAACCGCATTCAAACCGCAGAACAGTCCGCTACCCATTGCAACAATTGCGATAATTGAAACGAATCGGCTAAAGGTTCGCTTTATCGAGCGTAAACTGTCTGTAACATAAGCTTTTGTCATTACTTCTTACTATCCTTTCAGTTTACCACTCAATATCTGCAACCGATACGGGATTTTCGTTTGTTTCGATGCTTACAACGCGACCGCTCTTCATAGAGACAACTCTGTCTGCCATAGGAGTAATTGCAGAGTTATGTGTAATAACAATGACTGTCATACCTGTTTCACGGCTTGTATCCTGAAGGAGCTTAAGAATCTGTTTACCTGTGTTATAGTCAAGAGCACCTGTAGGCTCATCGCACAAAAGAAGTTTGGGGTTCTTGGCAAGCGCACGGGCAATTGAAACACGCTGCTGCTCACCACCGGAAAGCTGTGCAGGGAAGTTATTGAGTCTTTCACCAAGGCCAACTCTTTCAAGCACCTTTGCAGGATTAAGTGCTTTTGTACCAATCTGGGTTGCAAGCTCAACATTTTCAAGGGCTGTAAGGTTAGGAACAAGATTATAGAACTGGAAAACGAAACCAACATCATATCGTCTGTATTCAATAAGACGCTTGCTGTCATATTCGTTAATAAGGTCACCTGCAACGCGGACTTTACCATCATCGCAGTCATCCATACCGCCGAGAATATTAAGAACGGTTGTTTTACCTGCACCGCTGGCACCAACGATTACACAAAACTCGCCCTGCTCAACGTTAAAAGTAACGCCATCGGCTGCATTGATAACAATTTCGCCCATTTTATATCTTTTATAAACGGAATCAAATTCTATAAAGCTCATTTATTTCAACCTTTCGGATTTTATATATTTTTACATATCGAAGTATCATTTTACTATATATAGCACAACAAGTCAATAAATATAAATTTGAATTTACTGTAAATTTATGACAATGCTTTGTATGCACTTTCCATAACTGATGATGCTATTGGTAACGCTGCAGATGAACCCCATCCGCCGTTTTCCACCACAACAACTATTGCAACAGGACAAGAGGGATTTCCCGAAAAGCCAACAAACCATGAATGCGGTTCTTCTTCATCGGAAATTTCCGCTGTACCTGTTTTTCCGCACATTTGAAGCCCTTTAAATCTCCAATCGCCATAATTATCTTCGACAGTAAAACGCATCATTTCTTTAACACGATTTGCAACTTCCGATGAAACATATTCACAACTTACTGCGGTAGCTTCTTCAACAACTCTGCCCTCGGGAGTGGCAATATTTGCAACTGCATAAGGTAAAACAGCTGTACCACCATTGGCAACAGAGCCTACAACACTTAACATATGGTACGGATTAACAAGAGTAGTATACTGCCCTACTCCAGCCCAAGCAATATCGCCTTTTTCAGCATCACTCAAATCGAATCTGCTTTTTTCTGTCTGACCTTTACCAAAGGAAAAGCTTTTGCCAAAACCGAATTTATCGGCAGTTGCTGTTAATTTTTCTGCACCCAAATCCACACTCAACTGTGCAAAAGCACAATTACAGGAATTGGAAAACGCAGTTTTAAAGGTAAGCCTACCGTGAGAATGAGGGCAAGTAACCTTCACACCATCAATAGTGGTCTCACCCTCACAGGTATATTCCCAATCATTTATATTTTTCTTATTCTCAATAGCACTTACAGCAGTAAGAATTTTAAATGTTGAGCCGGGTGTATAAAGACCGTCAATAAGGCGGTTCATATAAATTCCATCATACTGCCCGTTACTATTTTCTGCAATTTCTTCGGCACTTGGTTTATTGCGGATATCATAGCTACCGCTTGAAACAGAACAAAGAAGCTCTCCTGTTTTATAGTTATAAGCCGCAACAACACCTTTTCTGCCGTTCAGCTTATCGTATGCTACTGCACAAAGTTCACTGTCAAGGGTTAATTTAACATCGTTTCCCCTGCCATTTTTAATAAGGGAATGAAGCCCTGTTATCCGGTTATAGCCAATTAATTGGGTTTTATATGCAGTCTGAACACCTGATGATATATAACCCTCAGTATCACCTACAATATGAAGAGTTGAACGCCTTATTCTTTCGGAATCGTTATAAACCCTTTCGTTATTTTCGGTTTTTGCAAGGATTTCGCCATTACGGTCAGTTATATGCCCTGCGGCAATAAAACTTCCGTTTTCCGTTAAATGCTCGTTGGCACGAAGGGTTGCCCAATTTTCACCATTCACTGCAAGCTTAAAACCTAAAAAGCCTAAGCCTGCCACTACTGCCACAACCAAAAGCAGTACAACAAAGCCACGTCTTGAGGTCATTTTCATTTTTTTGTACCTCCTGATTCAGTTCGTTGATGCTTTTGTGTCTTAGGAGTTTTTTGTGCTTTTTGAGGTCTTTGCGTATCAGGTTTGAAGCTTGCGTAGGTTCTTGTGTCAATAACCTTGATGAAAGCAAGTAAACAAAAGCAACTGACAACACTTGAGCCACCTTTACTTACAAATGGTAATGTAACACCCGTCAAAGGCAAAAGGTCGGTTATTCCGAAAACATTGAGCATCGTCTGAAAAAGCATCATCGCACTTGCGGCAACGCCCACTATTGAATAAAATGTTGATTTTGCTTTTCCTGAATTCACTACCGCCCATACTGCAATAACGCAATATGTCAAGGGAATCAAAAAGCCCATAATCATACCGAACTCTTCGCATACAACACCGAACACCAAATCCTCTGCCGCAGCAAAAATATTGCGAAGCTGACCTTTACCGAGACCAAGACCGAAAAGACCACCTGAGGCAGTATATATAAGTGTTCTGGTCTGTTGAAAGCCACCCTCATCCATATATTCCCAAACGTGAAGATATGTTGAAAAACGATTTGCTACATAGGGTCTGAATACAAGAATTATTCCTGCACCCAAGGCAGCAACCATACAGATAAGCACAAGGGTTCTGACATCGCCTGAACGCATAAACGCTATTACAATAAATGTAAAGAAAAAGATTAATGCGGCACCGAAATCATACATCAGGAAAAGCTCACCCACACAAATTGCCGCAAAAACAATATACATTGTCAGATGCCTTATAGACTGAAGCTTTTCCAGCGTTACTGCACCTGCAAAAATAAAAGCAACCTTAACAAGCTCTGAGGGTTGAATTGAAATTCCACCTATGGACAACCAACTTAAAGCTCCGTTTGTGGGCTCGGCAATTGCAAGAGTTACCGCAAGAAGACCAATTGCACAAAAAGCTACCATCCAACGAAGAGTTTTCACAGCACTTAAAAAACGCATAAACATCAAAAGTGCACAATACGCAACAACACCCAAAACGATTGCAAGAAACTGCTTCATAACAGTATCAGGATACATACTTCCCACTATGGCAAGACCTATAGAAGAGAACATAAAGCCAATCATTTCAAGCTCAAAATTGTTTATTCTCATCACAAAGGATGCAAACGCAAAATATATCCACTGCAAAGCGATAAACCCTGAATAGACAAGTAAAATCTCCACCCTGAGTTCACCATTCGGGAAAAGGTTGAGCATCATTGAAAAAATATTGAATACAGCAAGCAAAATGAGAATTACGCCATAGGAAGCTCGTCCTGCAGCACCGCTTTTATCTTTGATATATTTGTATTTTGCTTCTCTGAGGGTATATTCAAGACCACCCATTCCTATAACATCGCCGTCATAAATATGACTTTTTCCGTTTATTTTTTCTCCGTTTACTGTAACACCTGTTTTTGAAAATGTATCAAATATAACGAAGCCTTTATTTCGGTAAGCAATAACAGCATGAAGCCGGGAAATTGTTTCAAAAGGAAGAACAATATCGCATTTTTTATTTCTGCCAAGAGAGACTTCTCTGTCATAAAGAAGTAAGCCCTCACCTGTTATGGAGTTAATAAGCTTTGCTCTTACAGGGTCAGTTGTCTTTTTGCAGAAAAGTGCTACCAACATTCTGATTATAACAAAAGCAACTATACCCAGCATTGCATATCTCAGCACAGGTGCGACAGCGATGATAAAGTCCACAGACAACCTCCCCTTCCGACAAAAATTTATCAGCTTATTATACCACACACTGCCGCAATAATCAACGAATAAAAGCAATCGAATTGTTAATCTTTTGATAAATTTATGTTAAATTATCCCTTTGTTGTGTTTTGCCTTGACTTTATTGTTGCTTATATTGTATATTAATATATTAGAGATAGTTATACGGAGGTATAAAAATGGCTGTTACAAAGAACATTTACGGCATAAAAAACAGCAAAGAGGTTAACGCTTTTATCATTGAAAATAAGAACGGCTTAAAAGCTCAGCTTATTGAAAAAGGTGCTACTCTTGATAAGCTTTTTATAAAGGATAAAAACGGTAATTTGATTGATATTCTTATTGGCTTTGATACTCTCGAAGACCACCTTACACAAGGTGATTATCAGGGTGTTATTGTCGGTCAGTATGCTAACCGCATTAAAGACGGTAAATTCACCATTGACGGCACAGAATATAACGTAACCCTCAACGAAAAAGGTATCACCTCTCTCCACGGTGGTGCAGAATATTCTTCTGAAATCTGGTGCGGTGAAATTGTTGGCGACAATGCAGTTAAATTTACATACCACAGTCCCGATGGACGCGAAGGTTTCCCGGGTAATGTTGATGTTCAGGTTACATATACATTCACTGATGATGACGAACTTGTGCTTGATTACAAGGCAGTTTCAGATAAAAAGACTGTTATAAACCTTACAAATCACGCTTTTTTTAACCTTAACGGTTTTGAAAGCGGTGATGTGCTTGACCATATTTTAACCATAAACGCAGACTGCTACACACCCATTGATGAAATCAGCATTCCTACAGGTGAATTAGAGAATGTTAAAGGCACACCCTTCGATTTCACAGAGCCTAAAGCAATTGGCAAAGATATTAACTGCGACCATATCCAGCTTAAAAACGGCAATGGTTATGACCATAATTTCTGCATCAAAGATTTTGACGGAACATTGAAATTTGCCGCATCTGCAATTGGAGATAAGAGCGGAATAAAAATGGAAGTTAAAACAGACTTACCCGGTATTCAGCTTTACACAGGTAATTTCCTTGACGGTTCACTTATGGGAAAAGCAGGTCTCCCTGTTCATTTCAGAACTGCTTTCTGCTATGAAACTCAGGTATTCCCCGATTCTCCCAACCACCCCGAATGGTGTAAGTGTATTTATGATGCAGGTGAGGAATACAAAACCACAACAGTATTTTCATTTTCAATTAACAAATAATTCATTGACCTTACAGGATTAATTTGGTATAATTTAAAAGTTGTAAATTACTATTTCACGAAAGGAGACGATATTAATGAAAAGCTTTCCAAAAGCAATTTCTTATGTTATTGCCGTTATTATAGCTATAACAGTTGTTTGTCCGTCTGCTTTCGCAAGAGAATTCGCTCCTGTTATTGATGCCACTAATATTGGTGTAAACACCCAATATAAATACGAGGAAAATGACCCCTCATGGCTTCGCCAGCTTGTTATAAAAGAGGATATGCTCTCCACCAGCGGTCTTATAAATGAAGAAGTTCTTCATCCCGTTTGTGACTACCCTTACACAACCGATGCACCACATTTCAAAGCACAGGTTGAAGAATATATCGAGCTTTATACACTTGATGACAACTCACAGAGAGCTGCTTACCTTTATCTTCTTGAGCAATTAGGTGCTCTTGATATAATCGCAAATCCCGAAACAAGTGATAAATCGAAGGTAGAATGGTTAAAAGAACACGGTATAATCATTACCGAAGAGGATGAAAAAGACCCTGACAAAAAGCTTATGATAAGTGCTTTATACGCTCTTATGCAGAATGATTTTTATTATGTTATTAAGGGCGAGAGACTGGATATTCCTAAAGGCACACCTCTTGAAGAAGCGGTTGTTATGTACCTTATGGCACTTTCGGGAGATGGCTCACAATTAACCGATTTTGTCCTCAAATTTTTCAACAAAGCCTCAGTAGGCAATCTTGATGACTATATCTATTACACCTCCTTAATGGCATTATATACTCAAGGCTATGTTTCTCCCTTTGAAATTCCGACAATTTCAAGAGATGAGGTTTACAGACGAGTTGCTATTATGACAATTCGCACAGCAGGTATTGCCATTGATGCCGAAACTGCAACAACCGAAGAAATACGTCACAAATACCTTGCGGCTATGATGAGTACACAGTATTCCGTTACTGTTGACCCTGCTGCTTTAAAGAAAGCATTGGATAAAAAAACTGCTCCCTATTACATACTTCAAAGAATGGCTTATGAGGATTCAAAGGTAACAATCTCTTCAACTAAATACAGCTATGAAGAATGCTTCAAATTGGTTCTTCAGAAAACTAACCGCTTCGATTTAGAAAATGAATTTTATTCAGATATTTATGAATACGATATCTATCTGGATAACATAAGAAGCAATATTTCCGTTAATCCCAACCCTATAAGCAAATCAGGTGTTTCAATTTCAATTAACGGCGTTGATGTAACAGGTGGCTCTTATGCGGTTGTTCAATTAGCCGGTAAAGCAAAAGAAACAATCACAATTGTTTCTCGTCAGGCAACCGGCAAGGATGTTGAAACAAGCATCTATAAAGTAAATGTCCATCAAGGTGTTACCGCCCCGTCTGACAGCGACCTGACAGGGCTTATTCCCACTTTAGGCGACCTCAACAACAACGAAGAAAAGCCAAATGGTGAGTCAAATGGTCTACAGGGTCCGCCTCTATCAAATGTAATGGGCAATCTAAACAATGCTGCCTCACCTTTGCTTGACAGTGTTCTTACATTGAATGATAAGGGTCAATTGGTTGACCAATACGGCAATATTGTAAGCGATTCTACTTATGAGACACTTCCTGCAGGCTATGATTACGTTCTCAATAATGACGGTATTATATCTGTTGTTCTTACAGACAAGAAGACAACCGAACCGACTACGGAAGAAATTTCTGATAAGCTAAGCGAACATGATGCAAGGAAAATTGTTATAATAGTTTCTGTTGTTTGTCTTGTTTTGCTTGCAGTTGCTATAATTATTGTGGCTGTTATCTCTAAAAAGAAACAAAAGATGACTGAAAGCGAAAAAATGAAAGCAAGAAAAACCAAAGAAAAACGCAAAAAAGAAAAAAGAGAAAGAAGAAAATAATTAATTTCAATGGCAGTTTACTTAATCAAACACAGTATTCTGCCATTGTTTTTATTAAATATGAATTTATTTTAAAAATTGTTCATAACTTTTACAATATTATGGTATATAATACATTTATGGAAAGTTCCAAAGGAGGAATTTTTATGGCTAATGAAAGAATACTTATTGTTGATGATGACAGCAACATTTGCGAACTTTTGAGACTTTATTTTGAAAAAGATGGCTTTCAGGCAGACATTGTAACAGATGGCATCAAAGCATTGGAGGCTTTTGAAAGTTCAAAACCTGACTTGGTTCTTCTTGATATAATGCTTCCCGGTATGGATGGTTGGCAGATTTGCAGAGAAATCCGAAAAACCTCCCAAACTCCTATTATTATGCTTACTGCAAAGGGCGAAACTTTTGATAAAGTTCTCGGTCTTGAATTAGGTGCTGATGACTATATAACCAAGCCCTTTGAAACAAAAGAGGTTATCGCTCGTGTTAAAGCAGTTCTTCGTCGTAGTGCTCCTCAAGAAATCAATACTGCAACACCTAAAGAGGTTGCTTTTGATAAATTATCTATCAACCTTACAAACTATGAATTAAAGGTAGACGGAAAAGCAATTGATACTCCCCCGAAGGAGCTTGAATTGATTTACCACCTTGCAAGCAATCCCAACAGAGTTTACACCCGCGACCAGCTTCTTGATGAGGTTTGGGGCTTTGAATATTACGGTGACTCAAGAACAGTTGATGTTCATGTTAAACGTCTGAGAGAAAAGCTTGAAGGCGTTTCTGACAAATGGGAGCTTAAAACCGTTTGGGGTGTGGGCTACAAATTTGAAACAAAATAATGCCTATGACACGATTCCGTTCTAAAAAAGGTGCTTTTTTCTTTAAGTACTTTTCAATATTCTCTGCCATTGTGCTTATCAGCTTTATGCTTATAGGAATAGCCCTGATGATTTTTGTTTCCGGCTTTTTACGTACTCAGGACAGAAACACAACAACTCTTTATGCCAGAGAAATTTCGCAGACCATGTCGGAGCTTGTAGAGTCATCAATGGCAACACGTAACCCTGAGGGTTCAGCATTTATTCTTTTAAATTCTCTTGACCTTATGTCCGATTGCACAGGTTATGATGTTTTCATCTGCAACAAAGACGGCTCTGTTGCCGCTTGCGGAGAAATGCTCTCAGACTTCAAGCTAAACGGTGTTGCTTGTGAAAAGCATAAAGACCTGGTACTTTCAAAAGCATATATTCAGAAAGTAAAAAAGGGTGGTTTTTCCGAATTCTCTACAATGGCTTCTTTTTATAATAGCGTTCACTCTGTTTCAATGGAGCCTATTATGATTAATGAAGAATTCACAGGATTTGCAGTTGTATCAGCTCCCCTGGAGGGCACACTCGTTAACAATTTGCGAAACGTTCTGAAAATGTTTCTTTTTGCCGCAGGTCTTGCCCTGATTCTTGTTACCATTTCGGTTTATATTATGACAGAGAAAATCGCAAAGCCTATCCGAAACCTTGAAAATGCAACCCGTTGTTATTCATCAGGTGACTTTACTTACAGAGTTCCTGAAATTCATTCACACGATGAATTAGCAGGGCTCATAACCAAATTCAACTCAATGGCAACCGCTCTTGAGCAACTTGAAAATTCAAGGCGAAGCTTTGTTGCCAATGTTTCCCATGAATTTAAAACTCCTATGACTACGATAGGCGGTTTTATCAATGGTATTCTTGACGGCACAATCCCACCTGAAAAGCAAAACTATTATTTGGAAATCGTATCCTCGGAAATAAACCGACTTTCAAAAATGGTTACAATGATGCTTAACATTTCAAAAATTGAAACAGGAAACGCTGATTTAACCATTGAGCAATTTGATATTTCACAAAAGCTTGTTACAACCTTTTTAGGCTTTGAACAAATAGTGTCAAAAAAGAATATAGAAATTGAGGGCTTTGAAGAGCTCAATCAAATCACAGTTCATGGTGATAGTGCTATGATTGACCAGGTAATTTACAATCTGGTTGACAACGCCGTTAAATTTACCAACGAGGGCGGTAAAATAATTATTAATACCGCTTCAGATAAAAAGTTTGCCTATTTCTCTGTTACTAACAGCGGAAAGGGCATCCCGAAAAAGGATATAAACAAAGTTTTTGAAAGATTCTACAAAGTAGACCAATCAAGAAGCACAGATGTTAAAAGCACCGGATTGGGTCTGTTCCTTGTTAAAAGCATAGTCGACCTGCACGGTGGAACTATAACTGTAGAAAGCGAACCTGATAACTTTACAAGATTTACGGTAAAATTACCGAAATAATATCGGAGGAATACAAATGGACGATAACTTCAACACAAACAATACTTTCGGCGATGCAAATCACGAAAACACACAAACCCCACCCCAACATTCATCTCAGCAGACCTCCTCCCAAATGGGTACTGCTCCTGTTGGCAACAACTACGGTGCACCATATAACCAACCCTATTCTGCACCTTACAGTACACCCTATAATGCTCAGCAGAATCAACCTCAATACAATTCAACGCCTTATAATACGGGTAATAATCAATACGGTAATGCACCTATATATCAACAAACTGCATACAGGAACCCAAACACTCCCCCTAAAAAGAAGAAAAACACAGGACGAAATATATTTATTGCGTTAATTTGTGCTTGTATTGTAATAGCTTCCGTTGCTATCGGCGTTTCTGTTACAGAGGGCAACGACACCAGTGTAAAAACCGAACAGGGCGACAAGGGTTCTGATAAAAACACTGATAAAGGCACAAATTCAGGTGCAACTGCCAAAACAGAGGACTCCCCTATCACCTTCTCCGAATATTCAGGCAAGGGTGCTATGACACCTGAGCAGATTTATGAAGAGGCAAAAGAAATTAACGTTGGTGTTATCGTTTATGCCCAGAACCAAAAAGTCGGCGAAGGCTCAGGCATTATAGTCGGCGAAGATAAGGAAAAGAAAAACACATACATTATCACCGCTGCTCATGTTATTGCCGACCAGGGTGTAAGCGTTCAGATTCAGACTAATGACGGTAAAGAAATCGATGCAACTATTGTTGGTTTTGATAACAAAACTGATATAGGTGTTCTTCGAGTTAGCAAAACAGGCTTCAAAGCTGCTACTTTCGGCAATTCTGATAAGCTTAATGTAGGTCAAAATGTTTATGCCATCGGTAACCCCGGCGGAACCGTTTTCTTCGGTTCATTTACAAATGGTATCATCAGTGCAATTGACAGACCTGTTGCTTCCAGCACAAGTGCTTATGACTTACCCTGCATCCAACATAATGCAGCTATTAATCCCGGCAACTCAGGCGGTGCACTTCTTAATGAGTTTGGTCAGGTAATCGGTCTTAACTCTTCAAAAATTACCGACACCGAATATGAGGGCATGGGTTTCTCTGTTCCGTCTAACACAATGCTTGAAATATATAATGATATTGTTGCAAACGGTTACGTTACTAACAGACCAATGCTTGGCATTTCCTATTACACAGTAGCAAGTGATTACACCTACTCTGCAATTGCATGGAAAAACAATCTTCCTTACGGCTCTATTGTTATTGCAGCTATGAATGAAGATAGTGACCTTGCAAAGCAAGGCATTAAGGTTGGCGATATTATTACAGGCGTCAACGGAAAAGCACTTGAATCAACAGATATTCTTCTTGAAGTTATTGAAGATAGCAAGGTTGGCGACACAATAACGCTTTCTGTTTGCAGACTGAACAATTCCGGTACTGTAAGCACAAAATTTGATGCAAAGGTTAAGCTTATTGAAGATAAAGGCGAAATTGCTGTACCTGAACAGCAACCCCAAACAACTGACCCATTCAGCAGTTATTTCGGTAATGGATTTGGATATTAAGAAAAAATGCTCTCCTTTTTGGAGAGCATTTTTTAGTGGCAAGTTGGAAATTGCAAGTGGCAAGTTAAGGGGCAAAGCCGATTATATTAAGTAAAAAACAAAAACTTGCATTTAAACAAATTCATACTTATGACAGCAAAAAGGATTCAGGACAGCATAAACCATCTTGAATCCTTTAACTTTTATATAATACCGACCGCAGGTCCCGAAACTTGCCACTTTCCACTTTATTATTCAATATTCCAACGGTCTATGTTTCCCCTCTGCATTGCTCCGATTATTCTTTCGGGCACATCTCCGTATTCGTCAGAAAGCTTTTGAAGAAGTATTTTAGCATCTTCTCTTTTTGTTTTCTCATTGGCGGGGCATTTACTTTCTATAACAGGCAAATTAAGTCTTTCCACAGCCTGTTCTACAGCGGCTTCGCGAACATATATGAGAGGTCTTATCATAGTTATATCTCGCCTTGAAAGATATGTTACAGGAGCGAAACAACCTATACGGCTTTCTATAAGAAGATTCATCATAAAGGTTTCTGCCGCATCGTCAAGGTGATGACCTAAGGCAATTTTGTTGCATCCTAACTGCTTTGCAGTATCGTGGAGAATCCCTCTTCGCATTCTGGCACAAAGAGAGCAAGGGCTTTCTTCTTTTCTTATATTAAAAATTATTTCATATAAATCCGTTCTTTGAATTACATATTCAATTCCATATTCATCACACAGCTTCTGAACAGGTGAAAAATCGCCATCCTGATTATCAAAACGCATATCAAGGGTAATTGCAACAAGTTCAAAATCTGCAGGATAAAATCTTTTTAAATCGCACAGCACTTTAAGAAGCATTACAGAATCCTTACCACCTGAAACGCCGACAGCAATTTTATCGCCGTCCTGAATCATTTTATAATCATCAACAGCTGCTCTCGTTCTGCTTAAAATTTTTCTCATAAAAGGTTATTCCTTGTCCTTTTTGATTTTGTTTCGTCCTGAAATATCAATATCTTCCTCTTTGGGAACTTTTTTTAGAGAAACAACGAGAATTACAACTGAAACAACCAAAGCTGCACAAAGAATCGCTATATAAACAGATGTCTTCCCGTCCAAACCCTTGTTCTCTTCGCCATCTTTGCTCTCATCTTGAACCATATCTGCTTCATTAGCAAAATCGGTATATCTTTTATTTACATCAATTTCCAGAACAAATTCTGTTTCTTTTTCTGTTTCGGTATTTTCTTCAGCCGCTAATGCAGAAAAAGAAAATGCACTGAACAAGAAAACTACACATAAAAGAACAGATATGATTTTTTTCATACTATATCACACTCTTTTTAAAATTTGCTTTTTCAATTCAATAATAGATTTTTCTAAAACACTTTTCGGACAAGCTACATTAAGCCTTGTAAACCCTTTTCCGTTTTCACCGAACCAGAATCCCGGGTCCTGAATAATATTACATTCATTCTGTAAGAAAGCGTCAAGTTCTTCATCGCTCATTCCAAGCTTTCTCATATCAAGCCACATTAAATATGTACCCTGACAATCGTAAATTTTGATTTGAGGAATATCTCTCAAAATATCATTTACAAGCTTTATATTCTCTTCAATATATTCATTTACCGCATCTATCCAATAATCACATTTTGTGTAGGCGGCAATTGTTGCGGGGCGGGAAACACAGTTAATGCAGCTGTATCCATCTGCTGAAAGTTGCTCTTGAAATTTTCCTCTTAAGGTTTTATCTGCAATGATAATATTTGAAGTGCCCAGACCTGCCAGGTTGAAGGTTTTACTTACAGCAGTACAGATAACTGTATTTTTTGCAAAGCTTTCGTCAACATTGTTGATTACAATATGCTTATGATTTTTTCTTACAAGGTCAAAGTGAATTTCATCACTGACAAGGACCACATTATTTTCAAGGCAGATTTCGCCTACCTTTTTAAGCTCTTCCTTGGTCCACACTCTGCCTACAGGGTTATGAGGACTGCAAAGAAGCATTAATTTAACATCGTCCTGAGAAGCAATTTTTTCTAATTCCTCGAAATTCATTTTATAGGTATTACCGTCCGGAACAAGAGGATTATCTGCAATAATTCTTTTATTATTAAGAATAGATTTTGAAAAAGGATAATAAACAGGACTTTGAATTATAACCTTATCACCCTCATTAGTGAAAGCTCTGATTGCCGTATTAATTGTGAAAACTACACCACCAACGCAGGTAATCCAATCATTCTCTATTTTAAAACTATGACGGCGAGAAAGAAACTCACGAACACTGTCACGATATTCTTTATCTGCATCAGTATAGCAAAAAAAGCCCTTTTCTGTAAAAGCTTTAATTGCCCCCCTTACCTCTTGAGGTGTCTGAAACTCCATATCTGCAACTGAAAGCGGATATGCACCTCTTTCTATCAAGCCATCGGGAACAGTTGTATCCCATTTATAAGAACCGCTGTTTTTGCGGTTAAAAACCTTGTCAAACATATTTAATTTCACCTTATGCGTTTATAAAGAGTATTGAGGAAGCAAGCATGACCTGACCACCAAAATATGTAACAATGTTAAATATCTTCAACGGGTAGTTTTTCTTTTGACCGCCAAAGCTTATAATACCAAGAGTAGCATCGGAAAGGACAAAGAAAAGCGAACCAAAAGTTAAAACAAGAAAACAAATTATGCCGTTTTCGCCACCATTCTGCCAATAGTTATATCCCAAAGCAGAAGCTTTTGTAAACATAAAAGTTATAACAACGAAATACACTGCAATGGCATATTTCACAACCTTTGGACTGAATTTCACCTTCAGAACCTTTGCATTAATTAAAGCTGCTGCTATAATAACCAATCCAACTATTATCTCAGGAGCATTAATCATTTCATAATCATCGAAAAGCTTTGGAAGGGCTTTTACATATGCAACAATATAGAAAATATGGCCTATAAGAAAACTTATAAAGCCCGTTACAAAATAGGCATCTGTGGGCTTAGCGTGAAGAAAATAATCACCAATCCAACCAAAAACAAGCCCCACAAGCATTGTTATTGCATAGCTTGAAAAATTATCTGCAATAAACATTGAAAGCACGCCGATACTTACAAACATTGTAGAGCAAACCATTTTTAATATTAAAGATTTTCTGCATTTCTGAGGCCAGAGTGCTTTTAAATACCACGGGGTACAAATCACCTCAACCAACAAACACAAACCAAATACAATCCACAATGCCATATTTATCCCTCACCGCATAAGTATTCCATATAATATCATTATAGCATAGTAACAAGAGATTGTAAACTACAAAAGAAAGGTGATACGGTATAATGGCAAGTTGGAAGTGGCAAGTGGCAAGTTTCGGGGCGCGAAAATGCGCCATAAAAAGAACAAAGTTGTTTTTTGTGCTTTTCAAAGTTAATTCCGCATTCAGCATTCCGAATTCAGCATTCAAAAAAAGCCCCTTACCGAATTGGTAAGGGGAAAAGTTATGATTAATATTTGAAATCTGTGATAATCATTGTGTTGAAAAGTTCCTGTTTGTCAATCTGGAATTCGGAAACGCCAAATACTTTACCGCTACCGTTAATATTAACATTCATATACTGCTCAAGCTTAATGATTTGATTTGTTTTTGTGTCGTATTCAACAACTGCTTTGCAATCATGATAGATAAGGCTATATTTAACTTCTTTGATAACTGCCTGAACTGCACCACCATTGATTGTGTTATCAATATCTGCTTTTGAAAGGGGTGAGAACATAGCGCCTACCTTACTGGGAGAAGAAGATGCACCTTCTGCCATAGGTTCGGGATTAGCTTCATCTTTAAGCTCGATTGTGATTCTTGCTTTGCCGTTGCCGAGGTCTTCGTAGCTTGTGCTTTCAATAGCACTTACATCTGTAAGATAGCAACCCTTTTCACATTTATAAACAGGGAACCATCTCATATCGCTTCCCTTATCAACGATTTCGGGATCTGCTTCTGCAGTTTCCTTTGATGTCATAAGGTCAAGAGTATCAACGAGTTTAAGGATTGTACCGATAAGGCCTTCACCTTTGGAGATAACACGATTCTGAGCATCGCCGGGAAGCTCCTGGTATTCAACCTTTTTGTAACCGGGCTTATCAGCTTTAGCTTTGTTCATAATCTTTGTGTAGATTTCGAGAACTTCTTTATCAGTTTTCTTTGCTGCAGTTGAACCGCCATTATCTGCAGGTTTATTTGCATCGGGTGTTGTGTTATTTGAGTTGTTATCAGCAGAAGGTGTTGTTACAGTTGAACTGCTGTTGTTTGCAGGAGCAGTTGTTTCTACGGACTGCTGAGCCTGCTGTTGCTGCTGAGGCTGGGCCTGCTGTTGCTGCTGGGGCTGAGCCTGCTGTTGCTGTTGTTGCTGAGCAGGAGCTTCCTGAAGCTCGTTCTTTGCAAGGAAAACGATTGAAGCAACTGAAACTGCATTACTTGCAAGAACTGTGAAAACAAGAGCTACTGCAAGAATGACTGCAATAATTTTTAAATCTTTGCTTTTCATTTTAAAAACCTCTTTCATATTTACGCCCTGCTTAGCAGAAACGCATATTTCTAACATTATAAGATTAAACCAAAATCTGTAAAAAGTCAATACTATATATTATACAAAAGAATATACTTTTTATTGTGCAAAAGAAAAAGACGACCCTCTTTCGAGAGTCGTCTGTATGTATCTCAAATTAATATTTGAAATCGTAGTATTTAGCGTTGAATGAAAGAGCACCTGAAGCATTGAGGTCACCCTGACCAACTGTAACTTTAGCCTTGATGTCACCAACACCATAGTGTGTGATTTCGATGAACTTACCATCCTTTGTCATCTTAGCTGTGATTGTGTATGCCTTGTAGTTGATTGTACCATCAAGACCTTTAACAATCTTAGAAACTGTGGGGTCTTCAACAACTGTTTTCTTAACATCGTTGATATCAAGGAATTCTCTTGACATTTTTACAAGACCGTCTTTATCCTGATAAGAGGGGTTAACCTGGTCATTCATAACGATAGTGATAATATAGTTATCACCTTCAATTTTTGCTGAGGAGCTCTTGATGTAGCTCTTTGAGCAGTCACTGGAAGGCATACGATTCTTAGCATCGTCTGAACCTTTTTCATTGATTTTTTCTTCAGCAGCAGATTCTTCTGTCATGAAACCTTTGATAAGGCTTGTAAGAGTACCTGCAAGGAAAGCAAATTTGTCAAGCTGAAGGTCGCCTTCAACTGCCTGCCAACCTTTTTTGGTATAACCGGCAACACCTTTAGTATTGATTTCTTTAGCTGCTTTCTGATACATAGCAAGAGCTTCATCAGCAGAGAGAGCCTTTAAGCCGTTAGCACCTGCATCGGGAGTTGCTGTGCCTGCGTTTGCATCAGGAGTTGTTGCTGTACCTGCGTTTGCATCAGGAGTTGTTGCTGTACCTGCGTTTGCATCAGGAGTTGTTGCTGTACCTGCGTTTGCATCAGGAGTTGTTGCAGTGCCTGCGTTTGCATCAGGAGTTGTTGCAGTGCCTGCATTGGGAGTTGTTGCAGTACCTGCATCAGGAGTTGTTGCAGTGCCTTCTTCGCCTACAGTACCTTCAGTTGCTGTCTGGCCTTTTGCAAGAAAAACAACAGAAGCGATGGAAACTGCGTTGCTTGTTACGATTGTGAAGAAAAGTGCTATACTGAGAATTATAGCAATAACCTTCATATCTGAATTTTTCATTGGTATAATACCCCTTTCAACTTTGTGGTACTGCATATACAATTCAAAACTCAATATACAATAACACATTATTTTTCAGTATCTTTAGATTACTCTAAAAAGCGAAAAAAGTCAAGTGCATTTTTTCCAAATGCACTGACTTATTTCAATTTCGTCAAATAGCCGAAAATCTCTTACATTTTTTGTGTATTCCATATATTTCGAGCATATTCGTTAATAGCTCGGTCTGCGGCAAATCTGCCTGAATATGCAATATTGAGAAGTGACATCTGATTCCATTTCTTTTTATCAAGGAAGGTTTCTCTCACCTTTTTCTGAGCTCTCTGATAATCGGCAAAATCAGCAAGAACCATAAATGGATCGTGGTGAATGATTGTGCCTGAAATATCGGAGAAATCCTTACCGTCAATTCCGTTATGAGTAATAAAATCAAGAACCTTGCGAAGCTCAGGATTATTATTGTAATAATTCTGAGGATTATAGCCTGCTTTGCGAAGCTCATTAACCTCGGGAGTTTTCATACCGAAGAGGAACATATTCTCGTCCCCTACTGATTCGTGAATTTCCACATTAGCACCGTCAAGAGTACCGATAGTAAGAGCACCATTCATCATAAGCTTCATATTACCTGTTCCGCTTGCTTCCTTACCTGCAAGAGAAATCTGCTCTGAAACATCTGCAGCAGGCATAAGTCTTTCAGCGTTTGTTACGTTGTAATCCTCAACATAGAGAACCTTAAGTCTGCCTTTAACATCGGGGTCCTTATCAATCATTTCGCCAAGAGCGAGAATGAAGCTGATAATTCTCTGAGCAACAAAGTAACCGGGAGCTGCTTTTGCACCGAAAATATAAGTTTTCGGAACAAAATCACCGTTGGGGTTTTCTTTGATTGCAAGATATTCTGAAACAATGTTAAGAGCATTAAGATGCTGACGCTTATACTCGTGAAGTCGCTTAACCTGAACATCAAAAATTGAATTTGTATCAAGCACAACCCCTGTTGTTTTCTTAATATGCTTTGCAAAGGCTTCTTTATTTGCTTTTTTGATTTCACCGATTTTATTTAATACCTCTTCATCATCCTTGAAATCTGCAAGCTTTGAAAGATGCTCTGCATCATAAACGAATTTATCGTTACCTAAAAGCTCCTTGATATATTCTGTTAAACCCGGGTTCGCCTGACAAAGCCAACGTCTGTGAGCAATACCGTTTGTAACATTAGTGAATTTATCGGGAGTAAGCTTATAGAAATCATTAAAGAGAGTGTCTTTAAGAATCTGACTGTGAAGAGCAGAAACACCATTTACCTTGTGGCTTGCAGCAACGCAAAGGTTTGCCATACGGACTGCACCACCTGAAATGATAGCAGTACGCTCAACATAATCAGCATCGTGAGTGCTTTCCCATACATAAGCACGGAAGCGGTTGTCAATCTCTTTGATAATATTGTATACACGGGGAATAAGACGCTTTACAAGGTCCTCACTCCAGCATTCAAGAGCCTCGCTCATAACTGTATGGTTTGTATATGCGACGGTATTGGTAACAATTCTCCAAGCATCATCCCAACCATAACCACACTCATCAAGAAGAATTCTCATAAGCTCGGGAATTGCCATTGTGGGATGAGTGTCATTAATATGAATTGCGATTTTTTCGGGAAGATTGTCAATAATGCCGTATTCACGAAGATGATGGCGGACAATATCCTGAACAGACGCAGAAACAAGGAAATACTGCTGACGAAGTCTCAAGGACTTTCCTTCAGGGTGATTATCCATAGGATAAAGAACCTTGCTGATAACCTCTGCCATTGCCTGACGCTCCATAGAACGCATAAAGTCACCCTGATTAAAGGACTTCATATCGAACTCAGGTGCTCTTGCACTCCAGAGGCGAAGACAGCTGATGCCCTTGCCATCCTTACCTGCAACGAACATATCATAAGGCACAGCCTGAATAATATTGCCGTTTTCAATTTCAACATGGTGATAGTGATTGTCCCAGGATTCTTTAAGAGTACCCTCAAAGCAAACATCAACTGCACTGCTTTCACGGGGCTGAAGCCACACCTCACCACCGGGGAGCCAGTTATCAGGAAGCTCAGTCTGCCTGCCTTCAACAAGCTTCTGACGGAAGATTCCATATTCATAAAGAATTGAATAACCTCTTGCAGGGTAACCTTGTGTTGCAAGACCATCAAGATAGCAGGCTGCAAGGCGACCGAGACCACCGTTACCGAGACCTGCATCAGGCTCACACTCGTAAAGAGATTCGAGCTTAATGCCATAATCCTTCAAAACACTTTCAAATGTTTTTGTAAGATTAAGATTGAAAAGGGAGTTTTTAAGAGAACGCCCCATTAAAAATTCCATTGAAAGATAGCAAACTCTTTTTTTGCCTTCTTCATCTGCTTTTTTGCCAAGCTCGGCTCTGCCCTGTGCCATCATATCGCGGACAATCATTGAAACTGCTTTATAATACTGTTCATAAGTAGCATTTTCAGTTGAGATACCGAAAAAATGGAGAAGTTTATTTTCAAGCATCTCTTTTGCTTGTTTCTTTGTAAGCTTATAATTCATACAAATCCTCCAAAAAGTTTTTAAAAAACCATAGTTTTTTACTGTTCAATTATACATATTACACTAAAATACAGCTAAAATCAACTGTAACAAAGCAAAAAAATGTATAATATATCACACTAAATTTTGGATATTTTTTCAGGTCGATTTCACATTAGAAAACAAAGGTTTTACAAAGCAGTAAAAATATAACTCCCGGAACAGAAAAAAGAATGCTGAAAACAAGGGAAAACAGATTAACACCCAAAGAAATCGGAACAAAAAAATTCACTGCCCACACCGCACATAAAGCCCCTATTCCACCCAAAGCACTTGTGAAAAAGGCTTTAAAAAAATTTCCGCTGAATTTAAATATTATAATAACAGCAATTAAAAGTACACCACCGATAAAATATATCATTTCTCCACTTCCTTAAGTTTATTAAGTAAATAAGCGTGTTTGACTTCAAGACTGCGAAGCTCAAGCACTGCCGATTCTACAAGAGCATTTTCATTCGCTACCGAAAGCTTAAAATAGGCAAGCTTCATTAAAAACCTGACATTTTCAATTTCTTCCAAAAGTAATTCCCTTTCACTCATTTTTCTTAATCTTGAATATCTTTTTGTTTTGATAATCCCTATCACCCGCTTATATTTTCATACAATCATTTTTATTCATAAAAAATTAAATTTATTACAGATTATTAAAGCACTTTAACGAGCATAATTATTATAGATGACTTGCGGAAAATTCAGGTATATTATTACTCTCATCTGCAAAGTATAATCTTTACGAGGCAACCCACCACCATTCCGCCCGAACTATATTTAAATAAAAACACACCACCCGAAATATACGCAAAGATATAATTTATCTATCCAAGAACGGTCCCCCTCCCTATTTGCTGAAGCAAACAGGGATGATAGGCTTCGCAACATCTTTACTTTTTCGATTTTTTCACTCCTTGCGAAGCTCATTCCGAATTCCGAATTCGGAATTCCGAATTCCGAATTCCGAATTTAAATTGCCACTTGCCACTTTCAACTATCAACTTTATAAGAGGTGCTTATGAACAGACATTCCTTTACTTATCAGCAATACTGTCCCGTTGTGGATAAAAATGTTATTATTGAAGAACTGACCTTTTTAAGCGGAAGAAAGAAAATCCGTTGTCTTTATTATCACAAATGCAACTGCAAAGAGATGGGCGGTTGCAAAAACAAATATGTAAAAAGAAGAATTGAAGCGGTTGAAAAAAAGGAGGAGTGATAGTATAATTTCACTGAGGTGAAATTATGGGCGGAATATATATTCACATACCTTTTTGCAAATCAAAATGCCCTTACTGCGATTTTTATTCTTACAGATGCAAAAGCGAAGATAAGAGCGTTTATGTTGACGCTTTAATAAATGAAATCAATACGCTTTCTCGAGTGAGTGATTTTGTCAAAGAGCCTTTCAAGGCAGACACTTTGTATCTCGGTGGCGGTACTCCCTCTTTTTTATCAGGCGAGGAGCTTTTCAGAATAATAACCTCCGCAAAAGAGAAGTTTTCAATCTCAGATAATGGAGAAATCACAGTTGAATGTAATCCTAATTCAGATATCGAAGCTATTCTCCCCTACCTTATAAAGGCAGGTGTAAACAGAATTTCTTTAGGGCTCCAGTCTGCCGTTGATAAAGAGAGGAAGGTTCTCGGCAGATTGAGTAATAAAAATAGAGTGAGGGAAGTTATTGAACTTTTAAAATCAAATGGTATAACAAATATTTCTCTTGATGTTATGTTAGGTATCCCTTACCAGACAGAAGAGAGTCTTAATGAAACTCTCGATTTTGTCATTGAAAGCGGTGTGCCACACATAAGCGCTTATATGCTGAAAATTGAAGAAGGCACTCATTTCCATAAAAACTTTGATAAATACGATTTCCCTGATGAAGAAAAAACAATAGAGTTTTATAACCAATGTGCAGATACTCTGGAAAAATCAGGATTTATTCACTATGAAATATCTAATTTTGCAAAAGAGGGTTTTGAAAGCAGACACAACACAAAATACTGGAAACTCCAGAATTATCTTGGATTAGGTCCCGGTGCACATTCATATATTGACGGAAACAGATTTTATTTTGAAAGCAACACCGAAGGCTTCATAAATGGTGAAAAGGCTGTTTTTGATGATTTTGGCGGTGACGCTGAAGAATACATAATGCTTAAATTAAGGCTAAAAAAAGGCTTACAGCTTTCAGAATTAAAAGAGCTTTACGGAGAAAAGCCATTAATTAAAATAAAAGAAAAAGCCCCGTTCTTAAAAGAACAAGGCTTGGTTGAATTTGACGGAGAAAGAATTTCTCTTACAAGAAAAGGCTTTCTTCTTTCCAATTCTGTTATTTGTGAATTAATTTAAATTGTTCGGAAAGGATTTCGCAACTTTTTACTCCATCGGTTACGATAATCTCTTTGTTTTCTGTTATAAAAATATACTGAAAGTCGTTATGTTCCTTTGCGAACTTAATGGCTTTTTCTTTTCCCATAACGAAAAGTGCAGTTGAAAAGGCATCACAAAGAGCTCCGTCCTCACCTATTACAGTTACACTTAAAAGGTCGCTTTCTGCAGGCTCGCCTGTTTTTGTATCAATAATATGATGATAGATTTTACCGTCTTTTTTGAAGCTTCTTTCATAACCGCCCGAAGTAACAACACTCACATTACCTTTATGCTTAAAGGTGCACACAAGGCTATCTGTTTCAAGCGGATTTTTAACCCCAACAGTCCATTCGTCATTTTCTTCATTTTCACCGCAAAGGACAATATTACCGCCAAGGGAAAGAACAGCACTTACACCATATTCATTTGCTATCTTCAAAAGTTCATCACCAAGGTAGCCTTTGGCAATTCCACCAAGGGAAATTTCTGCACCGGCTTTTTTCAGCAATAAATTATCTTTCAAAGTTATTTTATCATTACCTGTTAAAGAAAGGGCTTCTTTTATCTCTTCTTTTTTCGGCACACCGTAATTCCCGTTATCAAAGCCCCAAAGCTTCAAAACAGGCATAATTGTAATATCAAACGCACCCTGCGTAAGAGTGTTTGCAAGCATTGATTTTTCTATTATTTTTGCGGTATCCTCGCTGACTTTTATTTCTGCATTTTCACCATTTATATGAGCAATATCGCTATTCTTATTATTGGCATCAAAAAGCAAATCAAGCTCATTGATTTTATCAACAAATAGTTGCACAGCTTCTTGATTATCAGCTTTAGAACTACTGAACACCCTTATACTCATAAGGGTGTTCATAGCAGTAAATTCTGTTTTTGCTTCCTTTTTAAAATCACAGGAACACATTGTCAGCAAAAAGCAACCGCAAAGAAATATTGCTACTGCTTTTCTCATATCAGCTTAAACCTGCTTTTCTCAGATTTGCTTCATGCTCACTCATGGTGTTAGCATAGAAAACATCTCCGGTTTCGGTATTGTGGCAGAAATAATAATAGTTTGTGTCGGCAGGCTTAAGAGCTGCTCTTATTGCTGCATCACCGGGATTTGCAATTGCACCTATAGGAAGACCCTTACATTCATTATCGTAAGTATCATAGCTTGTGCGATACTCAATATATTTTCGGGTATCCTCTGTTGATGATGTCAATGTAGGCTTAATTGTTTTTGTAAGATAATCCTCTGTTGAGTCACAGTTCAGCCATGGGAAAGTTCCGGGTCTGTCAAGACGGTTATAAAGAACCGATGAAATGTCGGGCATCTGCTTACTTGAGGCAGCTTCTTTTTGAAGAATTGATGCCATAATGATTACTTCATCAAGGCTCAAGCCCCTTTCTTTTGCCTGTTTCTGATATTCATCAGTCCAACGATTCTGAAAATTATCCAAAAATCTTCTTGCTACGCTTGAAGCATTTTCGCCAACATAAAATTCATAGGTATCAGGATACAAATAACCCTCAAGAACTCTGAATCGTTTTTCCTTATTTGGAATCGATTTAATGAATTCATAATCCTCAGAAAAGTCCACATTCTGAAGAGTATTTATAAAGCTTGCAGCCGTACAAACCTCATTAGCTTCAAGCTTTTCTGCAATTTGGTCAATAGTCCACCCCTCAGGGAATGTAAGAGTAACTGTTTCAGAAAGAGTTATATCCGCTTTCATAGTGGAAAGCATTTTTTCAACGCCCATTGCCGGAGTAAGTGTGTAAACACCTGAAACATAATCTCCGTCTTTGCCGAAGAATTTTATAAACATATTACAAAAGAGTTTATTTTTTATAAGGTCATTATCCTTGAGAACATCAATAACATCACTATCGCTCATACCCTTTGAAACTTCAACCTCAATTGCAGTATCCTCAACATCAATAGCAAGAACATCGTTGATACAACGAATTCCGTAAATGCAAAGAATAACACTCGAAAGAGCGATTATAGCTATTGCAAGAGCAAGACGGGAAAGCTTTTCGGATGTAAAAAATTTACCAAATATTGTTTTTTGAAATTTCTCAATTTTTGCATTTTTTTCCGCAATAGCTTTGTTCTGCTTTGCTGTTGTGGGCGGAGCAGAAACCTTGAATTTATCTACAGCAGGCTTTGCTTTCTGATTTCTGCGAACCGTTGCTCTTTTCTCCCTTTGTGCCGCTTTATCAATATCGCGAGGAGGATTTGAAAAATAAACTCCACCCTTATAATTAGGATTTTCATAGGCACTGTTGGAATTGATGTCAATTTTAAAATCGTCAACCTTTTTCTGCCTTTTGCTTTTCAGAATTTCTTCATCAGTAGGCTTAGCAGTATCAGTTTCCTTTTCATCCTCAAACATACTCAAAAGCTCTTCATAATCATTGAAATTATCTTTTGCCACGCCTTATCACTCCTTTGTTTTAAGAATTTGTTTCTCTGTAACTATCATACCCACGGTTCTGTCATACTTTCCGTGGAATAATTCGTCCTTAATATTCTGGGAATAACAAATGCCGATAGTGGAACCTTTATACTTTGAAAGGTATCTGTCATAATAGCCTTTACCATAACCCAAACGATAGCCTGATTTATCAAACATAAATGCAGGAACAATGCATATTGTGTTTTCAGTTTCAGTAAGCATTTTGTCTTTATCAGACTCAGGCTCTAAAACACCAAAAGAACCTGATGAAAGTTCATCGAGAGAATTTATATAATAAAAGTTCATTTCCGAGGGTCCGCCCTCGCAACGAGGAACAGCAACCTTTTTACCTGCTGATAAAAGAGAGTTTATAAACTCTTTTGTATCAACTTCAATATCCGTTGAAACGTAGCATAAAAATGTATCAGTTTCTCTTACTGCCCATAAATTAAGAAGCTTGTTGCAGATTTTTTTATCATAAGAACTTTTAGTCAGAGAATCCATTAAAAGTCGGCTTTCTTTGGCTTGCGCCCTCATTTTCTTTTTTATGGGTCTTATATCTATTACTTTCTCCATTGAATACCTCTGAGTATCTGCAAAGCTTTTTCTTCACCTGTGATTATAGAGCATATTGCAGCGCCGAATTCCCAGGCAACACCTGCACCTTTAGCAGTAACAATATCGCCATCTATAATCACGCCTGATTCCACAAGCTTTGCACCTTTTAATTCATCCTCAAAGCCGGGGAAACAAGTTGCATTTTTGCCTTCCAGAAGACCTTTTCTGCCCAGGATGAAAGGTGCAGCACAAATTGCACCGATGATTTTCCCGTTTTCTGCACAATAGTCAATAGCTTTTTGCACATCTTCGCTGTTATTAAGATTTTCTGCACCGGGCATTCCGCCGGGAAGAATAATCCCCTGAACATTTTCGTTAAGGACTACATCTTCTAAAAGGATATCTGCTTCAACATTTATTCCGTGAGCACCACGGCAAAATTTACCGCTTACGCCAACCATTTTAACTTCAATTCCTGCCCTCAGCAAAAAATCAACGGGGGCAAGTGCTTCTATTTCTTCAAAGCCATTAGCAAGAAAAACATAAATCATTTTAAGACCTCTTTTAATTTGCGTATGGAATTCCGAAAAATCCGTTTTGGATTTCGGGAGCATCATTTAATTTATAAAACATTCCGTAAGAAACAGGATTGTTATCTGCTACTGTTCTATAAATAATTTTTTCTTTTTCAGTATTTTGAAAAACTGCATTTATAAGTACTTCTTCATTCCCGAAAAGTTCATATACTGTAAGCTTTTCTTCTGTTTCTTCATAAAGGGCGTACCCTTCATTTTCAATAAAAGCTGTTTTAACCTCACCGCTTACTGAATTAAAGAAAGAGTTAAAGGTTGTTTCTTTAAGAATTGCAAGAGGTACATTCACAGAGCTTTCAAAAAGTATTTTTCTATAATTCTTATAGGTGAGCTTCCGGATTTGGTTCTTACTGTCATTTATAAAATCCTTTTTGAAAACCACCTTTTCAGAATAGGAAAAGCCTTTTTTAAAACCAAGTTTTTCATAGATATTGAAAAGATACGCTTCTTCGGGCACAAGGAAAAGATAGTCAACATTTCGAGTTTTGGCAACCTTAAAAAGCTCTTCAAAAAGACTTTTCATAAGTCCTTTACCGCGATAATCGGGATGTGTACAAACTGCATAAACATAATAAGCGGAATAAGTTTTTTTATCTTTTATAATTTCGCTTTCAAGCATATATAAAGCGCTGACGGGTTTCCCGTTTTGGAAAACCGCTAACACTCTGTCGGGTGAAACTGTGTTTTCAAAAAAGAAATCAAGGCTTTCTTTAGAGTCATCAAAAGCGGTTTGCCAGAGAGCTTTTAAATTTTCATAATCGCTTTCAAAAGGAAAGCGGATTTCAAAGGATTTTTCCATAGTATTTTTTAACAAGATACTCAGGGTGATAAGAGGTTTTGGCTTTTCTTAAATTCTCTACACCTGCATCATCTTCACGATTTATATATTCAAAATCTTCAAGAGATTTTTCTGCAAATAATTTATTGACTACCGCATAGGCAGTAAGGTATTCGGGAGATGCTTTTTCAAAATGAGTGCAATATGTTTTGCCGTCAGTCATTTTTTCACCTAAAGCATAGGCAACAATTTTGCCGTCCACTCTCAAAAGCGCACCCGACAAATGAAGCTCATTAAAATACCCAAATGCTTTTTCAATAACAAGCATTTCTTCGTCAAGCTTCGGGTTTCTCTCCCCGCTTTTATGCCACTGATGTGAAAATTCAAGGCATTCTTTTAAATTAGTTTCATTTAATTCTTCATAAGAAAAATTATTCTTTTTGCAAAAGGAATTAACATGATTTTTCTTTGAATGATACTTTCTGCCACTTAAGGTTGCAAGCTTTTCGCGAAGATACACATAATCAAAGAAATCCCGCTGTTCTTCCAAATAAAGTCTTTCTCCATAGATTTCTTTTAAAATTCCCGCTTGCTCTTCGCTTAAGCAATAGAAGCTGAAATCCGCATTTCGCTCTTTTGCATCTTTCTCTATAATTTCAAGTGCAGATTTAATATCACCTTTCCCCCAAGGGAAAGCATAGCTTTTAATCCCGTTAAAGCGGGAGCGAAGAAAAATGAAGCCGTTCTTCTCTGCAATTCGGGTATTCTCCCCCACACTCCAGCAGAAAATATTACCAAAGGAAAAGTCACAAATCTGCAAAGCACTTTCGGGAATATTATTCAAAATTAAATCTCTGTCTTCTATTTTTACAGGTTGAAAATCAAGCATCTTAATTACTTCTTTATTGTTTCAAGTAAGATTTTATATACTGTATCGTTTATTTCTTCAATAGGAAGAGGCTCACCATTTTCCGAGCAAGGAACAATTACCCAACCGCATTTATCTGCCGCATAAAGAGCAGCCTCGCGACAAGCATTGAGAAATTCAACATTGGCTTCGTGAACATCTTTTTTATTTTCATCGCCCTCATAACGTTGAGTCATAAGTCTTTGAGAAACCTCAACAGGCATATCAAGGAAAATAACTTTATCAGGAGCAGGAATACCGATTTTGTTATATTCAAAATCGAAAAGCCAATCAAGGTATTCGTCCCATTCTGCTTTATCAAGCTTTGTCATCTGATAAATTGCATTGGCAGGAGTATAGCGGTCAGCAAAAATTAATGTACCCTCAAGATATTCCTTTTTCCATTTTTCTGTGTAAGAAGCGAATCTGTCCGCCGCATAAAGCACAGAGGTAGCATAGGCATTAACATCCCCTGCATTTTTTCCGAAATCACCTGCAAGATATTTTCTTACAAGAATGCTTGATTCACTTTCATAATCGGGAAGCTTAATTTTTTTATAATCAATTCCGTCCTCTGAAAGTCTTTTGCAGACAAGGTCGGTTTGCGTTGTTTTACCGCAACCGTCAAGCCCTTCCAAATCAATAAACATAAAGCTACTAACAAACCTTTCAGAATATGACGCCAAAACACATCATATTATTCCAATTATACCCATTAATAATACAATAAAACTTGTCAACTGTCAAACAAACGGGACAAATTGTAATAATTATGTAATAAAATAATAAAACCCGCCGAAGCGGGTTTTCTACATCAGTCCTCTAAAAGCTTTAACACACTTGCTTTAGGGAGAAGTCCGACACCCTGGTTAACAAGCTTGCCGCCCTTGAAAACAAGAAGAGTGGGAATGCTTGAAATGCCGAACTGCATTGCGAGCTGCATTTCTTCATCAACATTAACCTTGCCGACAACAATATCTGTTCTCTCTTCTGAGATTTCGTGGATTGTGGGTGCAATCATTTGACAAGGACCGCACCAGGTTGCCCAGAAATCAAGCAAAACGGGCTTTTCATTTTTTAAAACTAATTCCTCGAAATTAGCACTTGTAATTGTTAATTCTGCCATATTTATTTTCCTCTCAATCTTTAGATTTGTAATAAAGCATACAGTGGCAATAGCCCTCAAAATCAGGGTCTTTAATCTGCTCACGGAATTCTTTACAAATACATTTATTATCTTCTGTTTTTTCCAATCTGCAGGGACAATAACCGCCTTTCATTTTAAGGCCTTCCTTTATTCTTGCAACAACCTGTTTATCTTCGTTGAATTTAACTGCCATTGTAACACCTCTTTTATTTTATCTTTAGTTTATTTTAACAAGAAATTATTAACATATCAATAACAAGGCTTTACTTTTTTTAATTTTAGTGTAAAATACAAGGGTAAAAAGATATAAAGGTAGTTTGATTTATGGATTTAATAAAAATGCAGGCATATTCCGCCACAAAGGAAATAATTGAAATCGGAAAGCTTAAAAAAGGGCAGATTCTTGTTATAGGTTGCTCAACAAGCGAGGTAATCGGTGACACAATAGGCACTAATTCCTCACCCGATACTGCAAACGAGGTTTTTGCAGGTATTTACGAAGCTGCTAACGAACACGGAGTTTACGTTGCGGCACAATGCTGTGAGCATCTCAACAGAGCAATTATTGTTGAAGCGGATGCAGTTCCCAACGGTGAATATGTTAATGTTGTTCCCCAACCTAAAGCAGGCGGTTCATTCGCAACTGCGGCATACAGTGCTTTCAAAAATCCCGTTGCACTTGAAGAAATCAAGGCAGATGCAGGGCTTGACATCGGCTCAACCTTAATCGGTATGCACTTAAAAAAGGTTGCAGTTCCCGTAAGGCTTAAAAATAATAAAATAGGTAACGCCTCTCTTACCGCTGCAAGAGTAAGACCAAAATTCATCGGTGGCGAAAGAGCAAAATATAATGAGGATTTGATGTAATATGAAATATGAAATTTTAAAGCTTTTAAGTAAAAATGCCCGTTACACACCCGAGCAAATTGCAACAATGCTTGGTACAACTGAAAATGAAGTAAAAAATGAAATTGAACAGCTTGAAAAAGATGGTATGATCCGTGGATACAAGGCTGTTATTAACTGGGACCAGTATGATGATGCTTATGTTTCCGCAATAGTTCAACTCAATGTTGTTCCCAAAGCAGATTCAGGCTTTGAAGAGGTTGCAGAAAAGGTTATGTCCTTTCACGAGGTAGAGTCTGTTTATCTTATGTCAGGCTCTTATGACCTTAACGTTGTTGTTAAAGGTAAAACTCTTCAGGATGTTGCCCGTTTCGTTGCAAGAGAGCTTGCAACGATTGACTCCGTAACATCTACCGCGACTCATTTTGTAATGCGTCGTTACAAAGAGCTTGATGTTGAACTGTTTGACACTGAGGAGGATACCAGGGGGCAGTTTATTTATGATTGATTACGGTAAGGTTTTAAACCCTGCAGTAACTGAAATAAAGCCATCGGGTATAAGAAAGTTTTTTGATATTGCCGCCACAATGGAGGATGTTATTTCTTTAGGTGTTGGCGAGCCGGACTTTCAGACCCCTTGGAGCATCAGAAAAGCAGGTATAAGCTCCCTTGAAAGAGGCAGAACAAAATACAGTGCCAACAGAGGTACAATAGAATTAAGAAAAGAAATTTCCGCCTACCTTGAAAGACGATATAACCTTACATACAAGCCCGAAACGGAAATTCTTGTTACAGTCGGTGGTAGTGAGGCAATCGACGGAGCAATCCGAGCTATTGTTGCCCCAGGAGACGAGGTTATTATTCCTCAGCCCAGCTATGTTTGCTATGAGCCTATAACAAGTCTTGCAGGTGGTATTCCCGTAATCATTGAAACAAAAGCAGAAAATGATTTTAAGGTAACACCTGAAGAACTGAAAAACGCAATCACACCCAAAACGAAAGCACTTATTCTCCCCTACCCCTGTAATCCTACAGGTGCGGTTATGGAAAGAGAAGATATTGAGAAAATTGCAGAAATTCTGAAAGGTACAAATATCGTTGTTATTTCCGATGAAATTTATTCCGAACTGACCTACGGAGATTACACCCACATTTCCCCTGCTTCAATTGAAGGCCTCACGGAAAGAACAATCACCGTCAACGGATTTTCAAAGGCTTATTCTATGACAGGCTGGCGTTTAGGTTACGCTTGCGGTCCGGAACCCCTTATGCAACAAATAACAAAAATACACCAGTATGCAATAATGTGTGCTCCTACCACCTCTCAATATGCAGCGGTTGAAGCCTTGAGAAACGGTGACGAAGCAATCGAAAAAATGAGAGAAGAATATGACCGCAGAAGAAGGCTTATTGTAAATGGTTTCAATAAGCTAGGTCTTACTTGCAGAGAGCCTAAGGGTGCATTTTACTCCTTCCCCTGCATTAAAAGCACGGGGCTTTCAAGTGAGGATTTTTGTGAAAAGTTACTTGAAAGCAAAAAGGTTGCGGTTGTTCCCGGAACCGCTTTCGGCAAAGGCGGAGAAGGGTTTGTAAGAGCATCTTATTGTTATTCAACAGAGCATATTATAAAGGCTCTTGAAAGAATTGAAGAATTTATTGAAGAGTTATAAAAATTATATCACTCGGTTAAGAAAAAATTTTTCCTTAACCGAGTGATTGCTTTTTTAATTAAAATCTTTTGCCGTATTCTACGGTACAGGCAAGCCTTATACCCTACGGGTTTGTTGTTCTTTAGGGGCTGGTGGCTGGAGACTGGCAGCTACTTGAAATTAATCAATATTAATTTCAAGTATAATCGGGCAGTGGTCACTTGTGTAATCGCCATTTCTCATACCTGAAAGCACATTATAGGAATTTACTTTAATCCCTTTTTTCGAAATCATAAAATAGTCAATTCGTTTGAATTTTTCGGGGTTATTCCAACCGTTGTAGGTATGGTCATCAGATGTATTTTCTGTTGCGTGTTTAGCATCAAGGAAATTCTCTGTTACGCTGTTATATGTAACTGAACCCTCTTCTGCATTAAAGTCGCCCATAATAACAGCCGGAAGTGACCCAAACTGGCTGATTTTGTCAAGAACAACCTGTATGCCATTGATTCTCGCTTCGTCACTTACATGGCTTAAATGAGTATTGAAAACAACAAAATCTTTCTTTGTTGCTTTTTCTGTTAATATAACATAACTACACACTCTGTTATACTGTGCGCCCCATGATTTACTGGGAATATCGGGTGTTTCAGAAAGCCAAAATGAGCCTTTATCAACAAGGCTATAAAGTTCTGTATTATAGAATATGGGGCATCCCTCGGAATTAAAAGCATCGTCACGGTAGGTAATAACAGAATCATAGCCTTTTAAAGAATCGACAAGGTATGAATAGTGCCATTTTGTTGCTTCCTGAAAACCGATTATACCCGGCTTTTCATCAACTATATCATCAATAATTAAATCTGCACGATAGAACCAACCCTTTTTGCCCCAATCAATAGGACTGATGCAACGGAGATTATAGCTCATCATTTTGATATTATTTTCCTTTGGCTCAATTTTAACAGCTTCTTTATTCTCTTTATAATGGGGGTAATACATAAAAGTGTTACCAACGAGAACAATAACAGCTACAAGAACAAGCGCTAATAAACCGCCGAGAATTATTAATATCGTTTTTTTCATTTTTATCACCAAAGCTATAATAGCACAAAAAACTTAAAAATACAAACAAGAAAACAGAAATAAATGATTGAAAAACCGCATAGAAAAGTATATACTTTAACAAAACATAAAAAAGGAGTAGTTTTATGGATATTTCAAAACTTTTTGAATCTGTTGATTTTTCTAAAATCATCGATACGATTATGGAAATGGGCGCATCATTTGGCGTGAAGCTCATTGAAGCGGTAATTGTTCTTCTTGTTGGTTTTAAGCTTGTTAAGGTTGTTAAAAAGTTCCTCAGACAGTCACCCAAACTTTCAAAACTTGACACAGGTCTTCGTACCTTCCTTGCAAGTGCATCAAGCATTCTTTTATATGTGCTTCTCATCATCACAGTTGCAATGATTTTAGGTGTTCCCGTAACATCATTTATCACAATTCTTGCTTCTTGCGGTGTTGCAATCGGTCTTGCTCTTCAGGGCTCTCTTTCAAACCTTGCAGGCGGAATTATGATTCTTCTTTTCAAACCTTTTAAGGTTGGTGATTATATTGAAGCTGCCGGCGAATCAGGTACAGTCAATGAAATTTCTGTTATGTACACAGAAATTCTAACTCTCGATAACAAGAGAATTACAATTCCCAATGGTTCAATTACAAATTCAGTTATTGAAAATTATTCAAGCGAGTCAACAAGACGAGTTGACCTTACTTTCAACACCGCTTATTCAAACGATGTTGACAAGGTTAAAGAGGTTGTTATGGGCGTTATTGAAAAACATCCTGCCGCTCTTAAAACACCTGAGCCTTTTGTAAGACTTTCAGGTCACAAGGAAAGCTCACTTGAATACACAGTCCGTATATGGTGCAACTCTGCTGATTATTGGGATGTTTATTTTGATACAATGGAAAATGTAAAAAAAGCATTTGACGAAAATAATATTCATATCCCCTATCCTCAGTTAGATGTACATATTGATAAATAAAAACATTGTGGCACACTTTCCGGAAAGTGTGCCACAACTATTTCTTATATAGTGCAGTTTAAATGACTACTATTACAGCAAAGCCCTACAAGTATAAATAAATGGTATTGCTGAAAAGCAATACCATTTATATTTAAGAATCATTACGGAAAAATATTTTTGTACCTTCATTCTCAAATTTAAAGGGAACAATTTTTAAATCATTAAAGCACCGGATTAGCTCATCTTTTTTATTCTGCGGAACATAAAGCAACATAAAGCCTCCGCCACCGGCACCAAGAATTTTACCGCCGAGAGCGCCATATCTTTTCGCTCTTTCATACAACTCATCAATCTGCGGATTACTAATATATTCTGACAATGTGCGTTTTAATTGCCATGTATAATCCAACAGTCTGCCAAAATCATCAATATCTCCTGATTTTAAAATATTTTCTGCAGTATCAACAAGTGCTTTCATTTCATGCAATTGTTTCAAAGTAGAAGATATACTTTTCTGTTGTTCTGTTGCAATAACACCCGAATAGCGAGTAAAGCCTGTAAATACAAGTACCAGGTTGTTTTGAAATATGTTGCTTCTTTCTTCACTTATTTCAATAGGTGTTACTTTATATCCATCACCTGAAAAATCCAATCGATTCAAGCCGCCAAACGCTGCAGCAATCTGGTCCTGTACACCGCCGCCTTCGTTACACAATACCCTTTCAATATGAATTGCTTCCTTGGCTAAAGTCATGCGATCGGGATACTCATTCTTCAAAGCATGCAACCCCTGAAGAAGCCCTACTGCGAAAGATGAACTTGAACCAATACCTGAACCGGCAGGCAAATCAGCGTCATAAGCTATTTGTATTCTATCTGTAGGTATATACTCCAACGATGCTTTTACAAGAGGATGTTGTATTTCAGAAACGTTGTTGAAGCGCTCGATTTTAGAATATGTAAGTTGATTTTTATATTCAAAAAAGGGAGGTAATTTCCTGATAGTTAAATAACAATATTTGTCAATCGTTGTTGATAAAACACTACCGCCATACTGAGAGAAATAGTCATAATAATCCGTTCCTCCACCGAAAAAAGAAACCCTGAACGGAGTTCTTATCATTAACATTGTTCTTCCTCCCATTTCAGCTCTGTAAACCCTAACAAATTTTTCAGAAGAGTGTTATCCATATTGATACATGAGGCTCTTCTGTCTTTAAAAAACTTTTTTCCCTCTTTTTCTGTAATTTTACAGACCAATCCCGAGGAAACATTAATTTTTTTTGCTAATATACAACCAATTTCGTATTTGCTCATTGTTCTGTCAGAACAAATATTTATTGTATTCGGCAGGCACTCAAGTTTTGATAGTCTGAACATCAACTCAGCCACTTGTTTATAGCTCAAAACGTTTCGTTCCATTCCGTCAATCATTTCAACTTTTTGTTCGTTTAAAAGTTTCGAGCATATATTATCATAAAAATGAGGCTTAGCGGTTAACGACGGCCCTAACATAAAAGGCAAACGAAAAACCGTAAAACCATTAGCATGCACTATTTCTTCTGCTAATTTTTTTTGCTTTCCGTATTCATTAATCGGATTTAATACCGATGTTTCATTAAATTTAAAAGACTTCTCTTTATTTTCTCCGTAAACACAGTCTGTTGATACAAAGAACAACTTTTTTATTTTTGGAAAAGATGATATAAAGAACTTCAAGGAATCAACATTTATTATTTTTGCCTCTTCGGGATTTTCATAAACAAAGTCAATATTGTGGCAAGCGGCAAAGTAAAAAACAGTAAGAGGTTCATTTTCACATTTATCTGACAATTTTATTATATCCGTTGGATTTGTAATGTCACATTGCACATATTCTGCTCCACGAATATCAGGAATCTTATTTATATCCCTGACTGTTGCTATAACCGGTTCTTTTGAATTTTCAGTTACACGCTTCAACATATAACTGCCCAAAAAGCCACATCCAATTATCAGTATCATTTCTTCACCACTTTTTTAGACTTTTCTCCTGTTATGAACCTTTCAAACTTTTTTATTAATTCAGCCAAAAACGGGTCTTCATTCAAGGCAATAGCCACAAGCAAAACAAACCAATAAAGGTGTGCTATTTCATATTGTATTGACTTAATGGTTGACGTCAACAAAAGCGTATATATTGTAACTAAAATACCAATTATTATCGCCAAATAAACAAGTCTAAATTTAAGTGCCACATCTTTTTTTATAACACTTTGATATGTTCCGATTTTATAAAAACTAACAACAAATAACATCACAGCCAAAATGAAGAAAAATATAATATGACCTATATCACCGATTGTATCAGTATTTTCAACAAATTTTCTGTTGTTTTTCGCGTAAATGAATGGCAAAACAAGAGAAAGCATACTTAACACTGAACATATTTCACTTAACCGATTTTTACTTTTTTGCTTGCTTATTTTTTTGCTTTCTAACAATGCTTCTTTATGAGCACAAATCAGAAAAATCACTGGAAGGGCATATATGCAATATTGGTATTGATATATAGATACACCAACCGTAACTAAGATTGCAGTCAAGATACTCAAAACTTTTTTTGGTATAAAACCTATACAACAAGCACTAACAATAAAAGCAATAGAAAAAATATAAAAATCAGGTTCAAATCTCAAGTCAATTCTTGGAATAAGTTTAATTGAAACAAGATACACAAAAAAAAGGATTTTAATTATTGTGGATTTTATTTTCATTATCAGCCCCCCTGTTCATTAATCCCCAATTTTCTAATTAACCACCATCTGGCCAACAAACTGTTAGCATATACAACAAATACCACGGTACAAGCCAAAACTTGTTAAGTGATTCAATATCTTTGTGTACTTGTTCCCAGCCGTCGTTTCCATCTTTATACAGAATATATAAAAATGACACAAACAAAGCAATAAAGGCATTCCCCACCCACCTAACAAGGTCCATCGAGAAAAACAAAAGTACGGTTATTATAGTTAAGGGGAAAAGTAACAAAACACAAGTCAAAGTAAAACATCTTAATTTATTGTCTTTTTCTTGCCTGATTTTATTTATAATAAAACGATAAATGTAAACAGCAACAGGTGTAACCAATAAACAAACCAACGGTGTTGCTTCTGTAAATGTGAATATTCTAAAATTTACTAGTATTTGTTGCCTTATAACACCTAAAACTCCTGAAGGTGATGACGGATTCTGTCCTGGGGATATCTCCGAAACATTTAGTGCATGATATATCTCATAAGGAACCTTACGATAAAAAGCATAGTCGTAATAAAATAATCGGTGTTCTTCAACTCCTTTGGCCATCAAATACTCGTTAAACTCTTCAAAAGTATAGTTAAGATTTGAGCGTTCGAAAACCACAAAATATACACCTAACGAAAATGTGACAATTACTGAAACAAAAAATACAGCTGTTAAATACTTCTTTTCTTTTTCTTCTTTCGTATATGAAATTGTATAAAGCAACATCAAAGCTAAGAAAGGGACATAAGATAACAAGGAGGCGTAATATATAAACACCATAAAAACGAACAACGGGACAATCAAAAAATATAACCGTTTCTTTTGAATTATAAAGAAAAAAATTGCAGTTGAAAAAACCCAAAAGAAATCAACCATACCCACAATTTTGACAAACATACCAAACGTACATGGCCCGGTAAAAAACAGTAAAAGAAACAAAACTGCTGTTTTTCTGTATTCAGAATCAATTTTCAAAAGAATTTTCTCAGCAAAATGACTATATAATGCGAAAGTTAAAACCATCAAAACATTTAAAAAGATAGTTATATTCGTTTCGTTAGCAGTACCAAAAATCCAGTTAACTATTGCACCTTGTAGTATTCTGGAGCAAAAACCGACACTAAAATCCACAACATAGAAACAGTACATAACCGGATCAACTGTCCATGGCTTGCTGTCACCCGGAATAATTATCAAATATATCATTAAAAAAGCAAAAAAGCACATTCCGTAATAATGCTTATTCACAAAACTTTTTACTTTTTTTATTATTCTCACCTCTAAAAAAACTCAGCAAATTGTTATGCAATAATTCAAATCACAATATACCTTCACTACGAAAATACGAATTTTAAAAACAATTAAACATTTCCATAAGAAGAATTTTTAATTATTCTGTAACACTTTATGAGTTCATTAATTCCGTCATCAATTGAATTTTCCGGTTTAAAACCAAAACTCTCTATTTTTTCATTTGAAACCAGATAATTTCGTTTATCCGGATCAACTCCGATAGGTGCCTCAAGATATACAAAACCGGGGATATGTTCTTTTATTTTTTCACAAAGCTCTATTTTTGATAAATTTGCATTGCTTAATCCGCAATTATATGTCTGACCTTTCATTTTTTCAAAATTTTCCATTGAAAAAATGAATGCACGGGCAGCGTCCCTTACGTGGAGATAATTCCTCATAAAATGACCTTCAAATACAATAAGTGATTTATCAAATACCGCACGATACACAAAATCATTAACCAACAAATCCAATCGCATTCTGGGAGATGCACCAAAAAGCGTTGCAAACCTGAATGCCATAGAATCACCGGATTCTAAAACAAGCTTTTCAGCAGACATTTTTGTTTTTCCGTAAAGTGATATTGGTGTAATGGGAGATTCTTCTGTGCAAAAGCTCTGACCTTGTCCAAGACCATAACCACTATTGGTACAAGGAAAAATTATTTTCTGCCCTTTCTCACGAATCTTAACAATTTTTTCTATTGCGCCAAGGTTAGTACTTTCTGCTGCAACTTTATCTTTATCACAAGCAGGAAAACCAACTATCGCCGCAAGAGGAAAAATAAAATCCTTATCAAAAAGTGCTTTTTTCAGAATTTCTTCATCCCTGCAGTCACCGTTTATTATTTCAAAATTATCATATTTACAACATTCAAGAAGGGATGCTTGTTTATACATAAACGAATCCACAACAGTTACCTTATGACCAAGTTTCAGCAACTCAGGAACCATAACAGAACCTATGTATCCTGCACCACCTGTTACAAGAATATTAGCCACGACAAACCCTCCGTTTAATACCCATTCATTCTTATTCGTATGCCAACAAATCATACTTCTACTCATTAATATACATTATAAAATGTATCACACCTCCCCCATTTTGTCAAGTTGACAGCCATACAAAAACACATAAATCCAAAGAAGTTAATCAACGATTGCAAAGCCCCAAAAAATGTGGTAGACTATGAAAAAGGAGGTGTTACTAATGAAAGCTGTAATTCTTGCAGGGGGGTTCGGAACAAGGTTAAAAAGTGTGAATAAAAATATCCCTAAACCAATGACTTTAATTTGCAACAAGCCTGTTCTTGAGCATCAAATAAACTTTTTCAAAAATGCAGGCATCAATGATTTTATTTTGGTTACAGGCTACCTTTTTGAACATATAGAAAACTATTTTAAAGACGGCAAACACCTCGGAGTTAACATCTCTTATTTCAAAGAAGATGAACCGCTTGGTACAGCAGGTGCATTGTTTCATCTTGGTCTTGAAGAAGAGTTTTTATTATGTAACGGGGATTTGATTTTTGATTTCCAATTAAGTAAAATGATAAATTTCCATAAGAGCAAAAATGCCTTGGCAACTTTATTAACACATCCTAACACCCACCCTTATGACAGCACACTTATAGTAGCATCAGAAAACGGATGTGTAACAAATCTTATTCCAAAGAATAACAAGCCTTTCGCCTATGCAAATTTATGTAACGCAGGCATACAAATCATATCACCGAAGCTTTTAGAATTATTTACCATATCCGGAAAAGCCAACTTAGATAAAGATATTCTTAAACCTGCAGTAAAAACAGGAAGAATATACTCTTATAAAACCCCGGAATATATTAAAGATATGGGAACTCCTGAAAGACTTGCAGAAACCGAAAACGACATTAAATCAGGCTTTGCTGAAAGAAAAAGATTAAGCAATTTGCAAAAAGCTGTTTTTCTTGACAGGGATGGCACCATAAATATCTACAAAGGTTATATCACAGACCCTGCTGATATAGAACTACTCCCAGGTGTTCCGGAAGCAATAAAGCACTTTAACGAGCTCGGTTACCTTGTTATTGTTATTACTAATCAACCTGTAATCGCTCGTGGAGATTGCACCATTGAAACGCTTATCCAAATACACAACAGAATAGAAACATTATTAGGCGAAAAAGGTGCTTATATTGATGCAATTTACTATTGCCCTCACCATCCTGAAAGCGGATTTGAAAATGAAATCAAGGAGTTTAAGATAACCTGTGAATGCAGAAAGCCACAGCCCGGTTTATTGTTGCAAGCAAAAGCAGATTTTAATATTGATATGTCAAAATCTTTTATGGTTGGTGATTCTTCACGGGATATTGAAGCAGGCAAAAATGCTGAATGTACACCAATTTATATAAATGAATCAGAAAAGTACAAAGAAGATGAAAGTGTTAAAGCATATAAATCTCTTTTAGCTTTTTCTAAAACTCTTGCGGTTTAAAAAAATATTCATTTACCCCTTGATTTTTTCAAATCAATTATGTATAATAGCAAGGCACTTTGAGAGAGGTGCAGAATTTTATATGTAAATTCTTTGAACAGATGGAGAGTTGTCCGAGCTGGTCGAAGGAGCACGATTGGAAATCGTGTAAACGCCTAAAAGCGTTTCGAGGGTTCGAATCCCTTGCTCTCCGCCAAGAAAAACCCCGAAAGCCTTGATTTTATAAGGTTTTCGGGGTTATCTATTTATAAAAAAGTAGGTTTTATAAACTGTTTTATTATTCTTTTTTAGAAGCAAAATATAAAAATGCTAATAATTTGCTAATAAAATCTGCCATTTTTATTCTTTTTCAGTTATCTTTTCAAGTGATTTTAAAGCAATAGATTGTTGATTTATATCTGTATGGGTATAAATATCTAAAGTTGTACTTATTTTGCTATGTCCTAACATCTGACTAACAACAGAAATAGGAACATTATCATTAACAAGGAAAGTTGCAAAAGAATGTCTCAAATCGTGAAAACGAGTTAAAATATCAATACCACATTGAGATAAAACGTATTTATATTTTTTATTGAAAGTGGTAGCAGAATAAATTTTATTATGTTCTTGTGTAAATACAAACTCAATATTTGGTAAATCAAAATCGTTTTGTTTGATTTGCCATTCTTTAAATTTATTGATTAAAAAAGGTGGAATCTGTAAAAATCTATTGCTTTTTTCAGTTTTGCAATCAGTAAAAATAAATCCGTTTTTGTGAGGAGTTGCGGTTCTCTGAATATGTAAAATATTGTTGTTAAAATCAATATCAGACCATTTAAGACCTAAAACCTCACCTCGCCTTAAACCAAGCAAAAGACCTAAATAAATAGGCAAAGAAAAACGAACATCATATTCATTTAAAAATGAAAGTAAATCTTTAAATTGTTTTTCAGTAATTATATTTGCAGTAAACTTTTCTTTTTTAGGTGGCTCAATCAAATTGCAAAAATTGTATTGCAATTCTTTTCTTTTGACAGCTAAAGCAAATGCAGAATGTAAGGTTCTATAAATATACAAACAAGATGTACCATTTAACCCCTTATCAGATAATGTATAAAACATATCATCAAGTAAATCTGCGGTTATTTCGTCTAAATAAACATCACCAATACAAGCATTGATATGATTGATATTAGTTTTATAACCGCTTATTGTATTTGGTGAAAGGCTTTTTTGCTTTTCACAAATAGAAATATATTTATCAAGGAATTTAGAAACAGTTACTCTTTCAGAACAAACAACAGAATGTTTTTTTAAATTTTTGTTATATTCTCTTTGTCTTTTTTCTGCATCTTTTTTAGTATTAAAACCACTTTCCCATATTTGTTTATACTCTCCATTAGGAGTAAAACCATAATAAACAAAAGAGTAAGTTTTACCACGTTTAACAATAGAACCTTCTATAATTATTCACCGCCTTTACAACGAGCGGAAAACCATTCATCAAAGGTATCGCAAGAAATAAAATACTGACCGCCTATTTTAAAACAAGGAATTTCACCATTTAAAACAAGCTTATAAACTGTACTATAACTAATACCAAGAAGAACCGAAACATCTTTTAAAGAATAAGTTAAACAATTTTTCATTATATTAAACCTCTTTCTAATAAATCGTCCATAGTAGGATAACAAAAACTTGTGTTTGTACCGGTAATATCATATTTTTTCAAATCTACCAAAGCATTAAAATCAATGTCAAGAACCTTAAACGGAACATCTCTTTTAATACCTTTACCGCCAGAATAATAAAATTTACCAAATATTTTTTGACTGTCTTTTGTAACATATTTAGTTATGTATTTTGATACGTGCGACCTATCACCATATATTTGATAAACAGAACTGAAACCAAATTTCCAATTTTTTAAACCTATAATTTCTTTTCTGTTTTTATCATAATACCCTGTATTATATAAGTCTAAATCACCGCTACATAACATATGCATATGAATCGCACCGTCTTTGTGATACTCAGGTAAAAGCAAATAAATAAGATTATGACGAGTAACCATATTTTTCAACCAAGTATTTAATTTTTCTTTTACTAATTGCTTGTCATACCTATCGCCTATTTTTTCTGTTGATAAAGTAAGAGTTACAAAATAATCAAATTGATTTAGTAAAGAAATATCGTGTACTTTTGCTTTTGCTCTTCTGATACTGTCTTTTCTTGACGGATTTGAGGTATCATAATTTTTAGGAGTGTTTTTGTTGCATTCGTTATTTTCATAACTTGCAATTTCATAACCTTGTGTTGTAAAAATATCTTTATTGCAACAAGTAATATTAAAAGTTCCGTCGGGGTAAAGTTTCAATTTGGTGTTTCCTACAACATCAAATTGATTTTGTAAGAAAGTAAAACTGTTATTCAAAATACAATATACCTTTCAACATTAAACGAAGCGAATAACAATATCATTATAATCTTCGTTTTTAGGTGGGAATTTTTCAATAAACTTATTAACCGCAGTACCAACTGCAGAAATATCTTTTAAGATATAATGCATATAAAATTTTGCGTCATATTTTTCATAAAAAATGATTATTTTCATAACAAAACCTCGCTTTTTGATGTGAATAGCATATGGAGAGTGAGAATATTTTGTGGCTTTAATCAAGTATAAGCCACAACAAACCGCCGCTCTCGCTCTGCTCGAGAGCGGCAATTTGTTTACTCGTCGAGCAGAAAGTTAAAAGTAAAGCCGTTTTCAATATAAGGCTCACAAGAAGAAACAATATCGTCTATAGCAGAAACAACAGAGGACGGAAGAGTTAAACCGTCTTTAAGACATAGAGCAATAGACCACACAGTAAAAACATTATCGGGAAAAACTTTTTCATTAGACATCATAAAATCACCTATCAAAAAATTTTAAAATAAAGAACAACAAACCAAAAGCAGAACCACCTATAACCAAGAATTTAAAATCATAAGCGTAATCGGGAGAAATAATAAATAAAAAATCGCATACAGTATCAAACATCTTTGAACCTCTCAAAATCATTAACAAGATTTTTCATTTTGTATTTGTAAGCTGAACAATTTTCACATTCATTACAAACACAGCTTTTACAAATTTCTTCAATAGCTTGTTGAAATTCGTGTTCATCTAATATTTCTTTCATTTACTCACCACCTTAAATTCAATATTATTGAATTTTTATTATTTTCTCTAATATACATCACTTTTTATTGAGTTTCAAGTGTTTTTTCGAATTTTGTTAAATTTTATCAATTTTATTCAATTTATTTGCATTTTGTTTACAATTCGAGAATATTATTGAAAATAAAGAAAAATTCAAATATAATAAAAACACAAATATTAGGAGTGGAATATATGACAGAATATAAATACAACAACCTTTATGAGATTGAAGAAAGGAAACAGTTAATTGCAGTTTCACTTATCAGATTAAGGACAGAAAATGCAAAAAAACAAAAAGAGGTTGCAGAAGCTATAGGAGTTAAAGCAAACACATATAACACATATGAAAAAGCAAAAATAGAACCACCAGCAGAAATAATAGTTAGACTTGCTCACTACTATGGTGTTACGTGTGATGAAATATTAGATAAAGACAATCTGTTTAAAAATAAAGAGGTCAGAGAAAAAGACTTTGACAACCTTAACAACGAAATAGCAGATTTATATAAACAAATAGAAAATTGCGATAAATCAGAAACACAAAAAGAGGTTGCAAGAAAAATTTTGCAGAAAACAGAACAATTAAAAAACTTTATAGAAAATGTTTCTAAAACCGCCTTTGACGATTCAGAAGAATAAAAAACAAGCATAACCCGACTTTATAAAGTTGAGTTATGCTTTAATGTTTTAAAAATATAATTTACTTTTATAAAAAATTGTGATACAATGTCGGTAACAGTTAGGTATTACCGATACTGTTTAATCACTTTAAGAGGTTATCTGAATAAAAACTCTATCTTGAAAGTGATTTTCTTAAGGCTCTGCAGTTTGCCCTGCAGGGTTTTTATTTTTTAAAAGAGGAAAATACATTGTATTGCTTTTTTTAACGCTTATCGGGGTCAAAATTGGCTCAAATACGATAGATACCATTCTATCAAACAAAAAAGAAAACAACAGTTGTATTGTTCTATCTACCGAACGCTAAAAAGCAAGGAGAAAAACAGATACAGTAAGTTTGAAAGCAATTAAGAAAAAATAATAAACATAAAGAGAAAGCGACAAATCATTCTAAATATACCTTGCTAATACATCTGCTAATAAAATCTGCCAAAACATAACAAAAGGAAAGCCGATAAACCTTGATAATACAATAAATCAGTAAAAAGCAAAAGAATTGGAAATCGTGTAAACGGCCAAAACCGTTTCGAGGGTTCGAATCCCTTGCTCTCCGCCAAGAATTGCAGAGCATTACTTTTAGGTAGTGCTCTGTGATTTTTTATGTAGAACGAAGAGGGATTCGAACCCCCTCGGCGAAGCCGAACACAATCGGGTGTTTGCACAGCAAACGATGGGCAGAGCCCATCGAATCCCTTGCTCTCCGCCAAGAAATACAATCACCTAAAAGGGTGGTTGTATTTTTTTGTTTGAATATTATTGTATAGTTTATTCTTTTATGATATTATTTATCTGTATTTAGCGGGACGGTCAAGACCGTCCCCTACGGTTGAACTAATCAACAAAAGGAGAGTTTTTATGAAATTCAAACCCTATCACAAAAGCATTGAAGATTTGCATATTGGTACTGAATATCCCCGTGCATATTTCATCCCCTATGATAATCTTGAGGATGCTCTTTCAGGTGACAGAAACAAATCTTACTATTTAACCAACCTTTGCGGTGATGACTGGAGCTTTAAATTCTTTGACAGCTTTGAAGATTTAGACGAAAATTATCTCACTGCAGATTTTGATAAAAAGGATTTACCCTTGGTAAAGGTACCCGGTAATATTCAGCTTTATGAAAATGTAGAACACGATTCGCCCCTTTACTCAAACCTTAAATATCCTTTCCCAACAGACCCGCCTCACGTTCCCGAGGACAACCCCTGCTCTGTTTTCATCAAGGAATTTGATGTGAGTGCAGAAATGCTTGAAAGGGATAACATAATCACCTTTGAGGGCGTTTCATCCTGCTTTTATCTTTTAATCAATGGAGAATTTGTTGGCTACAGTCAGGTTTCTCACTGCACAAGTGAATTTGATATTTCAAAATATCTTGTTGAGGGCAAAAACAGAATTACTGTTGTTGTTGTGAAGTGGTGCGACGGCTCATATCTTGAGGACCAGGACTATTTCCGCCTTTCAGGTATTTTCAGAGAGGTATATATTCTTTCCCGTAGCAAAAACCGCTTGAAAGATGTTTACATAAGACAAAGCTTCAACGAGGATTATTCTCTTGCAACTCTTACTGTTGAATGTGATTTGGTAGGAAGCGCTCCCGTTCTTTACGGGCTTGCTTCGCCCAAGGGTGATGTTATTGCCACAAGCGAAAGCGCAAACCCAACATTCACAATTGAAATTCAGAATCCTTTAATGTGGAATGATGAAACACCTTATGTTTACACTCTTTTCCTTACTGTTGAGGATGAAATTGTTCCTTTCCAGCTTGGTCTTTGCCAGGTTAAAATCGAAAACAAGGTTTTCCTTGTTAACGGCAAGGGTGTTAAGCTTCGCGGTATCAACCGCCACGATTCAACTGTTAACGGCTATGTTGTTACAACAGAGCAGATGGTTGAAGATTTACTTCTTTTAAAGAGAGCGAATGTAAACTGCATAAGAACCTCTCACTATCCTAACGACCCGAGATTTTTGGACCTTTGCGAAGCTCTCGGCTTCTATATTGTTGACGAGGCTGACATTGAAACTCACGGTATGGGCTTTAACACAGATGCTGACTGGGACTGGATGCGTTGGTCAATGCTTTCAACAATTGACGAATGGGAAGCAGCTTATGTTGACCGCGCCGCAAGACTTTTTGAAAGAGATAAGAATCACGGTTGCGTTGTTATGTGGTCTCTCGGTAACGAAAGCGGTTGCGGTAAAAACCACAGAGCTATGAGAAAATACATAAAATCCCGTAATGAAAATGCACTTGTTCACTATGAGAACTCCCACCTTGAATTCAAGGCAGTTCCCGAGGGAGAATGCTTCAAGGATATTTCCGATGTTGAAAGCAGAATGTATGCAGGGGTTAATTATATTGATGCTTACTGCAACAACGAAGAATATACTAAGCCCTTCTATATGTGCGAATATGTTTGCTCTATGTCCACAGGTGACGTTTATGATTACTGGGAGCTTGTTGATAAATACGATAACTTCTGCGGTGGCTGTATCTGGGAGCTTACGGACCACGCTATAAACAGTCCTGATGAAAATGGCAATCCCCGTTATTACTACGGTGGTGATTTCGGTGATTTTCCCAACGATGGAATATGTTGTATTGACGGTCTTGTTTTCCCTGACAGAACTCCCCGTCCCGGTTACTATGACATGAAAAAGGTTTATGAGCCTTTCAGAGCAACCTATGAAAAGGGCGAAATGACTGTTAAGAGTGTCCGCTATTTCACAAGCCTTTCAGACCTTACATTGAAATGGAAACTCACTTCAAACGAAAAGGTTATTGCAGAGGGTGAAATTGAAGCTCTTGAAATTGCACCTCAGTGCTCTGCTACATACAAGCTCTTTGATGAAAGCTCATACGAGCTTTCAGGCGACTGCTTCGTAACTGCTACCATCCACCAGAAGAATGATACTCCCTGGGCAGAAAAAGGTTATGAAATCGGCTTCTTACAGTTTGAAATTGCAACTGAAAAGGCAGTTGCAGTTAAAGACGGCAAAGATGTTGCACTTGCTAATGCTGAAAGATATGCTGTTATCACCTGCGGTGATGTTGAATACACCTTTGACAAACCCTATGGCAGAATTGCTTCCATTAAGAAAGACGGCAAGGAATATCTTGAAGCGCCTGTTAAATTTAAAATGTGGCACGCCCCTGCATACAACAGAGGTTCTGTTGATGAATGGATTGCAAACCACCTTCATCATATTGCACAAAAGACTTATTCAACTGAAATTGACGAAGCTAACAACAAGGTTATAATCATTTCAGAAATTGCTCTTGGCGGACCTGCAAATCCCCCGATTTTAAAAGGCAAGCTTACTCATACATTCAATGGTGACGGCTCTGTTGATATTGCGCTTTCCGGTGACATCCGCGAAAATGCACCTCTTCTTCCCCGTTTGGGTCTTGAACTGCTTATGAATGAAGAATTTGAAAACATCAGATATTTCGGTCTCGGTGAAGCAGAAACCTATCCCGACCGTTATAAAGCAGGTCGTTTCGGTGAATATGAATTGACAGTAACTGACAACTTCGTTCACTACATTCGTCCTCAGGAAAACTCTTCACACTTTAAAACAAGAAGAGTTGCTGTTGGTAAGAATGGCGGTAACGGACTTTTCGTTACAGGTTCAATGGGTGCAGAAGAATTCTCATTCAACGCTTCTCACTATTCTGCAGAGCAATTAACAGAAAAGAAACACGATTTTGAATTAGAGAAAGAGCCTTACACAATTTTCAACATTGATGCCCGCTTTAATGCTTTGAGCGAAAGCAGTGAACTGAACAACGATGAAAACAACAGACTCTTTGACGAAAAACAATTAAGCTTCTGCTTTAATATCAAGCCGATTAAAATGTAATAAAAAATAAGGAATGGCAGTTCAGAAATTGCCATTCCTTTATTTTTATTCATTAATTTTATACTTAACTCTATTGCCTAACTTTCGTGAAGAAAGCAATCCCCATTTTTCAAATTTTAATACAAATTTTCTTATGGTAGCATAGGCAACATCAGAAAAATCCTTTTCAAGTTGTTTTGTTGAAAACTCATTCGTACCATAGTAAGAAATAACAAATGACCAAAGCTCCGTTTCTTTCCCCGTTACCTCACCTTTTGAAAGATGCTCCTTATAGCTTTCAAAAACATTTTCGGTAATTTCGCTTTCCGGTAGTTTATTATAAACATTATCGGTAAAATATTTTATAAATGGTGTTACATCAATAACACCGCTGATTTTGAAATTTTCTTTAATAAGAGTAAATGCATTATAATAACCGCTTTTATTTTTTTGAATAAAGCTTGAAAAAGGAACAAAAAGCGTTGTTTTATATCCTTTTTGAATTAAAAACCACAAGTGCAAAAGACGAGCCATACGCCCATTACCATCAAAATACGGATGAAGATAGGCAAAATAAAAATGTATAATCGAAGCTTTAATTAAATCATCTTCAATATTATCTTCGTTAATAAATTCAATAAATCTTTCCATATAATCAGGGAGTTTAGAACTTTCAAGACCCGAATGCTCTAATTTATCACTGACAATGAAGACAGAATCATCACGATAAAAGCTTCCGCTTTTCAATTTGTTTTCATCATTGAGAAATTCGCCAACAGTTATCATATATAGTTTATAAAGATTTTCTTCGGTGATTTTATTGTTCGGGTCGCTTATAAACTCAAGACCTTTTTTCTGCCCTAAAATTCTGTTTTCCGTTTCATCCTTTGGCGCAAAGCCTTTAAGAATATTTCTTATACTTTCTCTGTTAAAATCTATACTTTCAATAGCTGAAGAACAAGCTATCTCCTCTTCTGCGGCTTTAAACCCATAGCTTCCGCTCTGCTCTTTTAAAAGAAGCTTGATACTTTTCAAATTGACAGATTTAAAATCATAAAAAGCTATATTTTCTCCGTTAAAATCCAACAACTCTACAGGTTTAAGATACATTTCTTTGAAGAGTTTTAAAAACTCATCAAAATCTGCAGAATATTTATATTTTAACTTTTTCAGATTACAGAAATGCTTATCATTCAACATTGTTGAAAATTTTGAAATATTCATAGCTCCTCCTTTTAGTGATATAAAGTGATACTATTTGGTATCATTATAACCGATTTTGTGTTTTTGTCAAGAAATTAAATATTGCCATTATTATATTTAATTGGTATAATCCAAATATAAACTTCTTTTCGGAGGGGAATTTCATGAAAAAAGGCAAATTAAAAGATATGCTTTCCTATGGTGTGGGTGCGGTTGGTCTTGATTTAAGCTACGGACTTTTTTATTCATACCTCGCAAAATATTTAACCGATATTCTGCATCTTAATAAAAAATTTCTTTTGTTTTTAACTCCCGTTGCTCGTATATGGGATGGTATCAACGACCCTATGATGGGTACAATTGTTGACAACACAAAAACAAAAATGGGGAAATATCGCCCTTGGATTCTTATTGGCTCCTGTTGTAATGCGGTTGTTCTTTCCCTTTTGTTCTCAAATCCCGGTTTTGAGCTTGGCGGAATACCTCTTTACATTTATGTTGCGGTGCTTTATGTTGGTTGGGGTATGACAAATACTATGGCAGATATTCCCTATTGGTCAATGGTCCCATCCTTCACAAGCGACCCTAAAGAAAGAAGCCTTATTGCAACGGTTGCAAGAACCTTTTCAGGCTTAGGTCAGGGAATTATTTCCATTCTCACCCCTGTTATGCTCCCCTTATTGAGCGAGGCTACATATAACGGTGAAAAAATTGCAGATGCAAGGGGTTATTCACTCTGGGCTATAATCTGTGCTTGTGCTCTTGTTGGATTTTCTTCTCTTTCTGTTTTAAACACAAAAGAAAGACATATAACAACACCTGCAGAGAAATTCAATTTTAAAAAGATGTTTCAGATTGCAAAGAACAATGACCAGCTTCTTATATTTATGCTTTTTGCAATGCTCTCAAATGCAGGCTTCTATACAACCACAGGTGTCCTTGATTACTTCTTTGAAGCTGTTATAGGGGATACGGGCGCACAGTCAACCTTCTCTCTCTTCGGAACCGTAGGCTCTGTTCTCGGTATGCTTGTAATTCCCGTTATGATGAAATTCACAACGAGAAGAAGAACATATCAGTTCTCACTTTCTCTTTCCCTTTTCGGCTACATAGGTATGTTCCTTGCAGGTCAGTTTATGGGCAATCTTATGATGCTCAACATTTTCTATGTTCTCACACAGATAGGTACCGCATCAATGTTCATTTCACAGACCGTATTCCTTGCAGATGTTGTTGACTACGGTGAAGTAAAGATGGGTGTAAGACGTGAATCCGTTACCTTCTCAATGAAGGGCTTCCTTCAGAAAATGGCATACACCGCACAGACGGTTATTCTCTACCTTGCTCTGGGCATTTCGGGATTCAATTCACTTACTCCTGATGCTGACGGTAAAATTATTTATCCCACAAGGGTTAAAAATGCAATTTCTGCCGTCATGTACGTAATTCCTCCCATTTTCTTCATCCTTTCAATTATCGTATTCTCCCGGATGTTCAAGCTTCACGGCGAGTATATGGAGGATATCACAAAGAAGGTTGAAGAAGCTCGCATAAAAAGACTTGAAGCGGTGAATGAAAATGGCGGCTAAAAATAAATTCGGCTTTCTTTCCTCAAACTGGCTTAAAATAATAGCTATGGCGGCAATGGTAATTGACCATGCAAGTGTAATTTTCTTAGGTCCCGAGACGAACATCTGGAGGCACATAGGACGAATTGCATTTCCTATATTTGCTTTTATGATAGCCGAGGGTGCCGTTCATACAAAGAATAAATTTCTATATGCCTCAAGGCTTCTTGCGTTTTCGGTAATTTCCGAGGTGCCCTTTGATATGGCATTTAACGGCACTTACCTGGAGTTTTCTCATCAGAATGTATTTTTTACTCTGTTTTTGGGGCTTATTTCCGTATATTGCCTTGATTTTTTCAGAAAAAAGGGTCTCGGTATTTTAGGGCTTATCACAACCCTTGCCTGCTCCTTCGGTGCTCTCTTCCTTTCAAGCGATTACGGCTTTATGGGTGTTATTGTAATAACCCTTATGTATATGTTCTCAACAGTAAAGACAGGGGTAAGATACTTAGGCTTTGCCATAGCTGGGCTTATGACGTCAATTGTGTACGCCTTCCCTTTGAGCTTCGGCTTTATCCCGTCTCAGGTTTATGCGGCTCTTTGCGTCATTCCTCTTTCCCTCTATAACGGAAAACGAGGACGGAAGATGAATAAATACTTCTTCTATGCCTTTTACCCCGTGCACATAATTATTCTTTATTTTGTTAAAATGTTCATAGTATAAAAAAAGACTATCAGGAAAAGCCCTGATAGTCTTTTTGCTTTCATTTGCAGATTAATATTTATCCATTGAGTCAACAGAGAGTACGAATACGGTAGCACCGCCGACATTTACTTCAGTCTGAAGTGCACCCTCAGCGAAGCCTCTGCCAAAGGATTCGGTAGTTGCAGCCTGATGGGTACGGGTTCTTGAGTACTTTGCGATAATTTCCTTGAGTCTCGGAATATCCTTGTCCTCAGTACCGATAAGGAAGGTTGTGTTGCCTACCATAAGGAAGGCGCCCGTTGTGGAAAGCTTTGTAACGATGAAATTTTCCTTTGTAAGCGCGGATGCTACAACTGCGCTGTCATCATTATTAACAATTGCAATAACAAGTT
>JAZNTA010000058.1:0-3981 GCA_045591525.1 Acutalibacteraceae bacterium | reverse complement strand
TGTATCATAAAATACCGGGAAAGTGTATTCTTTTTCTGCGATAAAATTCTTTGCACTCTCTAAGGTTTCTCGTCCGGTAGTCATGTTTACCATCAGGAAGTTTATTTCATCACCAAGCTCGAGATATTTTTCGTGAAAGTCCGGCATTTCCATCTGGCAGGGACCGCACCAGCTTGCCCAGAAATTGAGGACTATTGGCTTACCTATAAAGTCATGCAGCTTAACTTGATTTCCGTCAGCATCATAAACTGTGAAATCCGGTGCTAATGTTTTTTGATTTTCTTCTGTTTCACTATTCTCTTGTTGTTCTACTGAAAGCTGATCGGGTGTCTGCGACTGTCCAAGCTGAGAGTAAAGGATATACGCACCACCAAGCAGAACAACAAATGCAAGAATAAGTATTATTAGTGTTTTCTTATTTTTCATAGTGCCTCCTAACTGAGCAGATTCAAAAGCTGCCCAAGCGTTCCTGTTGCCATCATAATACCAATTATAACAAGTAGGCTGCCGCTTATAAGGTTAATGATTTTGTAATTTCTCTTAATCCAGTTAAACGCTGATTTGAGGTAGTCAATCAGCACCGCACTTAGTATAAAGGGTATTCCAAGTCCCAATGAATAACTAAGCAGCATCAGCATTCCTTCTGCTATATGACCTTGCTGAGATGCCAGCATCAATGCGGAGCCTAAGAACGCTCCCACACAAGGAGTCCAGCCTACGGAAAAGATAATTCCAAAAAGCATTGCAGAGAAAAATCCCATATTATCTGTTTTAACAGAGCGCTGATTTCCTTTGAAGATATTTAGTTTAAATACTCCAAGAAAATTCAGTCCGAAAATTATCACAATCAGTCCTGAAATGATGTTTACTGTTGTCTGGTATTCACGAAGGAAGCTTCCAACTGTTCCTGCCAATGCTCCAAGCATTACAAAGACAATGGTGAAACCTGTTACAAAGCCGACAGCACCCTTTAATGTTTTTGCAGTAGTTCTTTCTCCGCCGCCTGCAAAATATGAAATGTATATGGGCAGCATTGGAAGCAAGCAAGGCGATATAAAGGTGATAATCCCTTCAAGAAACGATATTAAATATTGCATTAAATTTCACTCCCTTTATGTTCTTGGGCAAGATATTCTTCCGCCGAATGAACTGCCATTGCACCATCCGAAACAGCGGTAACTACCTGACGAAGCTGTTTAGTTCTTATATCGCCGACAGCATACACACCGGGGATGCTTGTCTTTGTTGTTTCGTCTGCAATGATGTATCCGTTCTCATCCAAATCAAGTTGACTTCCGAGAAAATCAGTTGCAGGCTTTCTTCCCACACTTACAAATACACCGTCACAATCAATTATGCTTTCTTCTCCTGTTTTGACATTTTTAATCTTAACACCTGTTATTTTATCTTCATACAAAAGTTCCGTAACCGTGCTATCCCATTTAAACTCCACATTTTCTGCATTCATTAAAGGCTCATGGTAAATCCTTGTTGCTTTTAGGGTGTCTCTGCGATGAACAATGATAACCTTTTTTGCAATACGACTTAGAAGAATTGCATCTGCAGCAGCAGTATTTCCTCCGCCAACCACAACAACTGTTTTGCCTCTGTAAAACATTCCGTCACAGGAGGCACAGTATGCAACGCCTCGTCCTATAAGTTCAGTTTCTTTGTCAACGCCAAGCTCTCTTGGGTTCGCCCCTGAAGCGAGTACGACTGTTTTTGATAAAAATGTCCCCTTTGCAGTCTCTATTTCTTTTGGATTTACCGTAAGATTAACTTTAATTACTTCGGCATTTTCACTTCTTGCACCAAATCGTTCCGCTTGTTTTTTCATTTTATCAGCAAGCGAAAATCCGTCAATTCCATCCTCAAATCCGGGATAATTGTCAATTTGATGCGTCAACGCCATTTGTCCGCCTGCTGAAAATTTTTCAAGAACCAAGACATTAAATCCGGCTCTTGCAGCATAAAGTGCTGATGTGTATCCACCCGGGCCTCCGCCAACTATTATCATATCGTAAACTATATCTTTATTCAAAGCTGTCATATTCACATCAGCTCCTTTCCTATGTTAGTTGTATTATATATTATAGTTTTTTTATTTTCTGTGATGTTATCACATAATTATAATTGTATTTTTTGCATATCTATGGTAAAATATAGATAAATAATTATACGGAGGTGTTTATCATGTGTGATAACAACAAATTTTATATCTGTGAGCATTGCGGAAATTTAATCGGTATGATTCACGATGCAGGAGTGCCTATGATGTGCTGCGGTCAGAAAATGACAAAGCTTGAGCCGGGTACAGTTGAAGCAAGCCACGAAAAACATATTCCGGTAGTAAGTGTTGACAACAATACTGTAACCGTTACAATCGGTTCCGTTGAGCATCCTATGACAGAAGAACATCACATCGTTTGGGTATATCTCCAGACCGACAGAGGAGGTCAGCGTAAATGCCTTGAAATCGGAAAGGATCCTGTTGTAACCTTTGCTCTTTCTGATGAAAAACCTGTTGCAGCTTATGCTTACTGCAATCTCCACGGCTTATGGAAAGCTGATATCTAATTATACCACAAATTCATCTACGATACAATATTTTGAGCCTCCGAGGAGTATTTTCTTGGAGGCTCATTTTATTCGTATATACTGTCAACTATATACTCCCAATTATCAAAAAATATTTCTACAAACTGTAGCTTATGTAAGATGTATTAATCTGTTTTACTTTATTATACTTGAATTTTGTGCTGAAAACGGAAAAGAACCTCAACAGCAGTATAAGGGTAGCTTTAATGTAAGAATTACAGCTGACTTGCATAGAAAAGCGAGCCTTGGTGCATCTGCTAAAAATATTTCATTAAACAGTTATGTAGAACACGCCATCGAAATGCAGGTTGCCAAAGATGCAGTCGCACTTTAAATAATTCTTATATAAAATATCAATGCGGAACCGAGATTTCTTCCGATTTCTCGATTCCGCTTTTCTTTGTTTTTGCATCGCAAATTTTGACACGAGGCATGGTTAAATTGTGCAAACAGTGTCTGCACAATTTCTTTATTAAGATGCTATTTATTAAAAGAAGGTGCTGTCGTTTCGTTGTTTGCAAAAGCATTAGGCCCCGGATCAGACATTGAAAAATACATTCTGGCAGCTTTTGTTGTTCCGAAATCTCTGTTAGAGCCGCTATTTTGCACTTTATTAAAGGCATCACGGAACATTTGATTGTGTGCTTCTTCACGGTTTAAGAGAAAATCTATTGTTTCTCTTACTTTTTTATCATCAATCTGGCGATACAGATATTCATATACAACCTTTGCACGCTGTTCAGATGCAATGTTACTTAAAAGGTCAGCACACAAATCTCCTGTTACAGTAACATAATCTCCTGTCCAGGAATAGCCTGAGGCGTTTATAAGGCCAGGATTTAGTCCCAAAAGAACATGGGATTGTATTTCGCCTGCTTGTACCTTAGTTGCATCTACATCATGACCGTTGAGTAAATTAATGGTTTGTGCAACCATTTCCATATGTCCAAGCTCTTCAGCAGCTATATCCAAAAATAAATCCTTAATTTCGGGATCCTTGATACGAAAACTCTGCGACATATATTGCATAGCTGCTTTCAGTTCACCATTTCCGCCGCCTAGCTGTTCCTGAAGCAATACGGCATACTGTGGATTTGGTCTTTCAACTTCTACCGGATGAAAAAGCATTTTTTCATGTTTAAACATATTATTACCTCCAATTGTAGTTTTCTGTTTTTATTTTTAGCAATTTAAGGTATATTATTCACAAAGTCGTTTTTCTTTGATTAAGGTATATCTTTTTTTTGATATAGCGTTTATGTAATGGGTTTCCGTAATTGGCTTAAAAACGCTTTGTATTGCGTTTGATTTTGTTTGTCGAGTAATTCTGCTAATTTTATTCTGGCGTGATTAAAACAGGCAATTCCGTTTGATTCTATTTGC
>JAZNTA010000057.1:0-1537 GCA_045591525.1 Acutalibacteraceae bacterium | reverse complement strand
CATTGCAGACTTTATGATGAAACCGATGAGGGAGCACGTTTTCGTACACTTGCCAGTGAATTATGGAGTGAAATCGCCCGTCATTTTGTAGGTAACGGAACAGTTGCCGCCTATGACTTAATGAATGAGCCAATGTGCGATTACGAAGGAGAAGATAAAGTCAACAGCAAGTATCATGACGTTTATTCTTTGCTTTACAATGCAGTCAGAAGAAACGACCCTGAGCATATAATAACTCTTGAAGCAATCTGGACACCTGATGATATGCCACACCCAAAAGAATATGGATGGGAAAATGTGATGTATCAGTATCACTTTTATGACGATTCAAATGATAGTTTCAAGAAAGTTTCACAGCACCACGCAAGTAAAAACTTTAATGTGCCTGTGCTTGTCGGTGAGTTTTCTCCTTGCCGTGGCACTGCAACATGGGAATACATATTAAATCTTTTCAACGAGTGTTCATATAACTGGCTGACTTGGACCTACAAAGGTCATTGTGCTAAAGGGAAAACAAGTCAATGGTTTATGTTTGGCTCAGATGATGAAGATAATGTTGTTGATATAAACAATGACCCGATTTCAGAAATTGAACGCAAATGGTCATCTATAAGAACAGAAAATTGCTGTAAGCCGATGAACGACCATGCGTTACTTTCAAAATACACAAAAGCATAATTTTTAATATAATCTGCCCTATGGCGTGATTATAAATATTATTTTTAAAGGAGATTGCTTTTTGAAAAAGACAATCAGTACATTGGAGATTGTGTTTTAACCGAGGAGGTTTGTAAATACAATCACACAAACCTCCCACATTGAAGGTCAACAATTTTCAGGAGGAAAAACAATGAATAGAAATGACATAATAATTCGTAATGAAAGAAAAGATGAACAAAGAGAAGTTGAAAATCTCGTAAGAGAATCGTTCTGGAATGTGTACCGTCCCGGTTGCCTTGAACATTATGTACTCAATCAGCTTCGTAATGATAAGGCATTTATTCACGAACTCAACTTCGTGATGGAAAAGGACGGCAAAATTATAGGACAGAATATGTTTATGCATGCGGTTATTAAAGCTGATGACGGCAGAGATATTCCGATTCTTACAATGGGTCCTATATGTATTGCAAATGAACTGAAGCGTCAGGGTTATGGTAAAATCCTGCTTGACTATTCACTTGAGAAAGCAACAGGAATGGGATTCAGTGCAATCTGCTTTGAAGGCAACATTGGTTTTTATGGCAAAAGTGGATTCACTTATGCCAGTGAATTCGGTATTCGTTACCACGATTTGCCAGCAGATGCAGATGCATCATTCTTCCTTTGTAAAGAGCTGAAAAAAGGCTATCTCAAAGGTGTTACCGGTGAATACACACCACCTCAGGGATATTTTGTAAATGAAGACGATGCAGAGAATTTTGATAAGCAGTTTTCTCCAAAAGAAAAACTGAAACTTCCTACACAACTTTTCTGAAAGACGAATTAAACAAGGGCAGTACACTTCGGTGTACTGCCTGATGTTTTCCTTTTCTTT
>JAZNTA010000056.1:0-2204 GCA_045591525.1 Acutalibacteraceae bacterium | reverse complement strand
TGAAAGATTAAAAAATGTAAAATGGTGAAACACAATGAGCCGTCCGTTCGGCGAACATTGGAGAGGTTCATTGTGAACCACCATGAATACGAAGCTCTAATAGATGTAATCCTCAGGGGATCTATTTCGTACACGAGAGTCAGAAAAAGGGGCTGTAAATTAATCCCCTAAAACAGACAGAGATCTCATTTATTGAGGTCTCTGTTGGGTTTTAGGGATAAAATAGTCTAAAACGTCAAATTTAGAGTACAAAAACAAAGCCCAATGTATTTGAACTGATTTTAAAAATATCAATTAGGCCACTAACAGTGCTTTTTGCTTCTTCAAATGATATTTATGAAGGTTAAAACCCAAACAAATTGCAGAAAATTCGAAAATTACTGATTTTAACCCTCTTCTTCGTATTCTTGTATATTCTCTGTTCCATTTGATTGTGCCATATGTTCCCTCTGCCTGAATACTACGATTCATTCGGAGAAGTGCACCGTGTATACTCTCTAAATTGTCGATAACCTCTTGATGAAAACTTGTCAATTCTTCATTCAATCTGATGATGCGGTTCTTTTCGCTTTTATGGCATTTTTCTCGGTGTGGGCATCCGCTACAATCTTCACACTGATATAACTCTTCGGTTCTCCCGAATTTGTTCCCTTTGACCGGACGGCTATACATAAACTTAAATTTCTTACCATTAGGACAAATCAGATTACCACTTTCATCTCTTTTAAAGTTTACTGCTCTGAATATGTCATTGTGATATTTTTTATCTGTTGTTTCTTTGTTAAACATCGTAAACTTCATAAATTTTTTCATACCTTTTTGATGACAGAAAAGATAGTTGTTGTAACTTCCATATCCTGCATCAGCAACCGGATATTCTGGATAAAATCCGTATATTTCGTTGAATCTGTTCATAAGCGGAATAAAGCAATCCATGTCGGATGTGAATTGCTGAACATCCATTACCGCTATGTATTCATCACATATTCCAACTTGCACATTGTAGCATGGTAACAACTGGTCATTACCCATATAATCTCTTTTGTTTCTCATAAATGTTGCATCAATGTCTGTTTTTGAATAACTGTTTCTGTTATCTCCACAGGTTTTGATATGTTTTGCATATTTCTTTAGTCTATCTAAATAATCCAAAAGTTTTTCATAGTGTTTTTGAACTATAGTTTTGCGTTTTCCACTACCATAGACAAATGATGCTACATCTACTTTCATAAGCTTCTCGTACTCAGATAATATGAACTCTACATATTCAACAGAGTATTCTTGCCTTGTGCCGATTTCAACATTAAAGTATTGTAAATCTGTTGTATTGATTTCTTTTAACAGTAGTGTAAGTTTTAAAAACACCTTGTTTCTGTTGGTAATGCAAGATTTTTTCCAAACCCAACTGTATTTATTGGCATTGGCTTCAAGTTTTGTTCCGTCAATGTAAACATGATTCAAATCTACATTATCTGTTTCAAATATGTATGCATTTATATCGTTAAATATATTTTCAATACTATCAACTAAAAATTCATTTATGAAATTAGCAATTGTCATATGAGATGGAGCTGACATTTCATCTAAAAGCCAGATAAATCGGATATCTGTATTACATAATTTATGAATGTTGCGTAAAGAAGCATATCCATACTCCATGAACGCAAAAAGAATGATTTTCAACAATTTAATTGAGTCAAGTCTTGGGCGACCAACCTTGCTTCCTTCCGCAACAAGATATTTTCTTAGGTCAACTTTATCCATTATTTCGTTGAATGTGTAGATTGGATCAGAAATTTCAATAATTTTTTCTAAATCTACTGGAAATTTCATTTGAATTGGTGTATAATATTCATTGTTGGTATTTAATGTTTTCATCGACTATATTATACCACAAAATGGCTGATTCCGCTATGGTTTCAGCCTATTTTTTGCACAAAAAATCGAGGAATTTTCATCCTCGATTCTTTATGGGAATTAATTTACATCCCCTTCTTAATTAATTATTTAGCTTCAACTGCTGCTGTTATAGGAGTTCTTGTTCCCAAACCTTTCCATAAAAAGCCTTTTACTTTAAGATCTGTTGTATCTGTAATTTCAAATTCAACAGTCTTTTCAAAAACGTTGCTTGAAGAATCAATTGTCATATTTTCATATTCAAATCCGTCAAGTGAATTTTCGCTGTAAAGACCTGCTGTTAAAAG
>JAZNTA010000055.1:0-1826 GCA_045591525.1 Acutalibacteraceae bacterium | reverse complement strand
GGCGTGGGTTCAAATTCCTGTGGGCCTGAGCTTAACGAAAAGTATCGTGTTCCAATTCCGAAGTTTGAAGCAACATTTAAAATAAGTCTGATATAAAAATCATTTTGCTTATTTAAATTCTGACAGACAACTGAAAGAATTTTGTGCGGGTTGCGTTCAGTTCAGACACGTTAGCCAAATATAGGTTATTAGCAATGTCCTTCCCGCATATACATAGAAAGAATAACTATGTATAGGGGTGACCATGTTTGAAAACAAAACCCGTTCAGGACATTGAGGAACGTGCTGTGATTCTTGGAAGATACATACTGGAAAATAAGGCTACTGTTCGTGCGGCAGCAATACAAATAAATTTGTATAACATTTTGGGTTATCCAAATCCAAAGTGCATATGGTTGTCGCAAATTAGAAAATACAATTTTTGTTATTTTGTAGGGGTTGGGATATAATTTAACCGCCGCAGTTTCGTACTGAAATAGTCAATAGATGGTAGACATAAAAAAGCCGAAGTTAAGCTGTCAGTTCAATACGAAATTGAACTGGCGGCTTTCTGTTTAATTTACGAAGAGGTCTAATGAAATTAAAGTAATGAACAGTCTGAGAAATTACAGAATAAAGGTCATCACACTTTGCAAGATGCAAGTGTGAACGTAGAACATCCTTAAATCTTCCGAAAAAAGATTCAATGACAGCATTATCTCTTGGAGTTCCTGCTCTTGACATACTTTGAATTGTGTTGTATGATTTAAGCAGGTTGCAATAACCTGCTGATGAGTACTGTACACCCTGGTCGCTGTGCAAAAGGATAGGGGTTGCGGTACTCTTTGCTTTTTCAAGTATTCTTTTAGCAGGTTTCATTACCAGTAAATTATCAAAGGTATCGCTTAATTCCCAATCGAGAATTTCGTTGTTAAACAAATCAAGGTAACAAGCAAAGTAATGCCATTTACCTTGATGCTTAATGTATGTAACATCAGTAACAATCTTTTGCAAAGGTTTATCTGCATGAAAATTTCGATTAAGCACATTTGGAAAACGTTCATGTTCCGAACCGATAATATCGGGGTATTTCGCTTTTCTGATAAAGCCTGTTATGCCAAGTCTTTTCATAGATTTCCATACGGAAATATCAGAAACACACCAACCATAAATATTCATTAAAGTATCATTGATAGCTCGGTAACCCTGGGAAGGGTAATGTGAATGAATATCAGCAACATAGTAGTCCAGTTCCTGCTGCTTTTTCTCATAACTATTTAATGTACCCTTACGTTTGAGCCATTTGTAATAGCCAGAACGAGAAACTTCATAAACATTACAAAGTTCTTTTATTGAATGCCTTTCGCTTTCTTTTTCAATACAAGCATAAATTTGTTGGATTACTTTCTTCTGACATCTCCCCTTTCTAGTTCTATGGATTTTTTTAATCTTACAATTTCACCATCCTTCTTTAATAACTCACGTTCAAGTAAGGCAATCTTGTATTCAAGCTGTTCTATTTCAGACAATTCCTTCTTACGTGTGTATTTTAAAAGTGGGTTTCCTGGCTTGCGCTTGTTTACAAGTGCTGCTTCTCCTCCTTCAAGATACTGCTTTGTCCATTGATGTATCAATGAGTGATGTATACCTGTTTCTTTTTCTATTTTTCTGCCACTTTCTCCTGCAAGCATTCGTTTTACGAATATCAGTTTTTCTTCTTTACTGTAGTTTCTGTTTATTCTTCCTGTTTTACCCATTTTTATTCTCCTTTCTTTTATTCAGTATATCACAAAAAATGATGGTAGACACTGGCTTTTTTAGTGTCTACCATCATTATATCATTTCAC
>JAZNTA010000054.1:0-1747 GCA_045591525.1 Acutalibacteraceae bacterium | reverse complement strand
CTGTCTGTGTGACGGCTTTTTGTTTTGCTTAAATTTATTTCAGAACTGTAGAAAACGCAAAAATCTAATTGGAGAGTGTTTGATTTATAGCTGCATCGTTTCAAAAATTTCTGTCGGATGAAACGTTCTTTTTACAGTTGTTCACCTGTGAATAATCTTTTAAAAAAGCCGCCTTTTGAAAAATTATTTTTTTGGAAAGGAGGTTTATGTTTTGAAAATAGGTTTGAAGAAATCGCAAAAGACAACCGAGATATTTTTTGATGAAGCAAGTCCGATTATTACGGTATCAACCTACAACACAGATTTAAAAAAACGTCTGTCGGCTTATTCAGAAAAACATCCGGACTTGTGTAAGCTGGTTGATGATTTTGAAGACGGAAGACTGATGTTTGAGATTGAGAAGGGAAGATTCTGTTTCAGACTCACCGAGCCATATAGTAAAGAACGACGCTCTGCTGCAAGTGAGTTTGCGAAGAAACAAAAACATAAGTTGCGAAACCGCAACAGTAAAACCTAAATGGCATCTGTCTTAACGAGCAATGGATTTGTATATTCAAATCCGCTTGCCAAGACTTTTTGATGCCGTGTCATCAGTCTTAGCAAGCACTGAATCTGTACGGACAAATTCGCTTGTCAGGGAAAGTTCCCTGAAACCCTTAAAAGAAAATTTAAAACAAAGGAAGGATTATTTTTATGAAAATGTTTGAAACTAAAGTAACTATGGACAATGTAAAAATCAATTTGATTAAACCGATGACAAACTCTCCGTTCACCGTCAAGGAGGATGAAGATATGCAGAAGCTTCGTGAGAGCATCAGTCAGTTCGGTTTACTCAGTCCGATTGTCATAAGACAACTACCCGACACAAATGAATATGAGATTGTCTGCGGCAACCGACGTCTGCAAATTCTCAATGAGCTCGGTTATGAAACCGCACCCGTTCTTATCAACAACTTATCCGATGATGAAGCGTTGGTTGCGATGATTGATTCCAATCTTTGCCACCGTGAACATATCTTGCCGAGTGAAAAAGGTATCGCTTACAAATTGAAACTTGATGCGATGAAACGACAAGGTTACCGAACTGATTTGGATGAGCCAACTTCTGCAACAGTGTTGCAGAAGTTAAAGGGTGAAACGTCAATTCAAAAATTATCCGAGCAAAGCGGTGACAGTCGAGAAACAATCCGACACTATATCCGTTTGACATATCTTATCTCTGAACTACTTAACCTCATTGATGAAAACAGAATTGCAATGCGACCTGCGGTTGAGCTTTCGTATCTTACTGCCGAAGAACAGCAAATGGTTTATGCGATGTATTACAGCGATGAGGTAACACCATCATACTCACAGGCACAGCGTATGCGTAAGCTTTCGGAAGAGGGCGAGCTGAATCAAGATAAGCTGTTTGAAATTCTATCAGTACCCAAGCCAAATCAAAAGCCTGTGCTGAAATTATCTGTTGAGCGATTGCAAAAGATTGCACCTAAAGTTAATGAAGCTGAACTTGAAAACTTTGTTATCAAGGCTTGCGATTACTATTATAGACATCTTATGAAAGTGCGAGGCAGGGATTCAAGATGAAAAACTTTTGGAGATACTTGAAATTAAAATTTCACGAGATAATCGGAGACACCCGTGGAGAACTCAGAACAAGTGAAGCCGATGCAAATGAATATGTCATCAACGGTGTCCGCTATATTGTTTCAACCTGTTTCAGTAAGACGGAAAACAAAACTATGAA
>JAZNTA010000053.1:0-1990 GCA_045591525.1 Acutalibacteraceae bacterium | reverse complement strand
ATGATGGTGCGTGATTTCCAGAGCGTTGTAGGCATTGAGGCAAGGGATCAGTTTATTGAAATGACAGGTCATCTGCCTACATCAATAGTTGCCTGTGTCGGCGGCGGCTCAAACGCTGCGGGACTTTTTGCGGGCTTCCTCAACGACCCTGTTGAAATTTACGGCATTGAGCCCCTCGGCAGAGGACCCAAGCTTGGCGACCATGCCGCAAGCCTCAAGTACGGCACTGAGGGCATTATGCACGGCTTTAACAGCATTATGCTCAAGGATGAAAACGGCGAGCCTGCTCCCGTTTATTCCGTTGCAAGCGGACTTGATTATCCTTCATCCGGTCCTGAGCACGCATTCCTTCAGGAAATCGGCAGAGTAAAGTATGACGTAATTGACGATGAAGAAACCATTGATGCATTCTACAAGCTTTCCCGCCTTGAGGGTATCATTCCCGCAATTGAAAGCTCACACGCTGTTGCTTTCGGTATGAAACTTGCAAAGGCTATGGACCACGGCTCAATTCTTATTAACCTTTCAGGCAGAGGCGACAAGGATATGGACTACGTCATTGAAAACTACGGTATCAGATAAATCCGTTATCAGATGCAAACGCTTTTGAATTTAAAATCAACACTTTTGCACCGCAGCTGAAAACAGTTGACAAATTATTCTTATATTGTTACAATGAAGAAAATTACTGAAAGGCAGGTGGACAAGATGACGATGATGATTAACTCAATGAATCGGAGAGCTGTTTTGTCCGTTTGCGATTGATGTAATATTATATCTTTCTGTAAATTTAAGGCATCTCCGCTTCGGGGGTGCCTTTATTTATTACAGAAAGAGGATTGGAATGAAAACAAATTTTACTTTCACAAACATATCAAAAGAAAACATAAGCAACTACAAAAAACTCCGCAAAATCTATGCAAAGTATAAGATTAAGTCCTTGCGTAATCAAGGTGAAATGCCCGGCAACAAGAAGATGTTTTATGAGTTGTTTGACAGCATTGTTTCAAATTCATCCGTAAGTAATTTTGATTATTTCATCGTTATGGAATCAGCCAAGGAAATCATTGGCTTTGCTTCAATTTCAACGTCTTCAACAGATGTTGTTGATATTCCGTATAAGTACGGTGCGGTTAAAGATTTTTACATTTCACCCAAGCACAGGCGAAAAGGTTACGGCAGAATTCTGAACAGCTATATAGAAAACATCTTCAGTGAAAACAAAACAAATACCGTTTTGTTAAATCCCGACCCTGTCAGCGGAGTTGATTTCTGGAAAGCTATGGGGTATCGCGATACGGGTATTCATCAGGGTTGGGGACGGCATTTTGTATACATCAAACATATAAAAGAAACCTCTCTTGAAATTGATAATGCAATTTCAGAACTTGTTACGTCAACGGATTTGATTGGAATAAACCCATATAACAAGCCGCAGATAAAAGAGGTTTACGGTGTCTGGGAAGAATACTGCAAAGAAATTAACCGAAAGCCACGCAGAAAAGATATTAAAAATATGGCTTGGAACGCAAGAAAAAACAGAAACGTCAGTTTTAAAGCTCTGTATTATCAAGGAAAAATAATAGGGTTTACATATAAATCTGATACGGAAATTAATTATAACTTGTCAGAATATTCAGAAAAGGAAAGTGAAACCAATGATATTTGAAGATAAGAAAATCACATTAAAAGACGGCACGACTGCCATATTGAAAACTCCTGAAATTGATGATGCGCAAACATTACTCGATAATATTAAACTCACCGCTTCTCAAACGGATTTCTTTTCCCGAGGTCCGGAAGATTGGGTCGGCTTTACTGCCGAGGATGAAAAGGATTGGATTCGCAATGTCCGAGAGTCCCAAAATACTTTGGTAATATCTTGCTTTGTAAACGGTCAGGCTGTAGGCAGCTGTGATATAACGTTTAAAACCGGCAGTAAAACGTCGCACAAATCCACGGTAGGAATCGCAATTCAGAAGAAGTATTG
>JAZNTA010000052.1:0-1550 GCA_045591525.1 Acutalibacteraceae bacterium | reverse complement strand
AACTATGAAAATAATACTGCATAGAAAACTATGCAGACAGGATTTTTGTTGCTTTGAAATAAAAATTTAAGAAAAAATAACAAAAAACAAGGAATCAGCCCTTGACTTTTACATAATAGGAGGGGGAAAAGGACCTTTCCTTGTATATTATTATCTGTCATTGCAGCTGCTCCCTTTGGCGAGAATGGGATTGCCACTCGTCGGAGCCAAAGGTGAAGAGCAGCTGCTTGACAAATTAAAAAGTTATGCTACGGTAACAGGAGTGTTTTTCGGTTGATCACGAAAAAACACACGGAAGACACAGCATCTGATCCTTTCCTGATCTTTAAGATCGTTTTTAAGATTATGCGTATCTTCCGTTACCGTGCTCTTCACAAAGGTCGTAAATACCATCTTGAACATAAAGTTCGTATAGTTACAAGGATGACCAGTGAGGCACACAAACAATATACAGCAGAAAGGTGTAAAATGCAAGCATCTAATCAAAAATTATGGGTTGGCATTGATGTCGGCTCCAAATCATTTCACGCCGCCATAGACTTTCCGATGTTGTTTACCAATCAAACTGCGTTATCAGTGGTTGATCTTCCACAGCGTGAATTCAATTTTACCAATGCCGGTGTTAAAAGTTTTTTGAGTTGGGTGCAAGCTCAACAAAATGACTTTTTTGCAGAGTATTCAGAAGATACTTTTGATGATCTTCCTTTGAGCATTGTAATGGAGTCCACAGGAATTTATTCAACACAATTAGAAAAAATGATTCTTGGATTATCCCCTTACTGTAATATCATTATTGCCAACCCTGAGCCAATAAAAGCTTTTTGCATCTCTTTGAATATCAAAAACAAAACTGACAAAAGCGATGCTCAGGTCATTGCAAGATACGGCAAAGAGCGAACTCCAGCTGCTAAAAAGAAAATATCCCCGGAAATGGAGAATTTGCGTTCTTATTCCAGAGCCAGAATTTTTTTGAAAGATCAGAGAACGGCTATGGGAAATTATCACGACAATGTCATTGGTAGTTTGCCCAAAAGAATGTGCAGCAATATTATTAAGTCCATAGATAAAGAGATTGCTGGCTTGGATCGGGAGATTGATAAGGTTGTTTCAGCAACGCCGGAAATAAAACACGAGGTTGATATTATGACTTCTATGCCTGGTATCGGTCAGGCTACTGCAGTAACTTTATTAAGCGAATTGGGATCATTAAAAGACTACACAACCAGACGTAAAATAACTGCAATGAGCGGATTAAATCCAGTAAGAAAACAATCAGGAACAAGCGTCAATTCAACCCATTTAAGTAAAAAAGGAAGCCCCTTGGTCAGACGCTTCCTTTATATGTGTTCAAAAACAGCATTGCCACGGATTCCGGCATTACAGGATTTGTATGACCGGCTGCTTGCAAAAGGAAATACCAGAATGCAGGCTCGATGTGCTGTGATGAGAAAGATGTTATTAATTCTCCGGGGAATGGTCATAGCCGATAAAGAATTTGATAAAAATTACCAAAATATTTCAAAATCGGCTTGACTTTAAGCAAACCATCT
>JAZNTA010000051.1:0-8833 GCA_045591525.1 Acutalibacteraceae bacterium | reverse complement strand
TTGTTATATCATACGAAACTGTTGCAGCAGATGCTGTTAAAGGCATCATAACTGTTAGGAATAAAGAAACAACAAGTAAAACAGAAACGAGTTTTTTTGTTTTTTTCATAACTATTTCTCCTATATATTTTGTAATTATTAACATTATAATACAAAAGTTCAAAAAAATCAATCCAAAAAATCACGAAGCTTCTTTGAGCGAGAAGGATGACGAAGCTTTCGAAGGGCTTTCGCTTCAATCTGACGAATACGCTCACGGGTAACATTGAATTCCTTACCAACCTCTTCAAGAGTTTTGGGATTTCCGTCCTCAAGACCGTAACGAAGGCTTAAAACTCTCGCCTCCCTGGGAGTAAGTGTTTTAAGTACTTCTGCAAGCTGCTCTCTCATAAGAGCCATTGATGCAGCATCAACAGGTGCCTGAGCATCATCATCGGGAATAAAGTCTCCAAGGTGGCTGTCTTCCTCTTCACCGATAGGTGTTTCAAGAGAGACGGGTTCCTGTGCAACTCTTAAAATTTCACGAACCTTTTCAACGGGCATATCAAGCTTTTCTGCAATTTCTTCTGCAGTCGGGTCTCTGCCGTTTTCGTGAAGAAGCTGGCTATTTGTTTTCTTAACTTTATTAATTGTTTCAACCATATGAACAGGAATACGGATTGTTCTTGCCTGGTCAGCAATTGCACGGGTAATAGCCTGACGAATCCACCAAGTTGCATAAGTTGAGAATTTGAAACCTTTAGTGTAATCAAATTTATCAACAGCTTTAATAAGACCAAGGTTACCCTCCTGAATCAAATCAAGGAACTGCATTCCTCTGCCTACATACCTTTTTGCAATACTTACAACAAGACGAAGATTTGCTTCAGAAAGGCGTTGCTTTGCCTCCTGGTCATTTTCAGAAATTCTGATAGCAAGTTCGATTTCTTCTTCTGATGTAAGAAGCGGAACTCGTCCAATTTCTTTAAGATACACTTTAACGGGGTCATCAATTGCCATTGCTTTTGCATCTGCAGGGCTCTCCTCGTCAGGTGTTTTTGTTGACTCAATGTCCATTGAAAGAGCATCTAACATTTCATCACCGATATCATCGATAATTTCAATACTGTTGCTTTCAATAAGCTCATAGAGTTTTTCGATATCGTCAACATCAAAGCCTTCAATTTCAAGGATAACATTGTCGATGTCGTGAGTTGCAAGTTTACCGCTTACCTTACCTTTATCGATAAGTGCTTTAATTTGCGGTTTTTTCTCCCAACCTTCCATTTTAGCATCACCTTTCTTTTTCACACTTTATAGCTTAATTATTATAAACTTAATTATTTTCGTCTTTTTTGAGAGAATTGAACAATTCAAGAAAACTGTCATCACTCATTTGAGAGAGAGACGGTGTTTCTCTTTTTTTCTTTTCTTCCTCAAGAACCAAAAGACAGTCTTCACATTCTTTTAATGTATTTGATACCATCGCCTGATTTGCAAGTAGCCTTGCAACAACACTTACTTCTTCCGATGTTAAATACTGAGAAAGATGGGAAATGTCTATACTTTCCGATTCTTCAAGACGTTTGATTATTATTTCTAAAAGATGCTTGTTAACAGGAGTAACAAAAACATCCTTTGAAAGTCTTTCTTTAAAATTCTTGTAAAACGAAGCATTATTAAGAAGCGTAACAAGAATTGTATCTTCTGCTTTTGCCGCTCTGACATTTTTTAGTCTTTGCGGATCTGCCGCAACATCTAAATTCTGAACCTTTTTTTGCGCTGTAGACAGTTCAGCCTTTGATTTACGATAATTTTCTTTTTTTCTTACTTCGTTAATTTGTTGAAGTATTGCGTCTTTTCCTACCCCAAGCTCGTCCGAAAGGCGCATTGCATAAACATCTCTTTCAATAGAATCACAGAATGCAAGAATCTTTACAGCTTCACGAAGGAAATTCAGCTTTCCGTCATCCGTTTCAACAATATATTTTTCACGAAGCTTTGACAATTTATACTCAGTGTCGTTATCTGCCTTATCAAGCAACCTGCCAAAACGTTCTATACCATGCTTTTTTATAATTTCATCAGGGTCTTTGCCACCCTCAAGCCGAATAACCTTTACTTTAACACCGGTTTTAGAAAACAAAGTCATTGCCGCTCTTACGGCTTTCTGACCCGCTTCATCTGAGTCATAACAAAGAGCAACCTCGTCTGCATATCGGGAAATAAGACTGACTTGTTCGGGAGTTAAAGCCGTACCCAAACCTGCTACTGCATTTTCATAACCTGCCTGATGAAGAGCAATAACATCCATATAACCTTCGCAGAGAATTAGTTTACGGTCATTTCCGTTTTTGGCAAAATTCAAAGCAAATAGTTCGTTACTTTTTTTATATACAAGCGTATCAGAAGTATTTATATATTTAGGTTTACTATCATCAAGGACTCGTCCGCCAAAAGCTACCACATTACCTCTTAAATCTATTACAGGGTACATAACCTTATTTCTGAAAGCATCGTAATAATATCGCTTACCATTTTTTTCGCTACTTCTCAAAAGGTTTGCCGCGACAAGCTCATCACGATTAAAGCCTTTGTTTTTAAGATGCTCTGCAAGAGCATGCCAATCATCAGGAGCAGCACCTAAACCGAAATGCTTAATCATTTTAGGAGAAACCCCACGACCTAAAAGATAGTCAAGCTGTTGCTTTCCTTTTTCGGTAAAAAGATTTTCATGATAAAACCTTGCAGCCTCTCGGTTAGCCTCATAAATTCTGCGACGCAATTTTGCTATTGCATCATCGTAGCTATCAGTTTCGGGAATTTTCAAACCGGCTCTGTCAGCAAGAAGCTTAACAGATTCAATAAAGTCAAGATTTTCGATATTTCTTATAAAATTAATTACTTCTCCACCTGCACCACAACCGAAGCAGTAGTAAGAGGCGGTATCGGGATACACAGTAAATGACGGCGTTTTCTCGTTATGAAAAGGGCAAAGACCAACAAGGTTTTTACCTCTTCTTTTCAACTCAATATAACTGCCTATAACAGATTCAATATCGTTGTTATCTCTGATTTGTTGAATAAAATCATCTGAAAAACGAGCCATGTGTATCACCACCAATTCAAGTTAAATAGTTAATAGTGAAGAGTGAAAAGTTAAAAGTCCCACGTCTTTGGTACAAATAAATCATTGTAAACTTTGAGAGAATAACTATCGGACATTCCTGAAATATAATCACAAGCGGCACGCTGAGCGCCTTCTTTTTTCGCAATTTCCTGATATAATTCAGGCATTTTATCAGGGTCGTTTGAGAAATAACGGTAAAGCTCTTTTATCATACTTTCCGCCTTACCCTCTTCACTCTTGCACTTAGGATTAGTATAAACATACTTAAACATAAAAGAATGTAATTGGTCAAAAGCATTCTGAACATCATCAGCCATTTTCAACTCATCTCTGGTGTTATTAATGGCAGACATAACCATACTGTTAATTCTTTGCGCCTTCGTAAAACCTACAACGAGTCGGATTTCCAAAGGAATATCATCTTCACTTATTATGTTACCACGGATTGCATCATCGATGTCATGGTTAATATAAGCAATTTTATCGCTTAGTTTAACAATCCTGCCCTCAAGGGTATCTGCTTCTTTACCTCTTGTGTGGCAAAGAATACCATCTCTTACCTCATATGTAAGGTTTAAGCCTTCCCCTGCTCTTTCAAGGTGGTCGACAACGCGGAGACTTTGTTCAAAATGGGTAAAACCTTTTTCATAAACCTGATTAAGCGCTCTCTCACCTGCATGACCGAAGGGGGTATGCCCTAAATCGTGACCTAAAGCAATCGCTTCTGTTAAATCCTCGTTCAAAGCAAGAGAACGTGCTATTGTTCTTGCAATTTGGGAAACCTCAAGGGTATGAGTCAAACGGGTTCTGTAATGAACATTACCGGGTGCTAAAAAAACCTGAGTTTTATCCTTCAATCTTCTGAAAGCGGAGCAATGAATAATTCTATCCCTATCACGCTGATAAGCAGTTCTAACAGGACATTCTTCTTCAGGAACAACTCTTCCTTTTGAATTATCGCAAAGCATGGCATATTTTGAAAATGAAATTCGTTCTCTTGCAAGAGTTCTTTTCCTTATTTCACCATTCACAGAAAGCACCGCCTTTATAACAAAAAATACCCTTTTAATTTATAATACTATAAAAACAAAAAAATCCCTCTTTTTTTGACGGATTTTTTTGAAAAAATTTACTATTTAATCTTTTATTAAATTTATTCTCCTGCAATTACCTCTCCGATTTGAGAAAAACTGACTTTGCCGTTGCTTAAATCCTGAAGTTTTCTATCAAAACTTTCTTCAAGACCTTTCTTTATTCGAAAATTCAGCGTAACATTTTCACCGAAATCGCTATCCTCTATTACCCCACCAAAATCTCTTATAAATGTTTCGAGTTTTCCGTAAAATGTATACTCACATTGAATTTCGCAGACAGTCCATTTTGAAAGAGTGATTATTTCAGCTGCATCAATTCCTATTTTGGCAGAATGAGTGTAGGCACGGACAAGACCGCCACCACCTAAAAGAATACCGCCGAAATAACGGGTTACAACAACTACACAGTCTGTTACATCTTCCTGAAGAATAACGTTGAGAACCGGCATACCTGCAGTCCCTTGAGGTTCACCATCATCGGAATAGCGTTTAACACCACTTTCTCTTATAGAATAAGCATAAACATTATGCTTTGCATCCCAATGCTTCTTGGAAATTTCATTAATATAGTCAGTTGCTTCTTTTTCGGTTTTGACAGGTTTTGCGTACCCGATAAAACGCGAATGTTTAACTATATACTCATCGCAAGCTTCCCTTGCGAGAGTCTTATAAGAATCACTCATACACAACAGTCCTTTAAAACGCAAAAAGTCGGTGATAACTCACCGACTTATCAAGCAGATATAACTTACTTAGAGAGGTTATATTTTCTATTGAATCTTTCAACACGTCCGCCTGTATCAACGAGCTTCTGCTTGCCGGTAAAGAAGGGGTGACATTTTGAGCAGATATCAACACGCATACCGTCTTTTGTGGATGCTGTTTCGAGAACTGCGCCGCATGCACACTTTACCTGTGTTGCGCCGTATTTGGGATGAAGTCCTTCTTTCATTTAATTTCACCTCTTTGTTTTTGATAACACATTAGCAGTAGAATACTACCACAAAGAAAGTCAAAAAGCAAGTGTTTTTTTCAAAAAAATGAAATATTTTTTGATAATCTTAAATATTACCTACGATATTTATTAAACCGCACAAAGCAACGCCTAAAACCGTTGGAATTACGAATGCAAATAAAGTCCATTTCTTACTTTTGGTTTCTTTATAAATTGTTAAAAGCGCGGTTGCACAAGGAAAATGGACCACAGAAAAAGCGATATAACAAATTGCTGTAATATGTGTCCATCCGTTGGTCCTCAATATTTCACCGATAACATTATTGTTTTCGATGTTGATCATCTCACCTGCTCCAAGATATGACATCAAGGTGATGGGCAAAACAATTTCATTGGCAGGAACACCTAAGAAAAATGCAGAAAGAGTTTCTCCATCCATACCCATAAGATTTCCCAGTGGAGCAAAAAATGTGGTTATATAATTCAATATGTTCATTTCACCAATAGTTACATTTGCCAGAAGCCATATTATAATACCTGCCGGAAATGCAACCACAACTGCTCTGAATAAAACAAGAAGGGTTCTGTTTAAAACAGAATTCACAATAACCTTTGATATCTGAGGTTTTCTGTATGGGGGGATTTCAAGAATATAATGGGAATTTTCTCCCTTCAGCAAAGTTTTTGAAAGCAGGTTCGAAACTAAAAGCGTTAAGCCAAGGCTTAAAACAATTATCAAAGCTAGTATCAAAGCACCGTAAACTCCGCTAAAAAAACCATTATCTGAAATCAAAAACACCGAAATCAGAGTAATTATAGCAGGAAATCTGCCGTTACAAATGGTTAAACTATTTGTAAGTATCGCAACAAGTCGTTCTCTCTTTGAATCAATAATTCTTGCCCCTGAAATACCAACACAATTACAGCCATAACCCATACAGGTTGTAAGAGCTTGTTTTCCGCAGGTCTGAGCTTTACCGAAGCTGCTATCAAGAACATATGCAACCCGTGGTAAAACCCCTAAATCCTCCAAAAGAGTAAAACACGGAAAAAATATCGCCATTGGCGGCAACATAACCGAAACCACCCAACCCAGAACACGAAACCCACCCGATATAAGCATACCCTTCAGAAATTCGGGCATATTCATAAAACCGGCAATATCCATAAGCTTTAATTCGCACCAGTTGAAAAAAACTGATAACCATTGTGAGGGATAGTTTGCACCTGCGATAGTTATATAAAGAATTACACTGAGCATTAAAAACATAACAAAATATGCAGATAATTTATTAGTGAAAATTTTATCGCCTTTTGTTAATTTATATTCTTTGTCAGACTTTAAGGCGACTTTACAACTTATTAGGGATGCAGTTTCATATACAGTTGAAGCAATATTTTCAGACAACTCATCCAATTCATTTTCACCTTTCAAAAATGCTCTCCCATTTTGAACAGCTTTTAAAATCTCGTTTTTTTGATTATCGCTTAATTCATTATTTTTCTCTAAAAAATCTTTTACATTTGGGTCATCTTCCAAAAGGCGCAAAGAAAACCATCTTTGATTGAGTTTATTAACATTATATTTTTTTAATATGGGGATAATGTACTCAATTGCACTTTCTATATGTTCGCTATATTTAACCTTCAGCGGTTTACTGTTTGCATTTTGAGATAGTCGGGTTAACAAATCTTCAATCCCCTCGCCGTTTCTGGCAGTCATCCCTATAACAGAAACCCCTAATTCTTTTTCTAACAAAGCTGTGTTGACACTTATTCCTTTTTTCTTTGCTTCATCAAGAAGATTTATGCAAACAACTGTATCTGCACCGGTTTCAAGTATTTGAAGCACTAAGTATAAATTTCTTTCAAGGCTTGTTGCATCGCAAACAACAGCCACTTTATCAGCACCGCCAAAACAAATAAAATCACCTGCGACTATCTCCTCTTTTGAACGAGGTTTTAAAGAATATGTTCCCGGAATATCGATAAAGTTATATATATAGCCGTTTCGCTCTGCCTTTCCACTTGCCAAATCAACTGTTTTACCTGTCCAATTCCCTGTATGTTGTTTTAAACCTGTCAGAGCATTAAACACCGTGCTTTTTCCTACATTCGGATTTCCTGCTAAAGCTACAGTAATTTCTTTTCTACTCATCACAATCAACACGCACAATAATTTTTTCAGCATCACAATTTCTCAAAGCAATAACTGCACCACGAACCAGATATGCCCGAGGATTGCCCGACGGACTCTGATGAACCACCTTTACTTTTGTTCCAGGTACAAGGCCTATATCATATAATCTTTGTTTCAGCGAAATTTGAGTATCAACCGATACAACAATAGCAAATTCCCCTGTTGAAATTTTATCAAGAGTAGTCATATTGCTCTACCTCCTGATATTAGGGTATGAAAAAAATGTTAATGTGTGAAAATGGGTATTGCAATTATTCTCATAAATGTTAAAATATAGAGATAATAAACATAAAGGAGAAACTCAAAATGGAAAAGAAAATTGTTGCCGGTATTATCGGTCTTGAATTCGGTAGAGCTCACCTTGAAGGCGCATTAGCTTATGGTGCAGAAATCGGTTTGATTTGCGACTGCGATGAAAAGTCACTCAAATTCGCAGCTGAAAAATATAATATTCCCGAAGAAAAATGTACTCTTGATTATCACGATATTATAAACAATCCCGAAATCAATGCTGTTTCAATCGGTATTCCCGACCAGCTTCATAAACAGGTTGCTCTTGAAATGCTCGAAGCAGGCAAACACGTTTTATGCGAAAAGCCTCTTGCACTCACAAAAGAAGATATAACTGAAATGGTAAGAGCTGCAAAGAAATCAAATTGCATTTTTATGGTTGGTCAGATTTGCCGTTTCACTCCCTCTTTCGCAAAAACAAAAGAGCTTATCGACAATGGCACTCTCGGCGAGCTTTATTTCGTTGAAAGCGAATATGCTCACGACTATATGAACATCGTTTCCAACAAACAAAACTGGAGAGCAGATAACGCTCGTCATGGTGTTATCGGCGGCGGTTGTCACGCAGTTGACCTTCTCCGTTGGCTTGCAGGCGACCCTGAAGAAGTTTTCGCTTACGGAACACATAAATTATTGCCCACAGTTACATACGATGATTCTACCATCGCTATTATGAAATTCCCTAACGATGTTGCAGGCAAGGTTTACGTTTCCACAGGTTGCAAACGCGACTACACAATGAGAACTGTTATTTACGGTACAAAGGGTACAATCATCTGCGATAACACATCTCCTACAATGCAGTTATTTGTTGCAGATGAAAACGGCGTTGCTCCCGAAAAACCCGAAATTATTGAGCTTGAAGTCAATAACCACAATTTCGTTAAAGAATTTGAAGTATTCGGTGACGCTATTGTTAACGGCACGCCCGTTCCCACTCCTGTTGAAGAAGGGGCAAAAACTGTTGCTGCTTGCCTTGCAATTGTTGAATCTGCAAACACAGGAAAAATCGTTAAACCTGATTACAATTTCTGATAAACAAATTGATACAATATATGTGAAAGGGTGAATAGATTGAAAACAAAAAAGAAAATGTTTTACATTACTTGCTCAGCATATCTTTTAACAATTATACTTGACCTCTTATTCACATATATTGCCACTCCAAATCTTCTTTTAGAGGG
>JAZNTA010000050.1:0-1819 GCA_045591525.1 Acutalibacteraceae bacterium | reverse complement strand
TTAGCAAAATTAGAAAGTAGGTAATAAAATGGTAAAAAACAGTTTTAATATGACCTTAATGTCACGTTCTTCTAATGAAGGCTTTGCGAGAGCGGTGGTTTCGGCTTTTGCTACACAACTTGACCCAACCCTTGAAGAAATAAGTGATATAAAAACCGCTGTCTCTGAAGCGGTAACAAATTGTATCGTCCATGCGTATAATAACCGTATCGGTAAAATTTACATATCTGCTGAATTAATAGAACCAAATTCAATTAAAATTAAAATTCGTGATAAAGGTTGCGGGATAGAAAATGTAGAAAAGGCTATGGAACCGCTTTACACAACCGTTGGTGGTGAGCGTGCGGGCCTTGGATTTGCTGTAATGCAAAGTTTTATGGATACTCTTAAAGTGCGCTCGGTAGTAGGTAAGGGTACTACAATCGTTATGACTAAAAAAATCAGCCAAAGATATAATATAAATGGTTGAAAGTAAAAAAAGCCGTGAAGAATTTATAGAAAATAATCTCGGCTTGGTACATTCAATTTGCAAGCGTTTTGCCGGACGTGGTATTGAGTATGATGATTTATACCAAGCAGGGTGCATAGGACTTATAAAAGCAACCGACGCTTTTGACCAAACAAGAGGTTTTTCTTTTTCAACCTATGCAGTTCCTGTTGTTATGGGAGAGGTAAGAAGACTGTTTCGCGACGGTGGCGCTGTAAAGGTTTCAAGAAGTATTAAAGAACTGTATTTGAAAATTAACCGACAAAAGCAAATCTTAGAACAAAGTTTAAATCGTGAACCAACGGTAAATGAATTGGCACAAAGTTTGGATGTTAGTTCTGAAGAAGTGACAGAAGCACTTTGCGCTTCGCAAGCAACTGTTTCACTTACTTTTGAAGGAGATAATGGTATAACCGAAACAGATTTGCCAACAATATCCTGTGAGGAGGAAATTTCTGACAGGTTGGTTTTGGATGAGGCGTTTGAAAAGTTAGAAGAAATTGAAAGAAAAATTTTAACCTATAGGTATTATAATGCCTTGACACAAAGCAGAACTGCAGAACTACTTAATATGTCTCAAGTACAGGTATCAAGAGCAGAAAAAAGGATATTGTTAAAATTAAGAGAATTTCTAAGTTGAAAATGCACACAAAACGTGTTTTTCAACTCCAAAAACTGTAAAAAATGTAAATTTAAAAAAAGTTTCGAAAAAAGTAAAAAAAAGTGTTGACAAAGCTTATTTGATGTGGTATTATAATCGGGCGCCCTTGAGAGAGGGAGCGAAACGGACCTTGAAAATTAAACAACGACAATAATAAGGACCCGACAATTCTCGAGAGAAATTGAGAGAAAGTCAAGTACTTTAAAAGTATTGAAGGACAGAACAAATGCGTCAGCATTGTTCGAAGAATGAGCATAAAGCTTATCTAAAAAGATTTTAGCACTTCGGTGTTGAGATATAATATTTTAGAGAGTTTGATCCTGGCTCAGGACGAACGCTGGCGGCGTGCCTAACACATGCAAGTCGAACGGAGTAAAACGCTGAATTGAATTTAGCTTGCTAAAGGATTTTCTTGTTTTACTTAGTGGCGGACGGGTGAGTAACGCGTGAGTAACCTGCCTTACAGAGGGGGACAACAGTTGGAAACGACTGCTAATACCGCATAATATATATTGAGGGCATCCTCGGTATATCAAAGGAGCAATCCGCTGTAAGATGGACTCGCGTCCAATTAGATAGTTGGTGGGGTAACGGCCCACCAAGTCGACGATTGGTAGCCGGACTGAGAGGTTGAACGGCCACATTGGGACTGAGACACGGCCCAGACTCCT
>JAZNTA010000049.1:0-2970 GCA_045591525.1 Acutalibacteraceae bacterium | reverse complement strand
CAATGCTCCGAAAAACAAAGCCGCAGATGTCGGGCAGAAACTCAATGCAAAGATAACTCCCATCAAAAAAGCTCCCCAATATCCCGCTTTTGCAGCAACTTTTTCTATGTTGCATCTTAAATCAAGTTTACTGTTCAATGGAAGTTTTATCATTTCAAGCAAGACCATTCCGACTATAATCAGCAATGGTCCCAATGCTATATTCATATATTTTTGCAATATATGGGATGTTTGAGGTACGGAATTGATAACCGTTGTCAATAGAAGTCCCAACAGAATAAATGTCAAAATTCTCCCCGCCACATAACACACGCCTGTAATTATTACCGCTTTTTTATGACCGCTTTTTCGTCCGATAAATCCCACGGCCGCAATATTTGTTGCCAATGGACACGGGGCTATTGAACAGAGAATCCCCAGATAAAAAGCACTTGTTACCGCCGTAATCATTTCGACAACCTCTCTATGCCATCGTCAAGATATTTTTTGAAATCTTCCGGACTCCTAACCAACTCCCAAACCCGGTCGAACTTTTCAATTTTGCCATTCCTTTCCATTACCACGCTGCGACTGACCAGCTGAAAATCCCGTACAAAGTGTTCGTTTTGCGGTTCTTCAACGTTTACGGAAATGAACTTGACATTTTTATATTTTTCCGCAGTTTCTCTGGCAAGTTGTTCAATGGTGTTGCAAGTCATACACCGCTTTGTACCGTGAAAGTAATAGACTTTCAACTCATTTGATGAAACACTTTCCGGGACAGTTGCCGGAGCTGCCGTTTTCGTTTCCCGGTCTATCACATAAAGGACACTCCCAATAACAAAGATCAACAGAAGAATGGTTATGATTTTTTTAAGCCGATTTCCCGGCTTTTTACCGGAACAGCAACAAGTCCTCTGTGTTGTCTGATTGCAGGTGCAATTTTGATTCCCCTTGTTCAACAGCACTGAAATTTCCTCAACAGACAAAACCTTTCCGGAACTGGCGACTTTTCCGTCAATTACCAATGCCGGAGTGACCATTATCCCCATTGCCACGATTTTTTCAATGTCGGTGATTTTTTCCAGATCACACTCGATGTGGTGTTGTTTTACTGCCATTTCTGCATTGGCAAAAAGTTTTTGACATTTGCTGCATCCGCTTCCAAGAATTTGGATTTTCATTTACAAAGTTCCTTTCAGATAAAGAATTTGTGAAAAATATTGAACAGGTAACCGACCACTATGATGCCGATCACACAAACTGCAATAAAAAGCGTAAGCAACTGCGGTTTGACAGCTTTACGCAACATAATAATAGAGGGCAGACTTAAAGTCGTAACCGCCATCATAAAAGCAAGAACAGTTCCAAGCAATGCTCCCTTATCCAGTAACGCTTCTGCAACCGGGATCGTTCCAAAAATATCTGCATACATCGGGATCCCGGCAATTACTGCCAGAATTACGCCAAAAGGATTTTTATTTCCCAGCAGATTTTCCACATAGTGTTGAGGGATCCAATTATGGATAAACGCTCCGATCGCAACGCCAATCAGAATATAAGGAAAAACCTTTTTGAAAGTATCAAACATTTGCTCTTTTGCGTACAGCAAACGCCCTTTGCGGTTTAACACGGCAGACTCTGTTGACGCAGCTATATTGGTTTGGTAAATAAATTCTTCAACATACTTTTCCATACGCAATTTTTCAATGATGCCGCCACCGATCACGGCAATGACCAGCCCCGCAATCACATAGACAACTGCCACTTTTGCGCCGAAAATACTCATCAGCAGTATCAGACTGCCCAAATCCACCATCGGAGAAGATATGAGGAATGAAAACGTTACCCCAAGCGGCAATCCGGCACGGGTAAAACCGATAAAAAGCGGAATCGATGAACAGGAACAAAATGGAGTGACTGTCCCCAGCAACGCTCCCAGAATATTTGCCCATACCCCACGGTATTTTCCCAGAATACGCTTGCTCCTTTCCGGTGGAAAATAACTTTGGATATAAGAGATAACAAAAATCAAAACGCACAATAATATAGTGATTTTCAGCGTATCATAAAGAAAAAATTGTAATGAACCGCCCCATCTGCCGGAAATATCCACTCCGGATTTTTGAAGCATTTTCCCGATTGCTTCATTGAGATAGTTCATTCCCAGCAGTTCATTTTGAATAAAGGTCCAAATGTTCATGATTTCTTCTCCTTTGTTTATTTATTTAGTTAAACGACTAAATGTATCTGTAAAAAAAAGATCACTCGACCTTTTTCTTTCCGATACACTCGATCATATTAAGTATACATGGGCATTGCAAGCGATAATAAACCTGCTTGCCCCGTTTATCATCGGTAATGATTCCGGCATTTTTCAAAACCGTCAAATGTTGGCTGACTGTGGCAAACTTAACACCAACAGCATTGACAAATTCGCAGACACAATGTTCCGCCCCGTCAGCAAGCTGCTTGACGATCCACAAGCGGATGGGATGTCCCAAAGCCTTGAAAACTTCTGCTTCTGTTTTACAACAATCTTTTTCATATACCAGCATAACAACACCTCGTTATTTAGTAATATAACATAATGTTTCGATTTTTCAAGCAGCTTTCATAAAAAAACAATATTTTCAGTTGAGGGCGGCAGGAGAAATCTTGCCGCCTTTTTGCGTTTTAATGGGCGTGTCGCGGTGGTTGCGACAAGGTTCGGGTAAGTGGCAAAATGCAGCGAAAAAGCCCTTGTGAAGCGGTTTTGTGAAAAAAACTTCACAGAATTTTTGTTAGACTTGAAAAAACGGTCAGCGTTTTTTTATCTTCCCCCATTACCTCGGTAAGAATTGATGATTTTTGAGGGTAAAATGTCGGTAAAAATCCAAATAGACCATTGGGGGAAGATAAAAATTTGCCATCGTTTTCACTTCTTCACCCCATAAGGTAAGTTTGCAAGGTAAGAATTTTGAGGGTAAATTTTCCCAACAAAAATGGGGG